>PAXU01000008.1 GCA_002714565.1 Rhodopirellula sp.
GTATACAACGAACGCGGTAAAGAGATGGAGATGCATGGAGTAATCACCGCTCACGAACCACATCACCATCATGCCTGTGAGATGAGCGGGAAGGCGTTCGACTTAGCCGTTGAATACAATCTCACGGAGCAGGGTACCACAACGACTCTGTGCCAAAATGCTGAGACCACGTTTCACGACCTCCCACCAAAGATCATGGTAGTCATCCTGTATCCGATGGTGATCTGGATGAGCAAGAAACAATACTGCGACAGCCTGAGAAAACTCAAGGCGTTATGCGAGCAAAAAGCAGAATAGGATGTGGCTGCATCCTACAAGCGGAGGGCACGGGACTTGAACCCGCAACCCCATAAAGGGGCACCTCATTTCCAATGAGGCCGCTAACCAATTCGCTTACCCTCCGGCTGAAAAGCACGGTGAACCGCGCTCGTCATTCATACTAGCCACCATTTCACTTGGCACTAGTCCAGAATACCGGCACCGCTGATCAGTTGAATAAAGCCATCATTGCCATCAAACTTTTCAAGCTGCCGAGTTAACTGCTCCATCGCATCGACATGGTGCATTGTGGTCAAAGTTCGACGCAGCATCGTCACCGCATTCAGGGTCTCTTCATCAAGCAGCAATTCTTCTCGACGCGTTCCGGACTGAGTGATATCGATTGCCGGCCAGATTCTACGATCTGCCAGTTTTCGATCCAGTACCAATTCCATGTTTCCAGTACCTTTGAATTCCTGGAAGATTAGCTCATCCATTCGACTACCGGTATCCACCAGCGCGGTACCCACAACCGTCAAACTACCGCCTTCCTCAAAAGCTCGCGCTGTCGCGAACAGTTTCTTCGGAATATCCATGGCTTTGATATCAACACCACCACTCATGGTACGGCCGGTATTGCCGACCCATTTGTTAAACGCTCGAGCAAGTCGCGTGATACTATCCATTAGAAGAAATACATCATGACCCATTTCAGTGAGTCGCTTGCAGCGTTCAACAATCAACTGGGACAAACGGACGTGACTTTCAACATCCTGATCCAGGCTACTAGCGGCGACTTCTCCGTCAACGTTCCGACGCATATCCGTAACTTCTTCGGGCCGCTCGTCTACTAACAAGACTATCAGCTTTACATCGGGATGGTTTTGCGCGATACCCTGACTGATATGCTGAAGCATGATGGTTTTACCGCTTCGCGGCGGTGCAACGATCAGGGCACGCTGGCCTTTTCCAAGCGGAGTCAGCAAGTCCATCACACGCGTCGTTAACGGCTTCGGACCAGACTCTAGTTGAAGCCATTGCTCCGGATTAATCGGGGTCAGGTCTTCAAAGTTTGCAGCTTTTCCATACTCTTCCGGTGCCATACCGTCGACATCAATCACCTCACTAAGGCGAGGTCCCTGCTGTTTTCTAGCATGCTGCACGAGCCCACGAATCATAACGCCCTGCCGGAGAGCGTACTTTTCGATCATAGTTCCCGGGACAAACGGATCGCTTCGTTGGCGTGAGTAATTGGACTTCGGGCTACGAAGGAACCCATATCCATTGGGATGCAACTCCAACAATCCAAAACCAGGTTCGATTTTGCCGCTACCACTTTCTGGTAAATCGACATCATTGGGTCGCATATTGGATCCACGACCACCGCGATGACGCCCACGTCCGCGGCCTCCACGGCCTCTTCCACCGCGACCACGTCCACCACGACCACGGTTATAATTCTTCTTCGCCATTATTTAGCATTCCGATTGACAACGCGCAACACCCTGATTCGATCACCTATCGAATTAGAATTGCTTACGCATAAAAAAGGTTTGGGATTAAGTGAAATTCACTATCTACGTGCCACCTGACTACTTGAATACCCATCAATTCGGTGGGTGTCTCAATCGTAACCGGGCACCTGAACCTTGCCAGAAGTGCTCATTCTCTAAATGAGACCTTCCATGGTTATGCAAAGTCAGAAGTTGATATGTTCGGTAATAGACCGTTTAATACGGCTAAGTTCGAAAATGGGTTTCGAAAAATCGAAACACCAATTTCCTTGATATGATCTTGCGGGTAAGCCCTGTTCTGTGACTGTGTTGTCGACAGGTTAATATCGCTCCGTCCTAACCCTTTACTCAATTCTGCAAAGGCCCACGCACAACCTGCGTGATGAAACGGAACACCCGAAGAAGCTACCTTGTTGAGCGGGCAAATACAGCGTCATTTCGCTGAGTCAGATAGACTTGCAAAGCTCAATAACAAATTTACTTATTGGACGGCCAATGTCAAGAACAGATAAGCCAACCAATTCACTTTCATTCATATTCAACACACAAACACCTTTGAGCTATGTACGTATGCGTCGAAGTTTTTATCCGGATTATCCGCATTTTTAGTACATTTTAACACTTTCTATCGCCGATCCATCAATATACACCGGTGTGTTAATTGTCCCTTGGTGAGGCTTCGACATGCCCGCAGAATGGCTAGGCGTGCTTTTTTAGATCTCATCTAAGATCTCATCTACTAGATGCTACCAACAGAAGCCATGACAGCTCTACACGAATAGAATGGACTGATGTGCAATGCGAATTAAATGCAATTCTGCCTGTTTCCTCTCATTGATCCTGCTTGCACTCACGGCCTCCACTGGCACAGCTCAACAGTACTCGGCCAGCCAGCCACAGATGCAACAGAGCAACTCCATCCAATGGCTAAACGATATCGCGAATGCAAAACAGCTAGCTGCGCAATCCGGTAGACTTGTCTATATCCATTTCTACTCCGACAACTGCGCCGCGTGCGACACCGTAGAGAGACACTGCCTGCGCAACCCTGAGTTTGTTCGCGCCATTCAGGAAAACTTCATTCCAGTAAGGGTCAACGTCGATCAATCACCATCCGTTGTCCGGAAGTGGAGAGTCCGACGCTGGCCAACCGATGTCGTCATCGACAGCGAAGGTAACAAACACTTCGACAGCATTACCAACCCTAATGCAACTGCATATATCTAGCGTCTTAAAGCTGTCTATGAAACGGTAGCGGCAACTCCATTAAATATCGATTCTGGATTCAGTATGGAACCGGAAATGGGTGACACCAACGTGGCGCCTGCTAGCTTTCCTACCACTAACCAACGCGGCCCAACCACAACTTCGAACCCAAATATCCGCACAGCACGACCGGTAGGTCCGCCTGTAGTCACCGGAGCACCGGCATTGCCAAATCAAAGGACACTCGGACTACAAGGACACTGCCCAGTCTCGTTATACGCACCATCATCCCCCGACAAAGTCTGGGTAAAAGGGCACCCGCAAATCGGTATACGCCACCGCGGTGTTGTGTACCTGTTCGCATCACAAGAACACAAGCGAGTGTTCTTGAGTAACCCTGACCGTTTCAGTCCGGTCCTTTCAGGATACGACCCAGTAATATTTACAAACGACAAAAAACTGGTAACTGGCGACAGAAAATTCGGCGTAAAGTTCCGGGATAGAATCTACCTGTTTGTTAGTGAAGAATCACTCAAAACATTTTGGACGAATCCAGAGAGGTTCGCACTCAAATCTCTGGAAGCCATGTTCCAGGCTCGTTGATCAGACATTCCATTGAAGACTACGCTGGACCGCACGTCGCCACTGAGCCACTCGTTCTTTGGTCTCCGACTCTGCCATGGACGGGCGGTACGACTGACCAAGCTGCCAGTTAGCCAGCACGTCGGATTGGTCATTCCAGTAATCAACAGCTAATCCTGCAAGGTATGCGGCACCCAATGCCGTCGTCTCGGCAACGCGCGGCCGCTCAACGACCACCTGCAAGAGATCTGATTGGAATTGCATCAGCATGTTGTTAACACTGGCTCCACCATCAACCTTTAGTGCATTGATATCTAGTCCCGAGTCTCGCTGCATGGCAGCAACAACATCAGCTGTTTGAAACGCCATTGATTCCAGTGCGGCCCGTGCAACATGACCTGCGGTGGATCCACGCGACAGCCCGATCATCGTACCACTTGCTGTTGGATCCCAATGTGGGGCACCGAGTCCAACAAAAGCGGGTACAAGATACACACCGCCATGGTCTTCAACGCTGGCCGCCAACGCCTCCACCTCCGATGAATCGCTGATCATCCCCAATCCATCGCGCAACCACTGTACAACGGCACCCCCGATAAACACTGAGCCCTCTAGGCAATACACGGTCTCACCGCCAATCGACCAGCCAACCGTGGTTAGCAACTGGTTTTGAGATTCTACTGGCTCGCTTCCGGTATTCATTAAGAGGAAGCAACCTGTGCCGTATGTGCTTTTTACATTCCCCGGCTCAAAACATGCCTGACCAAATGTTGCCGCTTGCTGGTCACCGGCTATCCCGGCAATCGGAATAGCCACACCAAACCACTCCGGATCCGTCATCCCTATCACACCACTAGAGTCCACAACTGTTGGCAACATGTTCATTGGCACATCAAGCAATTTCGCAAGTGATTCGTCCCAAGCCATCTCATGCAGATTAAAAAGCAACGTGCGACTGGCGTTGGACGCATCCGTCACATGGCATTTTCCGCCGGTCAATCGCCAAACCAGAAATGAGTCTACCGTCCCAAACAGGATCTCACCGCGTTGAGCTCTCCCGCTTAGCTCACTATCCTGATCGAGCATGTAGCGGATTTTTGTACCTGAAAAATATGGATCGAGTACCAATCCGGTCGTTTTGCGAAACTGACTTTCGTGCCCGGCTTCTTTCAATTCTTCACAAATCGGAGTAGTGATGCGACTCTGCCAGACGATGGCATTCCCGATCGAATCTCCCGTTGCAGCATCCCATAGAATTGTCGTTTCCCGCTGATTGGTTATACCAATGGCAGCAATTTCACTTGCAGAGATTCCAGCGGCTGCAATTGCCCCTCGTGCGACGGCCAGTTGGGTGCGCCAGATTTCCTCCGGATCGTGCTCCACGTGACCCGCCGAAGGCAGAATCTGCTCAAACTCTCTTTGATCAGATGCAATAATACATCCGGCACGGTCGAAAATAATTGCACGACTGGAGGTCGTACCTTGATCCAACGCCATTATGAATTGAGCCATTCGCCGTTTATCCAGTCAATTACCTGCAGTACCCATAATTGCCATATTAAGCCCGTTCGTTCTA
Source organism: Rhodopirellula sp. (assembly GCA_002714565.1). Taxonomy (GTDB): domain Bacteria; phylum Planctomycetota; class Planctomycetia; order Pirellulales; family Pirellulaceae; genus UBA11883. The sequence goes on from PAXU01000008.1 coordinate 5,137, forward strand.
TTGCCAGTGATCTTAATCCAGATCTCTATCCAGCGAATCGGTATTAAACCTGGAGATCAGTTGATCATAGACAACAACCCCTAATACACCGCCAATAACTGGCCCGACGACCGGTATGATGTACCACCATGTATTGGGGATCATAAAGACATCTTTCCACCCGGCAATGTAAGAGAATAGACGCGGCGACAAATCCCTGGCAGGATTAATCGCGTAACCACAATTCGAGCCGAACGCCATCCCCACCATAAACACGATCAAGCCAATCGTAATTGGAGCAACATTACTACCCGGTGCCATGTTTCCCTTATCCACCATCGCACAAATACATAACAACAGAATTGCTGTGCCCACGATTTGATCCAATAAACCAGTCCAGTTACTGACATACCCTTGATGTGGTAAGTCACGAGGGTAGGTAGCCCAAATCGCCGCAGTTTCCATACTCTTCCTCGAAACAGGAACCAGAACACTATTTGTGGAAACCGCCGCTGCGTCGTCCACCAACTGCGTAGACTGCTTCGTTACCGGTCGGTCGTAATACTCGATTTGCTCTGCATAAACGAGATAGACCAACCATGTCGCCAGAAACGCACCGATCATTTGTGCACCGATATACGGTCCCACCTTTCTCCAAGGTAATTCCTTGCGAAACGCCATCGCGACAGATACAGCGGGATTAATGTGAGCACCCGTAATGCCACCACACACATATACGCCAAGAATCACGGCGATTCCCCAACCAGTATTGATCGTAAAGAAATCCCCATGGGCGCGTTGTGTAATCTCCAGTGATGCTGCATCCGGTGACGCAGCTGCAATCTCAACGGTTGACGTACCAAGGGTGACTTGAGCATTAACTCCCAGCCCACACACCATTAAGACAAATGTACCGAGTAATTCTGCTGCAAATTCTCGTTTCAAGTTGCCATCCATCTTTTCTCACTCCTAACGAATCTGACCGTTAGTCGTATCACTTCGTTGGGTATAATTCAATCACCAGTAATTCATTGTTTTGCAAAACCAGATCTTTTATGCGAACTAAGCCTCTCTTCTGCACACTTACACTTGTTTGCTGCTTGGTTTTTCCACAAGCAGGAGCTGGGCAGGGAACGGCTGAATTTCCGGACAGCGCCCAAGCACTGCGAACTCGGCTAGATGCCCGGGTAACCGCCTCATTTGAGAAGTCCTTTGGTGAAATCCTGCAATCAATCTCACGTTCTCAAAAACTGCGTATCATTCTCGATCGACGGATCGATCCGGCAACGGTAATTAAGTGCCAGGCACAAAATGAATCCGTGCGAACGCTGCTACAAAAAATCACCTCTATGGCCAATGTGGCCTTCTGTGAAATTCGCGGGAATATATATGTTGGCCCAAAGGCGACCTGTCATTGGCTTGCCTCACTGTGCGAGTTGCACCAGCAATCTCTCAAAGAGAGGCTTTCGAGCAACACAGGGCAGCTTGATGCCAAACGTTTACTCACCGCGTCTGATTTCCAATGGGAATATCTGTCGGATCCCACCGACTTAATAGAATCACTTGTCACGAGTTGTGGATTGTCGGTTTCAAATCCCCACTTACTGAAACACGACCGATGGAACGCAAACGGCCTTTCCAACTTACCGATTAGTCAGAAGCTGACGATACTCCTTGCCGGTTTCGGTTTAACCTTTGAATGGAACATCGCAAACAAGTCCATCGAATTACGACCATTCCCGAGCAGCGTCGTACTGAAAACGACGATTCAAAAGTCACTGAGTGAATCTAATCTGGATAAGATCAAGTCCGCGCTTCCAGACTTGAAAATCAAATCGTCAGACGGCACTCTCATCGCAGAAGGAAGGTATGAAGATATTGATCGGCTAAACAGATTACTTGCCGGGGAGCGCGTATCGACCTCAACAACATCGACCAGCGAGAATCGATTTACATTAAGTGTCGCTAAGGCACCTGCAAAGGACTTACTGGAGGCCGTTGCCAACTCGCGCAAGCTAACATTAAGCGCCTCACCAGAAGCAACGGAATTGTGGACCAAACAAATTGGTGTCGACGTAAAAGAGGTCACGTTGGAAGAACTGCTAGACGTCATCACCAAAGCATGTGGACTCAAGTGGACTATTAACGATGACGAGCTCGAGATTTCAGAATAGTATTCGCCGTCGGTCAATTAAATGGAATGGTAGCGTCACTAGCCTTCTCGTAATTGCTGAAGAGCATATAGTCTTATCGCATCAGTAAGAAGTTTGACTGCCTGCTTACGTTCTGCCGGAGCATTTTCAATCCACGTGTCGAGCTTGGAAAAGACGGACAGCATCAGTTGAATCTCACCAGCAGACTCACTTGACGAGTCCATCAGATACTTCTCCAGGTGCCAACCTTTTACAGCGTCGATCTGTTTGCCAACAAATGCCTCTCGATCACTTGATGACTGAAGTTCTACGAATTCCATAGCTCTTAACACAATCCAGCTTTCCAGTAGTTTCCAGGCATTGGCGTGCAACCGTTGTTCATGCTCACCGGTAATCGCCAGTGGGTCAGAGGTATTCACCGAACCACTGCTGAGTGCATCGGCTAACCGCTCTACAAGCTTTGCCTTGGACTGAAAGCTCAACGTTCCCAGATCGCTTGTACAAAGCCAGAATTGTACTCCGTGATGCATTGCGTTTGTCAATTGTCGCGAGAGTTTCGGATCCGGCTCTGTTGTCGCCCAATGATCAAGTTTGTCAAACAATGCAAATGCGTTAGCCACATCATCCGATGATTCCGAATCTCCCGATGGATCCGAATGAATCGCAGAATAGACGTCGTTCCACTGCATCACGATAGTCAGTTGGTCTTTCATGAATGACACCCGGTCAGCATGCGGCAACTTTAGATACTGCTGTGCCCGCTGACAAAACCACACCCGTGTCAGAATGTCGATGTTTTGACGCGCAAGTTCCGATGACATTCGCTCTTCATCTGACGCAGAACGCTCAGCTAACGGTTCCCACCCGTCAAGAATCTCCGCCTGTAATCTGTCTACCAGATCGATTTGCAATTGTTCAGGATGCCGATGCAAATCACTGATGACAATCCATCCGAGAAGTTGTTGCTGCGTGGCGGTTTCAGGAGCTGGTTCCATTCCGATAAACCAACGCCACATTGGAAATGTCAGCACTAACGCGATGACCACACAAGTTGTCAGCAGCAATCCAACGCGTCTCATGAATCGTATTCTTTGTGGAGTCCAAGTATTGCAATCAGCGATTTGGAATTCGCAACGCGTTTATTGTAGTTCAGGGATCGCATTAAGGAATGCAAGAATGCCTGCATTAGTGTCAACACCGCAGTAAAACGTTGGTATCGCAACTAGTTCGAAAACAGGGAATTTGTTATTTTCGATCTGTGATCAAGCGATATTCGTACCAACTGCTCACGGCTGTCGCAGATCTTCAGACAGAGATTTATAAGCACACCAAGAAACCAAGCATGCCCAAACTACTAACCGCTGTAGAACATTCACTCGGAAAAGAATCTGCGAAAGCTACCCTATCATCTTTTATGGATGAAGCCCTGCAAACATACGGCGACAGTGTGGACGACGTACAAAGTCAATGGAATGACTATGAACTGGAATTCAGCTTCAAGGCTATGGGGATGACGGTTTCCGGTCAGTTAATTGTGGCGGACGACGTTGTCACGGTTAACGGCAAGATCCCCTTCGCGTTATCGATGTTTCGCGGCAAGATCGAGCGCACCATGGAAGACGCATTGCGCAAGGCTCTTCAGTAATGGCGGCCGTGGGAACTAAGTCCATCTACGATAATCGGCCCGTATAAATGGCCGTAATCAGTTCATTCTGAATCGTCGTAAGAACGGCGATCGGATGGATGCCACAACGGCAAGCCCAGCTCAAGGCGTTCTGTTAAGACTTCAAGTTTAATATCAGAACCAGGTAAGGACCTCGTGGGTTCGAATTCCTGTGAACTATGTTCGATTGGCTCAAAATCCCAGATTCCGAGTTTGATTGCGTCAAGAATTGAGCTTGGCACGGTTGATCTCCTATCGCTTCACCGCCAGATTGCCAATTTATTTACACCTTGTTGCCTGTTCTCTGTTCAAAGTGCAACGTCCAAATCCGAGTCATCCCACCGCTCCTTATCGCTGAGCACGCCTTCAGGGAGATTTCGGGATTGCAATTTTCAAGAGTATCAATTTGCGCAGCGTCAAAGTCAACAGACCGGCAACAAGAATTAAAAAATAGCTTCGAGTTTTTTTGTCATGCTGACTCAAGAAGGCTAACACATCAACTAGAGCACACCTGATGGTCGGTCCACGCCGACTGCCCGTCAAGAAAATGGCTCGTCTCATTCATGGTCGAGAGTGGCACACGGGACCTAATCAACTGCCAACGAGTTCTGTTTCAGTAATCGGGTAAGATTTCTGACACGTTGTGGCACAAGATCACCACTGCGATTCTCATCACATACGGCTCCACGCACAGCAACATAATCGACATCCAAGTCCCTAAGCGACTCGATGCTTTCCTGAGACAATGAACCGGCGAGGACAGACACAATCCCATGCTCGTGTAACTTTGAAACCCAATTTTTGATCTCGTCATTGCTCCAGTGATCCAATAGAGAACGTCCGCTCTTCACATAGGTATCTACCAGCACGGTCTCACATCGATTCTCAATTGCGAATTTCAGGAGGTCGTCTGGATTTGGTGCCTGACATAATTCAGCGTCCGCGTACACTACTAATACGAGTTCCGTCTTTGATTCACACAAGGCAGAACGCAGTTGCAGCCATGACTCCGACCAACACTTGCCTGTCATACCAGCTAACCCAATCTTGGCAAATCGAGTACGGATTGGAATCTGGCCTATGATTTTCGGATCAAAGGCACTTAACTCACCTAATGCCAGACTCAAATCAGAGTCATCATCAATTTTCGTTGCGATCAGTCGCCATTGGTCTGGCGATGCCGGACCTAGGGAGCCGGCTGAAGGTTCCTTAACATCAACGATGGCAACGCTGTTTTGCGGAAGCACAGCCAACTCATCAGTACTTCTAATGCTTACCAGTAGCTCAGTCATGCCCGTCCCCATCCGTCTCTAGCACGCCGCGAATAGCACGATGTGCAGCCACAAGCCGCTTGTTTAGTCCTTTGATAACTTCTCGGTTAATGGGTTCACACCAAGTGCCCCGCACGACAATATAGCCGTGTTCCCAGCTACCAAGTCGTGGCATGACCGTGCGACTGTGATACTGCGTCGCTCGCTCTGCGAGTCGCACAACGATCGTACGGGATTCCGGCGTCACGGAATTTGTTTGTTGAACGGTCTTCGGCATATGGCTGTTGGATTGACCTGCGAAGAAAACCTCTACGAAATCTATCGGGACTTTCAGAGCGGGACCGGCATTGAGATTCACCAGTAATACTCCGTCCTCATACGCAAGACGCGGATGGCAAAACCACTTAACAAGCACAACCACTGCAAACCCGGACACGAGTGCCAAACCACCTGTTACTCCCTGAATCACCCAATGCACATCCCCCAAAACACCGGTCAACATCAACGCCGCACCCACAATAATGGCGAGCGGCATGACGATACTTGCGGTCAATGCCCGTTGATTTGGTTTTAGCCAGATATCACGCATAACAACTATCTGTTCAAGAATTCCTATCAATCACCGTATGGTGTTAGCATCGCATGAAGTAACGATACTGCCAACGGTATCTCCTACCATACGATTACTACCGGCCATTGTAACCTGCGCTTAATGTCTCTATGATTCGCATTATCCGTCCTTTATCCATCAGGGATTTCGGCTGCACTTTAGAGCCTCCCACCATGAGTCGCCCGCGGAGTACCACAAGTTTGACATCGCCAACGTGGATCGACAATTCATCAGCACTCAATGCATTTCTTGCGAAGCATCAACACAGCACATGGGTAGCATTTGATACTGAATTCGTATCTGAATCCACCTACCGACCTGAATTATGCCTTGTACAAGTCAAGGTCGATGAGGATATTGCCCTAATCGATCCGCTTGCGACGGACATGACATCATTTTGGGAATGGCTTTCTTCTCCCGACAGAAAGGTCCTCGTACACGCATGTCGTGAAGAACTGCGATTCATTCACCTACATGCCGGCCAAGTGCCTTTACCGCTATATGATGTGCAACTCATCGCCGGGATGGTTGGACTTGAATACCCTGCCGCGTATTCCACACTGACCAATCGCCTGTTGGCTGTAACCCTTGACAAAGGAGAAACTCGCACCGACTGGTCCAGACGCCCTCTATCAGAGCAACAAATCAATTACGCTGCCGCGGACGTTGAGTATCTGATGCCTATCTATCAAACGCTCAACCAGCGTGTTTCGGAACTTAACCGAAACGACTGGGTTCAGAACGAGTTGATCAGTCAGCAAGAAGCCATCATTGAAACTGAAACAACGCCGCAATGGCGACGCGTTTCCGGTTCAGGTTCGCTTAATTCGCGCGAATTAGCAATCTTACGAGAACTTTGGTTGTGGCGCGATAAAGTGGCACAAGAGCTGAATCGACCCGCTAAACGCGTGTTGAGAGATGATCTGATGTGCGAGCTAGCCAAACGCAAAACCGCAGACGAGCGGCGTGTGAGATCCATTCGTGGCATGGAACATCGACAACTGCAGCGACACCTATCAGATATCATGGAGACCATCCGCATCTCGCTTGAACTTGATGAAGATCAATGGCCCCGCCGAATCCGTAGCAGCCGTATCCCACAAAGATCCACGCTTGCTCAATTCCTATTCACAGCCATTGGTACGCATTGCCAAAAACAATCTATGGCACCAAATCTGGTAACAACGATGCAAACGATTCGTGAATTCCTCGCGTCGCGACTCGATGGCAACAAAAAAACACGCCAGACATCGATTACCGATGGCTGGCGTGCTGAATTATTAGGTAGCTTGCTTGAGGATGTCCTAGAAGGAAGGCTTGTCGCTCACGTGTCCAACCCCACGTCGGATCAACCGCTTACCTTCGTTCCCCACTCAGCGACTAATCCTGACCAAGACGAGAGTTGATAGACTTCGAGCACGCCCCAGGTGTATATGCCCGTCAGTACTCCCCGTATCTCGTGTTGGCTCCGGCCTCGCAAGTGACTCGTGCCTTACTGAATCCTCCAGTTCTGCTCGTACAAGCGTTTACCTAATCTCTCATTTCATCAAACGCAGTGCCCTGAGTAGGTACCGTGCATCGTATTGAATACGTACTACTCGCCTTCACCCGAAGGTGCCGTCAGTGTTACCGGCTCCTCGTCACCATCGGAAAGAAACACCGTCATTTCTTCCTGCACGAGTTTGGTTTCTGGTGCGGCACATTGCACAACCGCGCGGAACTTGTGACTTCCGGCTGCNTCTGCCTTGGCAAAGACTTTCAACTTGATTGATTCCCCAGGGCCGATACTATCGATGGGATCGAAGATTGCCTGGCCTGGAATGAGTTCGCTACGCTTGCCTTCAGTCTTCACGGGCTCAATACCGAATCCGAATTGTCCAACGACTTGAACATCCGTCGCTGCTTTCGTNCCGCGATTTACGATTTCGATTTCGTAAATGGCGAGATTACCTAGTTCAACGGGTCCTGGAGAGTCGTTTACAAGCAATTTCAAGTCAGCGATACCGCGAACATTGGTGACCAGACTTGTACTTCGAGATTCGGCCGATTCACCTTCGATACGAACGTGTACCGGGTTTTCGCCGTCTCGTGCGAGAACACATTCGAATTCAAATGCCCGCGTTGCACCTGCATCCACCTTTCCGATATTCCANGACATGCTCCTTCGATCACCCTTGGTGGCAACTCCGTCCTTCATGAACGATGCACCGAGTGGGAGCGTTGCCGTTACAACGACGTCNCTGGCCGCTGTATCACCCGTATTGGAAGTCTCAATTCTGTATACCGTAGGCGTTCCAGCAAATCGCTTTTCAGGACCCTCCAACGCAATGTTTAGTTCAGCACGCTTTACATCAACGATGAGGTCTTTAGAGACAGGCTTCAGGTTATCAGCCGATGCAAGTGTCCTGATCTGCATGGTGCCGGATTGCTCNGCACTAAGTTCCAGTTCGATGAGCTTACTACGACCGGCTTCGATATCGCCAATTACCTGCCCATTTTCGATTCCAGGTTGTAAAACCAGCTTCACATTTCGTGCAATTGTATTGCCACTATTGGTCAATCGAACTGTTACGACTTCCGTATCACCGAATTCCATTTCTGACGGGCCGTCTAAGGCTAGTTCCAAATGAGGCTCCACTACCTGAATATCCAAAGCCACTGGCGCCGGTGCGATTGTCCACTGGGCGTTAAAAGCAAATTGCTTGCTCTTGGTAGGGATCAGTTTGAGATCCCAAGTCGTCTGTGATCCCATCGCGAGATTGGAAACGGTCCATTGCACATCCTTCAGACCATCACCAACATCGAGCGTCTCGGTTTCACCGGTTTGTGATGCGGTGGAGACAATCGTGACCCACTCTGGCAATTGAATCGTTACAAATACGTTCTTTGCCGAATTGTTACCACGATTGATNACCGTGATTCGATATTCTGCTGCTTCATTGATNCGGATTTCCGATGGTCCNTGTGTGGTTATGGATATTTGTGGAGCGTGACTTGTGTTTGTTAAGTCCAGATTCTGAGGAGTGGTATCCGCTTCACTATCAACAGACAGCTCAAATGATGTAGTCGGAGCAGGGGGTACAAATGTGTTTTGGACGCCGTTGTCCACAGGTGCTTCATCAGAGAACTCATACACGTTACCGCTACCAACACTAATCTCCTCTGANGCCACCTGATCCGACGGTGAAATCCCATCAAATNCCGGANCCGCTGTCGGCTCGGAGAGTTCTAAGNCTGGTGTATCTGCTTCTGTCTCACTCGTCGACTCAAGAGGTTTAAAGTCTTCTTCCAGTAAAAACTCGTCGGTCTCTACCTCCGTCGGTATTTCTTCAGCAACGATGTCTNTTGGTTGCGCAAGCAGCGGCGCAGATTCTAATGGAGTTTCATTCAAAGTGGCACTTTGCAAAACTGCATCTGGAGAAATCACTTCCTCAACAGGGGCCTCAAGGACAAAATCACTTGGAGTTTCCTGTCCAAAGACCCAGGCGGCAACGAACCAGCCGGAAACAATCATTGCAATAGCGATCGATATCTTACGTGACATGATCAAAACACCTCATGGTGGGGAATGGGGGTTTGGTAATCTCGGTCACAATCGTCCCCGAATACTGCAAACACAAAAAAAACTTGTGGTTTTCGCAAAAAAAAGCAATTCCGTCTTTAGAATGCGACAGACCGGACAACTATGGCAATGTAGGGAAAACCGCACATACCCAGAGCGTTATTGCCTGAAGTATCCCCCAGCAACGCACAACTTCAGGTCGCAAATTCATAGGGTTACACTAGCTCACGACCAGAGATTCTATGAATCCGGCAGTGCTAAATAACTGCGATGGATCGTTTCCCACCAATTGAAGGCAAATCGGGAACATCTTATTGTCTGCACCTGCAACGAACGACAATGACGGGATTCCAGAAAAACTCCATGGTGAATTAAACCTCGGGTCTCCTGTGGATTCCCTTCCAGGAGCNGCGCCAGTCGTGGCTGGAATCAGCAGTGGACCATTCTCCTGCAGGAATNCATCCATGATTCGCTTCACTTGAAATTGAAATCTACTTGCTTCCTGAAAGCTTGATTTGGACAGTGCAAGACCTTCCTCAATTAACTGCCGAAAGTGAAATGAATATCGGGACGGGTCTATGCGAAAATCATGTTCGTGAACGCGCGATGCTTCAAAGGACATGATTCGACGGTGCATCGCGAGAATGTCGTCAAAATCCACGGGTAACTCAATCGTTTCTATCCGTGTACCACGGTCTGCCATTGATGTNGTTAGCGAGTCATAGACATCTATCACTGATTGATCACACTTGTGAATAAAAAAATCTCGGGTAANCGTAAGTGTGTTGGGGAGCACTGCAGCTGGAATCTCATTACTTGTGGCTTTATTACCAAGCATTGCTTGCCAACCAATCCAACAGTCGGAGCTGCGTTTGGCTATTGGTCCGGGGTGATCAAGGCTTTGGCTTAACGGGATAACGCCATCTGTTGAAATGGTGCCGAACCGAGGTTTAAATCCNGCTACACCGCAGTAACTTGCTGGCCTGTTAATGGAACCACCCGTTTGAGTGCCAACGGCCATAAAACACATGCGAGCCGCAACGCTCGCCGCACTGCCGCTACTACTACCACCGGGTGTCCGGCTCGGATCGAGTGGATTGTATGTTGGTGATGGATCAAATCCAGCAAACTCGGTGGTCACCGTTTTGCCAATGATGATTGCACCCGCTGCTCTTAGGTTCGCCACCAGTGATGCATCTTCTGCTGCCGGATCCTCCCCGTACCAGTTAGTGCCTCCACGGGTGTAAACACCNGCAACGTCCACGATATCCTTGACACCAATCGGGATACCGTGCAGTAGACCTCGATCGTGTTGACCNTCCAGCTCAGCCTGCAGTATTCGAGCATCCTCACGAGCACGTGAGGGGCACACTTCTACAAATGCCTTGAGATCGGCATCCCGAGCGTCGATTTGATCAAGGCTTGCTTCGACGAGTTGTGNTATCGAAACACTACCGTTTCGAATGCATTTAGATATTTCGAGGATCGATTGGTCGCACAATGACATGAATTATCCCGTTAACCTCTTGGTCGTCTACTATGGTTCTGNTTGTGACTTTCTAGTTTGTACGCACCCTTTGCACACATCTCGCTTCGATCTGACCCAATCCACGGCATTCGGTCCTAAAGGTTCACTTGTACAACTTGCGATTAGAAGTCATCATTGCTGTATCCGTAATCCTCACCAAATGTAGTGAGCTTATCAACACTACCAGAATCACGATAAGAGACGAAAAAAGCACGAGGCTATGAGTACAGCAACTCCTGTTGAATCAAACGCGGCACAATCGAGCCAGGACTGGCAGCAGCTGGCATCACGCGTTTTGTCTGAAGACCACAAAGTAACGCGGGATGAAGCTCTAGCTATCCTCCGAAGCAGTGATGACGAGATACTGGATCTCATGTCTGCTGCTTTTCGCTTACGTCAAAAGTACTTTGGTAAAACAGTCCAGTTGTATTTCCTGATGAATGCAAAGAGCGGACTATGTCCGGAAGACTGTACATACTGCAGCCAATCGAAAATCTCAGATGCTGAAATCCCAAAGTACAACATCCTGAGCAGGGACAAGCTGCTTGACGGCGCTCGACTCGCAGCTGAACAAGGTGCAAAGACCTACTGTATCGTCATTTCAGCACGAGCTCCGAGCGAACGAGAGATTAGTGCAGTGGAGACGATCGTGCCGGAAATCAAGCAACAATACGATCTCGATATCTGTGCATGCCTTGGCCTGCTGGATGATGACCAGGCACAACGCCTAAGAGCTGCTGGAGTGAATCGTGTTAATCACAACCTAAATACCAGCGAATCGCACTATTCAGAGATCTGCACTACGCATACGTACCAGGATCGCGTCGAGACACTTCAGGCCGTGAGCCGAGCAGGCATGGAGATGTGCAGTGGCGGCATCATTGGCATGGGNGAAGCAGATGAAGACGTGGTTGACATGGCCATTTCGCTTAGAGATCTGGGCGTTCACTCGGTGCCACTAAACTTCCTCAATCCAATTGATGGCACACCTTTAGCAGGAACAGATGACCTAACACCGATGTATTGTCTGAAGGCTCTGGCAATGTATCGGTTCGTAAACCCGGAAACAGAGTTGCGAATTGCCGGCGGACGAGAAATCCATCTTGGCAATCTTCAATCACTGGCGCTCTATGCCGCCAACAGCGTCTTCGTTGGCGACTATCTGACAACGCAGGGTCAGGCTCCTGAAGAAGACTACCGCATGGTCGAAGAACTTGGTTTCGAAGTCACCACGAATGTGGAGCGTACAGAGTAGAAGTCAATCGCCCGAAGCCAGACTTCACAACATCTGGCTTCGGGCTTCTGACTTTGAACTTACGGAGTCACTTTCACAAGGCTGCCTGAAGCGCCTTCACCACTTCCGATGATGGTGACGTATACGTTTCCATCGGCATCTGTAACAAGTGCTGTCGGCTTATCAAGCGTGGCGATTCGCTCTACCTTCACTGGCTTGTTCTTATTCTTAGATGCGATTACGCGGAACAGGCCACCGTCAGCAGTCTTCCCCCAGTTAAAGTCGGTAACGTAAAGATTCTTTTTCCCAGCGTATGCCACGCCAGTAATGTCGCTCAATCCCGTTTCGTAGTTAGCCAGTACCTGGCCATTCTTTGAATCGTAAAACGTGATCAATGCATCACCGGGCACCGTGATCTCACCCATTTGCCCCACAACGATGCTGCCATCTGGAGCCATTGTAATTCCAACCGGTGCATCAACTTCTGTTGCTTCCTTGGTTGCAATTGCACGTTGGAACGGTCCAACCTTCGTGCCAGTTACANCTGCGCGGCCAATCCAACCTTTGGTGTCATCACCATTGGTCGTTACAAAAATGCTCGATCCATCGTAAGCCAGACCATAGAAGTTTCCTTCACCGGCAAGATCTTCCGTTTTCTCAAGTTTGAAACTGGCAGCCATTTGNTCTGCTTTAATGGCCGCTTCACCAGCCTTTGGCAGATTGTAGACTCGAAGCAGATCTTCGTTGTCCGGATAGCCACCGCCACCTACAACCAAAACGTTTTCATCGATAAAGAGGAGTCCTAACGGTCCAATGGCGTATTTCGGACCTTTACCGTATGAGTCAACCGGAAAGTCCGTAATGACAGCTTCGGCTTTTCCATCAACGATACGCACGACGCGGCCTGCACCACTGTCAGCAACAAAGATGGTTCCGGTGCCTGGCTGAATTGCNACGCCACACGGATTTGTTAGGCCACCAGCGACTGTATCCACAGTTGCTTCAGCCATGACACTTGAACTGCTAACCATGGCTAGCACGATTGCGAGGGACAGAATGCGTTTCATCTTGGGTTATTCTCCTGAATAGGATCGAAAGTCTTTGTATTTAGTTTGTCTTTATGTGTACGTGTAGTGTGCAAACTACGGCAGTTCCGGTGGATCCACGTGTGGGTAATCTTCACTTGAAAGACCTTCTTTCATGAAGTTCACGATGTCCTGAATGTCCTGCTCATTAAGTTTTAGCGGGAAGATATCTTCACTCAACTGTGGGCTCTTAACGCCACCCTTGTTGTAGAACTTGACGACTTCCTCAAGTGTGGCAACGGATCCATCATGCATATAAGGAGCAGTTTTCGCGATTTCACGCAATGTGGGTGTTTTGAATGCGCCTTTATCACCAAGCTGATTTGTCACAGCAAATCTTCCAACATCAGCCGGCTCGCCGTTTTCTTCAGCGTAACCTACACCAATATTGTGAAACGCGCCATCTGTAAAGCTCTCACCTTTATGGCACGCAGCACACTTGGCCTTGTTAAAGAAGAGATCCATACCACGTTTTGCAGAATCGCTAAGTGCATTTTCATCTCCAGCTTTAAATTGGTCATACGGTGCATTACCGGACACGATCGTGCGTTCGAAGGCTGATATTGCTTTAGCAATTCCGTCNGACGTCACANCTGATTTAAAGACCTTCTTGAACTGCTTCTTGTAACCTGGGATCGCTGCGATTTTTTCAACCGCCTTTTCTATCGGTAAATCCATTTCAATCGGATTGGCAATCGGACCAAGCGCTTGACCTTCGAGAGCTTCAGCACGTCCATCCCAGAATTGTAAATGCACGTAACCGGAATTAATGATTGTCGGAGCACTACGGCCACCCATTTGGCCTCGTACACCCGTTGCAAACTTTTCACCGTTAGACCAACCCTTGTTTGGATCATGGCAGGATGCACAACTGACTGTATTATCCACCGAAAGACGTTTGTCAAAGTACAGCTGTTTCCCTAGCTCAATCTTGGCTGCGGTTTGCGGATTATCCGCGGGGATTTTCATAGCCTTTAAGCCCAAAGGCAATTCAGAGCCTTTTTTATCTTTACCGGTTGCATCTAGTCCAATCGCAAGACATGACACAGCAGCAACTATGGCTAATAAGCTTAAGCGTGAAACAAATCGTCTCATAAGTAGGGTTTCCTCGTAGTCGTCTCAAACAACAACCGGACAGCACAATGGAAGGCAGGATGCTGTATGAAGGCAGAATCAAATGATGTGTTGAACGGTATTTTCGCGCACGAATCGCCACACGTCAACCTTCCGAATCGCCAACTTCAAAAGACTGATATGACATTTTGACCTTAAGAAGCAACGACCTTACCGTTTGCCAGCTCAAAATCTGTGATCTTACTCTCATGCTGTAACGTCAATGCGATATCGTCGAGACCATTGAGCAAGCAATGACGACGGAATCCATCCACTTCAAAAGCCACATTCAAACCGGATTCATCAGAAATCGTTTGTGATTCCAAATCTACTGTCAGCTGATAGCCTTCCTGGCCAGCTCGGGCAAACAGATCATCAATAATCGACTCATCCAGTGCAATTGGCAAGACGCCGTTCTTGAAACAGTTGTTGTAGAAGATATCCGCAAAAGACGGAGCCAACACACAGCGGAATCCAAAGTCTTCCAGGGCCCAAACAGCATGTTCCCGGCTTGATCCGGATCCGAAATTGCGGCGTGCGACCAGAACAGATGCACCTGACACCGCCGGCTGATTCAATTCAAAACTCGGATTATCCGAGCCATCGTCATTGAAACGCCAATCGAAAAATAAAAACTGGCCGAATCCGCTACGTTCAATCCGCTTTAAAAACTGCTTGGGAATAATTTGATCTGTATCCACATTGGCACGATCCATCGTCGCCACGATTCCCTGATGTATTGTAAATGCTTGCATCGTTATTTCTCCGAATCTGGAGCTTTCCTCAATTGTCTAGGCGTTATAGTTCCAACCTCGAATATCAACAAACTTTCCTTCAATGGCAGCAGCCGCCGCCATGGCTGGAGAGACGAGATGAGTACGACCACCTTTACCTTGCCGTCCTTCAAAGTTGCGATTACTTGTTGAAGCACATCGCTGACCTGGCTCTAGTTTGTCTGGGTTCATTGCCAGGCACATGCTGCAACCTGCCTCTCGCCATTCAAACCCAGCTTCTTCAAACACCCGGTCCAATCCCTCAGACTCAGCCTGCTGTTTGACCAACCCGCTACCAGGCACAACCATCGCACTGACAGATCCTGATACATGGTGCCCTTTAGCAACGGCCGCAGCTGCTCGCAAATCTTCGATCCGAGAATTGGTGCAGGAACCAATGAACACCCGATCAACATCAAAATCAGAAAGTGATTTACCAGCTTCAAGCCCCATGTATTCCAACGCAAGTTCCGTACTTTTTTGCTCTGTAGAATCGTTAAAGTCCGCCGGCGATGGAATCGGGTCGGTTACCGCTATCACCTGTCCGGGATTTGTACCCCAGGTCACTTGTGGAGTGATATCACTACCTTGGTAATTTCGCACAACGTCGTATTCAGCCCCGGGATCACTTGGCAGTAACTTCCACTGTTCAACGGCTGCATCGTAATCTTCAGGTGCATGGTCGCGACCACGCAAGTAATCAAAGGTGATTTGATCCGGTGCAATCATGCCAGCACGTGCACCTGCTTCAATGGTCATATTGCACACCGTCATGCGTTCTTCCATCGAGAGATTGCGTATCACTTCACCTGTATACTCGATGCAATAACCTGTACCGCCTGATGTGGTCAAATCACCAATCAAATACAGAATCAGGTCTTTGGCTGTTACTCCATCAGCCAATTGACCGTCAATATTCAGCTGCATTGTCTTTGGCTTGTATTGCAAAAGCGTCTGAGTGGCGAGCACATGCTCAACTTCGCTAGTACCAATGCCAAATGCGAGTGCACCAAAAGCTCCATGAGTCGCTGTATGGCTGTCACCACAGACAATGGTCATACCTGGCTGGGTATAGCCCATTTCGGGGCCAATTACGTGAACGACTCCTTGGTTCACACTATCTAGGTCATACAGTTTTACGCCAAACTCATTACAGTTGTCCCGCAAGGTCTCGACTTGCTGCCGCGAGATCGGATCAGCAATCGGCAATCCCCGATCGGTGGTCGGTACGTTATGATCCGGCGTAGCGATAGTGCGCTCAGGTCGACGAACCTGCCTGCCTGCCAATCGCAACCCCTCGAATGCCTGAGCACTGGTTACTTCGTGAACCAACTGCAGGTCGATATAAATGATGGCCTGCTTGCCATCTTCCTGTTGAACCACATGATCGTCCCAGATCTTTTCGAACATGGTACGCGGCTTCGATATGTGTTCACTCATGACTAACCTAATTGATAGTTTCTAACAATGTGCAGCCGTGTGGGTTACCAATCGCCGCACGTGATTATGCTCGCAGCTACTCAGTATAACGACGTAGCCTCGCATTCGGCAGGGGCAAAGAAAGTCCTCGCAAACACCCCATTTGACACGCACGCATTCTTAATCCCGTAAGTAATATGGAAGTTACAACACGTCGGATTTCATTGCCTTCGACCAGACGATCTTATCATCACAAATGACTCAACAGCCCAATCAGACCTATATTGATTTACTCGAGAAGATTCGCAGTAAGACAGCGACCATCGGAGTCGTTGGACTCGGTTACGTGGGGCTGCCACTAATTCGGGCGTTTGTCGAATCAGGCTTTAAGACCATCGGGTTTGATGTTGACGATGGAAAGGTCCAACAGCTTTTAGCCGGCCAGAGTTACATCAAACATATCGAATCCGAGTGGATTGCTTCACTGATCGAAAATGGACAATTCGACCCTACCTCGGATATGCAACGGTTGGCTGAGCCTGACGCGATACTTGTATGCGTTCCCACTCCGTTGAGCCCTAGCCGTGACCCGGATTTGAAATACGTGGAAGGCACGGCACGTGAAATAGCAAAAAACCTTCGTACCGGTCAACTCGTTGTTCTCGAGAGTACAACATATCCGGGTACAACACGTGATGTCCTTTGCCCAATCCTCAGCGAATCCGAGTTAGACATCGGGCAGGATTTCTTTGTGGCATACAGCCCTGAACGAGAAGACCCAGGAAATCAGGATTTCTCGGCAAGCCGCATCCCAAAAGTCGTCGGGGGTATGGACGCCAAGTCACTTGAACTTGCAGAGGCGATGTACGCCCATGCAGTAGTAGAGACAATACCTGTTTCAACGTGTGAAATTGCAGAAGCATGTAAGATTCTGGAAAACACCTATCGCAGCGTGAATATTGCGATGGTAAATGAACTGAAAATCCTGTTTGATCACATCAATATTGATATCTGGGAAACGATAAACGCTGCAAAAACCAAACCATTCGGTTTCCAAGCGTTCTACCCCGGCCCGGGACTCGGTGGCCACTGTATACCGATTGACCCGTTTTACCTGAGTTGGGTTGCTCGTCTAAATGGCCAATCAACACGATTCATCGAACTTGCGGGCGAAATCAACTCATCGATGCCTGATTATGTCGTGCACAAGGTAGCCGAAGCATTAAATGAATCTGGAAAGCCCATCAAAAACAGCAAGGTTGGGATCTTCGGAGTTGCCTACAAGCGTGATGTCGATGATCCACGTGAAAGCCCTGCATTTCGATTGATGGAATTATTAAACGAAAGAGGTGCGACCCTTAGTTATCACGATCCGTTTATTCCCACTCTTCCCAAGATGAGATCTTTCGATGTCCCTGCATTGGAAAGTAATGACCTGACCGAAGCATATTTGACATCTCTCGATTGCCTGCTGATTTGCACGGATCACAGCGGCGTAGATTGGCAATTCGTTGTGGACCACTCGAACATTGTGGTTGATACCAGAAATGCCTGCTCCGGCACCATCGATAACGACGGCAAAATTTACACAGCTTAGTAGTACGTCGGTGTCGCCAAGTAGCTGTTCTGTAAACTTGCAGCTATGAAAAGAATGCTTTAAAACGCCTGTCGAGATCCGGGATTCGCTGCCGCATTTCGGATGAAAGAGGCGGTACTGACTGTAGAGCGACAAGCTTCCGAAGATAGTTCTGAAACTCTCGTTGAAACTGAGCCGGGCCGTGCATTCCAAAATGACACCAAGCCCAACTCATAGCATATTCATGCCAAGACATCCGAAGGCTATTGCGACGCCGCTCAAGTGATTCCAGTCGGCATTGCTCCGGCAGCACTCTTGCAGATGTCATCAGCTGCACGTGCTTTCTGTATTCCGGGTGAGAGAGCGAGGACGGAGTGTATTTCACGTGTACAACCCCAGTGGCTGAATTAGTAACCTGCAGCAGCTCACTGCACTCGGCTAGCCCTTCATCAATCCACAGGGGAATTCGAGTACTTCCAAACGTGGAATGTAACAGTGCGTGGCACAATTCGTGTTGTAAATCCTGTTGTACAGCTTGCGTAACATAAACAGCGATGGTTTGTCGGTTACCGGATTGAATGAACGTCGATCTTCTTGGTTCATCACCTCTCACAAATCGTTTAACAAATCTCAAATACTGTTGCTTAGAGCTAAATAGATGTACGTCCAATTCACACTTTGCAAACCGCACTGCTGTGTGACGATGCATGTATTGCATAACAACGTCACATGTTGCATGCACCGGCGTGGTCCTTTCTTCATTCGATTCAGCAAATACTCGGATATTCGCTCTCGATACTGATTGAAACCCTGTACTTTCAGACGGAATCAGCAAGCTACTCCCCGTCGCAGCTACGGTAAACTGCAGCAAATTACGTCGTGAAATGCCGGTAGATAGGTAGGTTGAATTCGTTACAGGATTCATGACAGGTCTATGAAAATGCACACCATCGCCAATTAATTGAGGCATATGTAAATACAGGATTGCTGTTCCTATAGCAAGACAGACAATCCGCTAATTGACCATTCCAAAACCCGTGTGTATCGTGAACACCTTGTGGAACAGGTGATTATTAAGGCCGGTTATTCTGACTTGCCTGTTCACGACATATGTCAACACAATTGACTCAAACATTAAGGGTAGATACGAGTGAGCTACGCAGAGATTGGCCCGATATCCGTATTCCTACCTGAGCGCAAGGAGTCAATCGATGACCTCCGCGAGGAGTTTCCAAACTGGAGCATCGATCTGATTTATGAAAAAACCGGCATCCACACTCGTCACATTGCTGCAGATGACGAATACGCATCCGATTTGGGAGTAAAGGCAGCAGAAAAGCTCTTTGCTGAGCATGACATAGATCCTCAGTCAGTTGACTTCCTCCTGTTTTGCACACAAACACCTGACTACCCGCTGCCGACCACAGCCTGCATGATGCAACAACGACTCGGGCTAAGAACAGGCTGCGGTGCTCTCGATTTCAACCTTGGCTGTTCGGCCTACGCATACGGACTGGGTCTGGCCGACGGCCTGATTCAATCCGGCGTCGCCAAACGCGTCCTGTTTATCACCGGCGAAACATATACCAAATATATTGACGCTGCAGACCGAAGCCTGAGAACGATTTTTGGCGACGGAGCAACAGCAACCTTAATCGACGCCAAACCGGAACAGAGTATCAAGGGTCTTAAGTTTGGCACAGATGGTGACGGTGCAAACATGTTGCTGCTCACACGAAGTGGCGTACGAGATTGTATTCCTCCACGCGGGCGTCACCGCTGGAAAAGCGATCTTTACATGGACGGCCCCGGGCTCATTAGTTTTACGATGGATGCCATACCACAACTGGTAGACCAGATTCTCGAAAGTGCCGGTGTCCAAAAAGATGACATTGACCAATTTCTTCTCCATCAGGCCACGCGAAAGATGCTCGATGAATTGAGAAAGAGGCTGCAAGTCGATGAATCTCAAGTTCCGGTGGAAATGGAATTAGTAGGCAATACCGTTTCCTCTACGCTTCCTATTCTTATCGAACAACTACGAAGGGAAGGACGGATCAACCCGGAGTCACAACAAATGCTCGTTGGTTTCGGCGTTGGCCTATCCTGGGCAGGTTGTGTGTGGCAAGACGTTTGGAGTAAATAACCCAATGTCACTAAAAGGCCAATTCTTACTTGCGCCGCCGATGCTTCCGGATGTAAACTTCTATCGTTCTATCGTTCTAATGATGCAACACGATCATGAAGGAGCCATTGGTCTGATTCTCAATCGACCGACGGATGCACGGCTTAACGACACGCTGGATTTTTGCGAAGGCAATGAGTCCACCGAAGATCAAGTTATTCACGTTGGCGGCCCTGTTGACGGCCCGCTGATGACGCTGCACACCATCATGGAATATGCCGAACAGGAAGCCATGCCGGGAGTATACGTGTCATCTCAAAAGCATAACATCCAAAACATTCTCACTTCGGGCAGTGTACCGTACCGCGTGTTTTCAGGGTATTCCGGTTGGACAGCAGGACAACTTGAAGAAGAATTGGAACGCGGTGGGTGGATCACTTGCGACGCAACAAGCGTGGAAGTATTCAGCGAAGATATTGATATCTGGAAATCCATTACCCAACGGGTTGGACATGAAGTGATACAGGATTCTGTCAAACCTGACTGGCTTGGCATTGATCCGATCACGAATTAGTCTTTGGTTTTGTAAGTCACCTAATTGGCGAATCATATATGAGCTTTGTACCTGAATGGTGGAAGTCCTGGAACGGACAACCATTGTCAGTTAATTCGTTTGATCGAGTGATAGCGATCGGTGATATACATGGTTGTGCTGCAGCTCTGTCGACGTTGATCGACACAATTCAGCCGTCACAGCAAGATCTCATCGTGATGCTCGGCGACTACATCGATCGAGGGCCAGACTCAAGAAGTGTCATCGACCAAGTGCTTAAGCTCTCTACGCGTTGCCATGTGATGCCGCTGATTGGCAATCATGAGACCATGTTATTACAAGGTCTGGATGAACTGGTATTTCGTGATTTTTGGCTAAGTTTTGGCGGAAAAGAAACGCTTGCAAGTTATGGCGGAGAAATCGAACAGATTCCTCCCGAGCATATCGACTTCATGAAAAGCTGTCACAAGTTTTTTGAAACGGATACAACCGCGTTTATTCACGCAAATTACCAGCCAAATGCTCCATTCGCTGAACAAGACGAGCAGGTAGCATTTTGGTTACACCTAAGTGAATATGTACCTGCCGCACATGTGTCAGGTAAACGTGTCATCGTCGGTCACACACCACAAAAGTCCGGCGAAATCTTGGATATGGGCCACTTGGTCGGGATTGATACACATTGCTTCGGTAACGGGTATCTTACGGCTATGGACGTCAAATCCGATCAGGTGTGGCAGGCTGATAAAGCCGGTGAGTTGAGAGTCAGCTAAGTATCGCTCTCTAATTCAACCTGCAGATTAAATAGACAACTAAGAGAGAACCATACTATGCGATTTCTGAAGGTGCTACTGAATGTATTCGCAATTGGGTTGCTAGTTGTCGATTCACCCGCTTGTCAGGCGGTGGAAAAACCAAACGTGATTCTGATCTACACCGATGATCAGGGAAGCATCGATTTGAATTGCTACGGTGCAAAGGATCTCATCACTCCACACCTCGACAAATTGGCAAAGTCAGGCACTCGATTCACTCAGTTTTATTCTGCTGCACCGGTTTGCTCTCCGTCACGTGCTGCAGTCATCACCGGTCGTTATCCTCAGCGCGCCGGACTGGCAGGTAACGCAAGCTCCAAACCCGGTGGCTCTGGATTGCCCACAGATGAAATCACTATGGCGGAAATGTTCAAGTCGGCCGGCTACAAAACTGCACACATTGGAAAGTGGCATCTCGGCTATACACCGGATCAGATGCCTAACGCGCAAGGATTTGATTATTCATTCGGCCACATGGGCGGGTGCATCGACAACTATTCACATTTCTTTTACTGGAATGGCCCCAATCGACACGACCTATTTCAAAATGGCAAAGAAATCTGGAGAGATGGCGAATTCTTTCCTGACTTAATGGTCACCGAAGCAAAGCAGTTCATGGAGAAGAACAAGAAAGATCCGTTCTTCATGTACTGGGCCATTAACGTTCCGCATTATCCGCTTCAGGGCACAGACAAATGGCGCAAAAAATATGAGCACCTGGATTCTCCTCGAGACATTTATGCCGCCTTTGTGTCGACCATGGATGAAATGATCGGTGCAGTGATCGACTGCGTGAACGACCTCGGTATTCGTGATAATACCATCATTGTGTTTCAATCAGACCACGGGCATTCACACGAAGAACGGACTTTTGGCGGCGGTGGCAGTTCAGGCCCGTATCGTGGCGCCAAATTCAGTCTCTTTGAAGGTGGCATCCGTGTGCCGGCTATCATTAGCTGGCCCGGCGAAGTACCGGCCGATCAAGTTCGCTCCCAATTTGCAACGGCGGTCGATTGGTTACCAACCGTTGCGAGCATGGCAGGCATCGACACACCCGCCGAGCGAGTGTTAGATGGTCACGATCTGACCGATGTCATTTGCGACGACGCAGACGCACCGGCAAATACCTTTCACTGGCAATCGGGTAGGGGACTCGGTGGCAAGCCGCAATGGGCAGTGCGACATGAAAATTGGAAGCTGATCGGCAATCCAAAGGACACCAGTAACAAGGCACCCATCACATCAAAAGATGTAATGTTCCTCGTCGACTTAAGTGAAGACGTGGCCGAGATGACAAATGTAGCTGCCGAAAATCCGGAAATCGTAGCGCAACTCCGCAAGATGCACGAAGCATGGCTGATAGATGTCTCTAAGCCACGCGGGACGGTGAATGATTAAGGTTCACGGAAACCGGTACCACATTACCGGCTTGGATTCTCATACCAAATCACGCCAAGGTTGTGACGTTCCTCGCACGTAATAACATCCAAATCACCATCTTGGTCCAAGTCAAATAGTCTCACCAAGTCAAACTTAATTCCATCCGGGCCGCTGATATCTGATGAGACCCACGTCACGCGACCGTTTACGCGTTCTTGACGTAGCCAGGTTACTCCACTCAATCTGGGATCACCGCTCGGCTCCGTTGAATGGACGATATCGTTGAAACCATCTTGATTTAAATCACCAATGGCGACACCTTTGCCCTTTGGTATCGCATGTGGATTGGCAATCGACGTGTGAGACCACCTATTGGTGGTCTTTCCGTTTAATAATTCCTGAGACAGCACCAACATTTTTGATTGATGTGTGGCCACAACAACCTCACTCTGACGGTCCCCGTCGAGATCGGCAATATCTAGAAACATCACTTCGTTTTCCCTGCCGCCGATGTTATGGACTGGCCATTTGTCGGCCACAGGATTCGAAGGAACCTCTAGCCACTTGACGCCACGCGTCATTCCCCGTCTATCAGACAACAAGAGATCGTGTTGACCATCTGCGTTCATATCTGCCAATCGTAAAGACATAATCCATCCGGCTGGAATGATATGGTGCAGTTTCCATTCGTCGAGTTTTCGCGGGTCTTCTGGAGATTCCAGCCAGCTGACCGATGCGTTTACACCTTTAGAACCAACGATCAGATCTGTACCGGCGTGGCCGTCGACTTGCATGGACACAGCAAACATCCACATTTGCTCACCGACGGTACATGGAATCTGCTCGGTCTTCCATTGCGATGCATCAAGATAGTCACTGGCCCGCTTGGGTGCCCAATGCACTTGAATCGTGCGCTGAGTTCCTTCGCAGCAACTAACTACATCAACATGGCCATCGTGATCCAAATCGACAAATATCGCATCCTCCGGTGACGTCACCATACCGACCGTAACCGACGGCCAGCGTTGAGTGACTTTTTTGGGGCCTGGGTGCAGATAGACTCTGATTTGACCGCCTTCTTCCCAAGGGACGACTAGATCCGGTAGCCCGTCACCATTTACATCTTGAAGCTTTGCACCATCAGCACCCTCCGAGGATGTATCAACTGTATGACGAGGCCAAGGCATTTCCGCATGGGCTGCCGACCCCATGAGAATAAAACCAAGAACCAGAACGTTGATACGGGTCACAACAACCATCCCTTCTGTTACTCGGGAATTTGAGCCGGTGGCATTGGAAACTTACGAATACGGCTGTAACGAATATAGGACTCCCAAACGTCGCCATTCTCATACATGCGAGGATCATCGGTACTTTTGAGAAACTCATTCATATCGGCCACCATTCGTTCGCGGATCCGTTTCACTCGAGGGCTTTTAATCAGTTCTCGCATACACTCTGGATCGTCCTTGACATTAAACAATTGCCATTCGCCGCGTTTATCTACTGACCAATTCAGGTAAGGTCCCCATTTTCTGTCGTGCCTACTTTTAATCAGAAAAGTCAAGCTCGGACACGCATCAATATCGTGGTAACCACCGTGCGCCGGTCCCATCGAACCATCAGCATTGAGTTTGACAGGATCACCAGCAGGCCAGCGGTCAGGCTTGAAATTGTGAATGAGTAAATAATCTCCGGATCTCATGGCTCGCTGTGGGTACGTCCAGTTCATATAGCGGGATGACGAATGACGTTCACGACTACTGTATACCGCGTCTCTTTCCAACGCCGCCCCCTGCATGTGACCGATAAGTGAAATGCCCGTCATTTGTGGATGGATGTCCAGACCGGCCGCTTGAAGGAACGTAGGAGCTAAGTCCACAAAACTCACAAGCGCCTCGGACTGCTGATTTCCCTCCAACACCGACGGCCAACTGATGGCCATCGGCACGTGAATACCGTATTCGAAGCAATTGGCCTTGGCTCTTGGGAAGGCCATGCCGTTATCACTTGTCACGACAATGAGGGTGTTTTCAAACTCACCGGCATCTTTCAGGATCTGGATGATCCGTCCCAAATGCAGGTCAAAATGCTCAATCTCAAGATAATAATCAAGCATGTCCGACTGCACGACCGGATGATCCGGCAAGAATGCTGGTACTTCTGCATCATCGAGAGACTTACCGGATTTTAAGCCGGCTCCATATTCAAACCCACGATGTGGTTCATGAGCTCCATACCAGAAACAGAATGGACGACCATCGGGCCGTTTGCTCAGAAAATCCTGAAAGTTACCAGCATAGTCTTTGTTTGAAATTCCTGAGAAAGGTGATTTTTCAGTCTTGGAATTAAAGCCCGGCCCAGCCGGATTCTCCGTGCGACCGCTGGCCTTGAAATTACCAGGACCCCATGGCTTTCCCGTATATCCAACCCAGTAGCCCGCCTGTTTCAGCAACTCGGGATAAACCGCATATTTGGACGGAAACGAACTGGCGTGGGTGCCTGCCTGTTCCAGTTGCCATGGGTAACGACCTGTTAACAACGAAGCACGAGAAGGACTGCATCCGGGTGAACCAGCATAAGCATTGTGAAACAACACACCTGCTGCCGCTATTTCATCGAACGATGGAGTAGACACTCCTTTGCAACCATACGCTGAGGCATGAGGAAACGACTGGTCATCAGAAATAGCCAATACGATGTTCGGCCGCTCGTTGGCATTGGCCATCGATTCCTGCGGAGCAATAGAAACCAGCCCCAACAACAGAAACAGTATCGATTTCATCAAAAACACCTTTGCATTTGTGGGACATCTCAAGCGAGTATCGTAGGAGATGCTAGTCCTTGCGATTGATTTGCGGAAAACGCCATCTTTCGGACGGGGCATATGCACCATCCATCTTTGCGACCAGTTCTTTCAAAAGATCCGGGTGATCAGCGGCCAAGTTCTTTTGTTCACCGAGATCGTCCGCAAGATTGTAAAGTCTCGGCTGTGAATTGAAGGGTTGATGGACCACCTTCCAATCACCAGCGCGAATTGCCCTCGCTCCTCCACGTTCGTAAAACGCCCAATACAGAAAGTCGTGCTCTTCTTGCTGGTCGCTATTGCCGAGAACAGCCGGCAGGAAGGAAACTCCATCTGTATCGTCAGGAACATGGTCTTCAACACCGGCGATGTCGGCACAAGTCGCCATCAGATCCCAAAAGGCTCCTGCATGGGATGAAGTTGACCCTGCCTTCACGTTTCCGGGCCAACGCACGATCATCGGTACACGTATGCCGCCTTCACTAAGGTCTCGCTTAATCCCTTTCAATAGGCCATTGGAGTCATTGAAATCCGAGTTATTTCCACCTTCGCGATGTGGCCCGTTGTCGGATGTAAACATGACAATCGTGTTATCATCGATTCCGTGGTGCCGCAGTCGGTCGAGAATGGCGCCAACATCAGCATCCATCCGGGAAATCATTGCGGCGTGCCCCTTTTGAGCTTCGGGCCAGTCGAGATCTGTATAGATTCCATGGTCGGGGATCTCCATTCCTTTCTTCCCGGCTTCGTTATTGGCATGGGGAAGTGTCAACGCGTAATAGAGAAAAAACGGCTCATCTTTGTGGTCGTCTACAAATTGCAACGCCCGTGGTGCAATTAGATCCTGACTGTATTGTATTTTCTTCGATGCGACGCCCTGACCAAATCGACCTTCGTTAGGTACAAGGTTTTTGAGTTTAACGCGATCTTCGTTATCGATAAGAAAGGTGGGATAGTAGTTATGTGCGTGATGTTGATCAAGGTACCCGAAAAAAGCATCAAAGCCCTGACGTGTTGGTAACCCGGTAGATCCCTCATGTCCAAGTCCCCATTTACCAAACAACCCTGTCGCATAACCAGCTTTTTTTAATACTTCGGCAACCGTGATGTCATCGGGACGTAAATTATCCTTACCGTTACCCCGTATAAAACAGTGTCCGGTGTGATACCCTGTCATGAGTACACATCGGGACGGTGCACACACCGTTGACCCCGCATAGAAATCGGTAAAACGCATTCCTTCGACAGCCATCTGGTCGATGTGTGGAGTCTTGATGCGTTTTTGGCCGTAACACCCTAAATCGCCGTACCCAAGATCATCAGCCATAATGAATATGATGTTAGGAAGCTGATCAGCCCCCACTGCGGAGGTGAAAGGCACCGCAAACATGATGAAGACGAAGAGGCAAATACGTCGGGTTTTAGTTTGCATTTCAAGATTTCCTGACTTCACAGTTACGCGATTATGCAGTTGCACAAACGAAAAATGTGCATCGTAGTAAATGCTGCACGCATCACTTATGATCTTAGTTGATCGATTCACATCAAAAAACAGCCCCAACAGGAGCAGCCAAATGTCAGCCCCAAAAAAACTCAACCGACGTGATGCCATCAAGGCAACGGCAGCAGCATCGACAATTGCTCTGGCCAGTCAAATTACGCCGATTGCATACGCAACCGCAAAAGAAGGGTGGATCAAGTTATTCAATGGCAAGAATCTAGATGGCTGGCATATCAATCCTGAAAAAATTGGTCACGGAACCGGCGGTCAGTGGGCTGTAGAGAAGGGCACGATCGCCGGCCAGCAGGATCCTCCCGGGTCGGGCAATGGGGGCATATTGCTTACTGACAAGAAATTCGGCGACTTCGAATTAAAAATTGGCATGAAACCGGATTGGGGAGTTTGCTCAGGACTATTTCTTCGCGGAAATGACCGTGGTGCCTGTTTCCAGATGATGGTTGACTATCACGACGCCGGAAATGTTGGACACATTTATGGCGAAGGAACAACCGGATTTAATACACGTACATTTGATATCAATGGCAAATACGACGGCAAAAAGTTGACGGGGTTGATGACCGATAAGCACAAGGCTGCCAAAGATGTCGGCTTGATTTATTCGTGCACACCTGAAGAATTCGTTTCTGCTTGGAAGGTCAACGAGTGGAACATGGCTACTGTTAAAGTGCAGGGCGAATTCCCAAAAATCACTACCTGGGTCAATGATCTGAAAGTATGCGAGTTTGACGGCGAATCAAGTACGGCGGCGAACTACGACAAAGAAAAGATTAAGGGGATCTTGGGTACGAGCGGAAGTATTGCTGTCCAAGTGCACGGCGGTACTGGCTGGCCCAAGGGTGCAAAATGTCGTTGGAAGGACATCTCCATCCGACCACTTTAACGACGACCACGATAGCAACGACTTAAAACATGAGCATGATGCCTAACACGGGACGTCATGGTATTGCAGTGCCCATTCTCGCATGTAGCGGACCTGAGTTGGTTCGACACGGTAGACGATGAGATTCGGGTTATCCGCTGAACCTAGGTAATGCTGTAGTAACGGATTGGATTCCCAGATTTCCTGCAGCAGTTCTGAATCCGTTTCTACAAATGCTCTGCCGGTTAATCGCACCTGATCATGGTTATCGTTGACGTAACACAATTCCACTTGAGGGTTGGCGGCTATCTCCAGCGTCTTGCGATATTGCTTCAAGTTGGCGATCCACACTGTAAAGCCACTTGTTCGCACCGGTGACACCGGTCGCAAGCGAGGTTGATCGTTATCGATCGTTGCCAAAACGGGAAAACGATCTTCGCTGACTACTTGCAAAGCAAGGGATGGAACTTCGTTTGGGTCGACCGGTGCAGGCTCAGGTTTGTTCACGGTAAGGGGCCTATCAGAGTGACGCTCTACTTGTCCTTGGATACCTTCAACTTGCCGTTCATCTTCATTTCATGGATTCGGGCAACATCCCACATGTAGCTATTTATACCTGGGTGTCCGGCAAGTGATTTATCTGCGGCGAGCTTAATATATTTTGATGCTTCTTTCTCTTTGCCAGTCACCTCGTAAAACAAGCCCAGGTAAAGGTGCGCATAGAACAGACGCCCTTTCAATGTCTCCTCAGACGGGTCGCCACGTTTTGCGTCATTCAACACATCCTGTGGCGTGGCTGTTCCACGATACATCTCAAAGATTTTCATCATGGGAATACGAGGATCATTCTTGATTGGCAACATAACCTCACGCGATTTTTTCACGCCAACGTCAGGGGTCATGCAAAGGAAACGCCAAACCGAATTTTCGACATCGTTGTCATGAAACGTCTGGTAAAGTTCAAACTGATCTGCACCCCGCTTGAACTGATCAGCATAGTACATTGCGATTCCGCGTTCCCACTGACGCGATTCGATAGACGGCTTTAAACTCACGTACTTATCAAAATCCGCAACCGATTCTTTGATCCGCCCAAGCTGAAATCTCACTCTGCCGCGGTAGTAATATGCCACTGCCTGCTCAGCGTCGTGCTTAATGGCGGCATCAAGGTCCTCAATCGCACCTTTGAATTCCCTCGCACGAACGTGTGCCACAGCTCGTTGCATGGCGGCTTCAAAGGAATCATCTTCTGCAGCGATGGCCCGTTGTTGATTGGGGACCAGCACACAAATCGCAGTAGCAAACACCAGTAACGACACAAATGGGATCCTTAAGGTCGACTTCATTTTTCACCATTTTTTTGAGAACTAAATATTTAGGCCATTATGTCACAAGCTTACGCGTGATACTGAAATTGCACCGTCAAAACAGACTTGCACATCCAGTCCGTCTTCACGCTTTCGTTGATGATAATCAGCCGCGTGTTTAAGCGCTGTCACACCGTCGGATTCCCCGACCAGCTCATAGCCGATTGGCAATGCATTTGTATCCAACCCGGTAAGACAAATATCAGGCTCGGCTTTTCCACATATGATTGGATCGGGGAAATTAACGTTCCAGTATCCGGATTCCGACGACGATGAAAACGTATCGCTATCTTCTAATATTTGCTGGATTACCATCGCTGCCCATTGCCCGGCCTGTTTCCAGTCAATTTGAGTAGATGACAAATGGTACTGCGAAAGTGCGATTGCATTGATGTCATGCATGACCGCTTCACGAGCTGCAGCCGTCGTACCTGACAAGTAGACGTCGCAGCCAAGGTTTGCACCGTGATTGATCCCTGCGAACACCCAATCCGGTTGAATGTCCAGTTGTGCAATTGCGACTCTCACGCAATCTGCAGGTGAACCACCAATTTGAAAACGATTATCGCCGACTGCTTCTAGAAGCAGCTTCCTGTCCGTTGTGGCTTGATGACTGCAACCGCTTTTTGGTTGATCGGGTGCCACCACGTACACTGCATCAAACAACTCGATACTCTTAACAGTCTGTACAAGCGCATTTATTCCACTTGCCTGGATTCCGTCATCATTTGTAACTAACGCTGTGGCCATTTTAAAATCGTCAGCTTTCACACTTTTTAAACGCGAGTTCGATTAATTCATAAAGCTGGTCAAGTGTGGTGCCATCAGCCAACAAGATCGGATGATGAAGCAAAACAGTCGATGCAACAGCTCGCTCGGCCTGCGTAAGCGGTGTTGGCTTACTACAGCGTCGATCGCTACGTGAGACAAATCCACGAAAGCCCTCAAATAGTGGAATCCCCAATTCCGCACAAACGTGTAAGAACTGACCGCGATCCACACTCGGGTCAAGCATCCATGCCAACTTATAAAACACATGCCTGTCTTGAGTTACGGGTACGGACGTCCAGGGAAGTGTGTCAAGCCTCGCTATCAATCTCTCCGCTGCAACGAGCCTCTTTTCGTTTTGTTCGTCAAGAACGTCTAATTGCGGACACACCACCGCCGCCTGCAATTCACTCATCGGAAAAGCGAGGTTTCCACGTTCTCCAAAGACCTTAATGCGTTGATGCACTTGTGCATCATTCGACAGGACGGCTCCGCCACGCCCGGCCGTAAGTAACTTACTTCCGCCGAAGCTGAGAACTGCGGCGTCTGCTTGTGTACCAAGCGTAAAGCCATTGGCCAAAGCACCAGGCGCCTGGCATACGTCTTCCAAAACAGCGATATTTTCCCTGTCGACAGCGGCAAACACCTCCTGAATCGGGCATATATCACCGTGCAAATGTGAACAGATCACCGCAGCGGTTTTTTCTGTAACAGCGGAACCCAGTTGTGAGGCATTCAATACCCAGCGACCTTGAACAACGTCGACCAATACGGGACGTGCACCAATAGCCTCTATTGCACGAAAGTTTCCAGGAAAGTCATAAGCTGACAGTATGACTTCGTCATCCGGACCTACACCCAGGCCTCGCAGCGCCAATTCCACAGCAATCGTCCCTGAACTAGTCAGGGTCACTTGTTGAGCTGCGAATCGTTGAGACAAGCGGTCACACAGTTGCTCGCTCATCTCTCCACTATATCGCCCCCAATCACCATTTTCATAAACGGTTGCAAGCGCAACACGTACTGCCTCACTTTCAAGTGGCCAGGTGGGAATATCCAACCGATGGTTGTTTTCAGCTGGCATTTCGCGTCTCTTGTAATGGATTTCCCGCACGTCGCTGCATGCGACACATCAGCGTGCGTAGTAAATACAGGCAATTATCGCTGCCCACCGACAGGACCATCTTCAGAACCTTCACTTCCGATTTGGTCCCGGAGTTTTGCAGCAAGCTCATACTCTTCGTTTTCAATGGCTTCTGTAAGTTGTTCGTGCAGCGTTCGTCCTACGTCATACTTGTTTCTTAAGAACTCTCGGAACTCGTTTAACTGCGCAACGAGTTCATCATCGTCATAGTACTCTTCCACATCATGCTCTTTGAAAAGAGAACGAATTCGATTTAACCCACCATCGATGCGCCGCATCGCTTCTTCCGCGCTCACATCGATCAATGCCGCAAGTGCGTCAGCACGGGTGCGATGGTACAGGACAAACGGCCTGTATTGTTCATGAGAGACTGTCCACTGGTCATCCGGCGAGTGAACTTTGCAGAAGTCCATCAATCCAAGCGTGTGGTCTGCATCTCGCACGGCAAGCTCGTATCGCTCCAGATTCAACCAGCTAACGCGTCGGTGATAAAACTGCACGAATTCCCGATCAATTTCAGCACATTGTTCATCATCCAATTCCCAGTCAGATCCTTTGGACAATTCCTCTGCAATCAGGAAGTCATAAAAGGTATCGAACCCTTCTGGGTTTGTGCCATCCGGGCGGCCATCGACCTCCAATTGCAGTATCCCCATATCGATCCGCAACTGGATTAACTCCCGCCCGTCATCACCTTCACAAACACGAACGCTAACGTTTTCGGGATCATATTCCCAATCGCGAAGCAGGTCATCAATATGCTTGGTCATGCTTTCGAGTTTTCTAAGAGATTAAATACCTTTTTTGGCGAAGTTGAATCCGCCATCGTCCATTACTCCCCATTATAGTGCAATTACGGAATTTCTGCCGCTAGGTGTCATTGCGCCAGCGACGGTCTTTTTTCTTTTGGCTGTTCTTTTTCTTGCTATCCAATCGACGCCGTTTGCTCGCACGTGTCGGACGAGTCGGCTTTCTTTTCTTGGGTTGCTTCAGGCATCCGCCAATGATCTCCAGAAGTTTATCAAGACAGTTTTGTCTGTTTCGAGCCTGCTCACGTGACTCCTGATTGGAAATAAGCAATTGCCCGTCGCTGTTGATGCGATTGCCGTGTTCTTTCCGGATACGCAGTTTAAGTGCCACCGGAAGCACAGTGGTATTTTCCAGATCAAAAGCTAGCAGGGCCTTTGTGTTTACCTTATTTACGTTTTGTCCTCCGGGTCCACTGCTGCGTGCAAACGTAAACCTCAGATCTTCATCCGGGATTTCGATTTTAGCTGTCACACGAAGGGGCATAAGAAAAAACCAATCAATTGGCCATCAACGTCTCTGGATAATTTGAAACCTTCAGCAGTATCAGTATGATTGAATTGCCTAAACAGTATACAAAACATGCCAACCGTCCTACCGTTTGGTAACCACTGTTTATTGCTGATGACATTGATTGATCTGTGAGAGTAACAAATGAGTAACGCTTATATAAAACGCCTAGCACTTTTTTCGTGCCTGTTGCTTGCAGCAATTGCCTGTGGTTGCAATTCCGAATCAACAACCGCAAACGCTGAGGATGCACCTGTAAAACTCGATGCGCAAAGTGTGCAGATTGCCGCGGCGTTACAGGATGACAAGAAACAATCAGAGGAAATGCTTGCGGACATTTCCAAACGCAAAGTCGGTACTGACTGGCCTCACTTTCTCGGCGTGAACCGGGATAGCAAGTCGACTGAAACGGGAATACTCACGGAGTGGCCAAACAAAGGTCTCAAAGTAATCTGGGAAATGGAACTTGGACCAAGCTATGGCATCGGTTCTATTGCTAAGGGCCGCTATTACCAATTCGACCGCGTCGACGATGAAGAAGTACTCTACTGCCTAAATGCAGAAACGGGGAAGGTACTTTGGAAAGAAAGCTATGAAGAACAGTACACCGACCTGTACGGCTACGATAGCGGACCACGATGTTCACCAATCATCGATGGCAACCGAGTTTATACCCTTGGTGTCGCCGGCAAACTAAGGTGTTACAACGCCACTGACGGTGAGCTAATTTGGCATCGGGATACGACCAAGGAATTTGGTGTCATACAAAACTTCTTTGGCGTCGGCAGCACACCAGCCATCGAAGGGGATTTGTTGATTGCCATGATTGGTGGCAGTCCGGCGGCAGATGCAAGTTTACCACCGGGTGCTCTGGACCAGGTATCCGGAGATGGCAGCGGTATCGTTGCATTTGACAAATTCTCCGGTGAAATTAAATATAAAATCTCCGATGAACTGGCCAGCTACGCAAGCATCCAACTGGCCACGATCGACGACCAGCGTTGGGGATTCTCTTTTTCCCGGGGCGGGCTCATTGGATTCTCTCCAACATCCGGAAAGGTTCATTTTCAATTCCCGTGGCGTGCTCGGACTCTCGAAAGCGTCAATGCCAGCACGCCCGTAGTCATCAAAAACCAGATCTTCATAAGTGAAACCTACGGTCCGGGAAGCACATTACTCTCAGTCAAAGACAATAAGTATGAAATTGATTGGCAGGACATCGATCGCACACGGGACAAAATCATGCAAACTCACTGGAATACAACTGTTCACGTTGACGGTTACCTGTACGGTTGCAGCGGGCGACACACGCAAAATGCTGAACTAC
This sequence comes from Rhodopirellula sp., assembly GCA_002714565.1. Taxonomy (GTDB): domain Bacteria; phylum Planctomycetota; class Planctomycetia; order Pirellulales; family Pirellulaceae; genus UBA11883. The sequence goes on from PAXU01000008.1 coordinate 39,086, forward strand.
GCTGCGTTGAGTTGGCAACCGGTAATGTGATGTGGAGCGTACCGGATTTAACACGCTGTTCACTCACTTATGTTGATGGTCACTTTGTAGTGCTCGGCGAATACGGCCACATGTTTATGTTTAAACCAAATCCGAAAGAGTTCGTACCGGTCACGGGTGATGCCGTTAAACAAGGCGATGACGTATTACTTCCACTGCGGCCAACTCATGACTTGCGATATCCATGTTGGGCAGCTCCGGTCATTTCTCATGGATTAATGTACGTAAGAGGCAAGGGCAGTGTTATGTGCCTGGAATTAATCCCCGAAAAAGGATAGGGACTGTTATGACTGCGCCACACGATCAAAAAGTCCGCGTGTGAAGTCAATGGAACTTCGAATTACCTCGTCGTAATCCGTAAGCTCAATTTCCTGTCCTAACAGTTTTACATCCATGGGCCCTTCGAATCCGCTCTCGATTAATCGCTGTGTGATTAATTCAAGTGGAATGATTCCGTTTCCAAGCAAACACCGCTCGTGCTCATCCGTGGGTGGTTGATAAGTATCGCCTATATGAACGACGGACAGATGCTGTACCAGATCTGAAATGAGTGGATACATGTGAGGTTCCTGACCCCAGTGATACAGGTCGATTGCCATCTTCAGCATCGGATCCCGAAGTCGCTGTACGAGATCAAGTACCATTTCAAGTTCGGTAAGAAACGTCCAACCGCTGGCAGCATTGGGGTGCATAACTTCAACCGCCAATTCAATCCCGTGAGTACGCGCTGTGGGTAATAGCTGCTCGATAGCCATCATAAAAAGCCTGCGAGCATGATTCCGCGTGTGACCGCCGCGAGCTCCCGAGTAAACCGTCAGTGATTTGGCCTGAAGTAACGCTGCAAGTTCAATGGATCGCTCAGCGTCCTCAACCGCTTCCTGGAATGATCGGCCGTCATCGCCGGTAAACCCACCTGCCCACATCAAGGTTGCGACATCCATGTCAGTCTCAGCCAGCAGTTCAGCACCTTTTTCCTCACCATAATCGGAGACTTTATCCTGCCAGACACTCATGCACTGAACTCCATGCTTACGATAGGCCCGTACATCCTGATCAAATGTCCAACGATAGGTCGTTAGCTCGTTAATTGATAATTGCATAGCAACAGTAGAATTCGGAGTGTTAGTGCATCTGGCGGATGAAGTTGCGCGTGACTTATGATGACGGCCTTACTTGAGCTGCCAGGCGTCAACCCATTCCTCACTAACACGCTTCATCGAAAAGTCTGATGTAAGCACTTCTTCCATGTGGCGAAGATGGCCGGCACCGTAAAACACTGCCACATGTTTCTTTCCCGTCTTCAGTTGCTGCTTCAGAATGCCTAATGCTTTATCATTGCGAGCAGTGATAATTGCGGATCCGTCAGGACCTGACATCACATCCGGAAGTCCTTCCTGAACAGCAAACTGTTTCGCCATCAGCAACTTCAACTTCTTGTCCCGATCCTTGGAAAAGAAGGCTGCGATGAGCGACAGGTCACTTGGTGCGTCTGAGGCGCCTTGTGTTGCCAGTCCTTGACCAATTGACCGATAGAGTAGGGTCGAAAAACCTTCGTTTCGTTCCTTCATCGATGCGTCAAATTCTTCCGGGGTCATGTCAGCATGCACAAGATTCTCTACGGTGTAGTCAATCTGTTCTAATTGATGTTCGAGCTTGAGCATCGACTTCATGCCATTTTGGAGACCGGAAATGGGATGAAGACTAAACCCCTCCTTATGCCCCCCTTTAGGTATGCGTGTACCTTCTGGTGCAACCAATTCATACAACACTGCTTCGTATTTTGTGAATCTTGTGTTGAGTGTTTCGTAGTAAGACTTGTCACCAACGTGAATTGCTCCAATTAAGTCCACGGTGACTTTCTTATACGGGCCCTTAGTACCTTTAAAGCTGACAATATTGGTTTGTAATGCTAATGGCGCACCCTCTTCGCTCTCGTGAAGACGAATATAGACGCGTTTCTCAGGCGATTCTCTCTTTGTTTCTTCAGCCGCCCCGGCATTATCCTGTTGCGACAGAACCGATTCCGAGATCACACCAATGGTGATTACAACGGCCGTCACGAATGCAATTCGCGAGAAGAGTAAGTATCGGATCGGTTTTTTCATTAGTGAAACCTCCAAACAGTTACGAAGCGGCTCTGCGTGCATTCTACAACACCTCACATCCTGTCGCGTGCATTCACAACTATATCGCCATAACGCAGTAAAAACCAAGTGGCGAGGAACGAATTTATCCATCTCAAGCCCCACAAACACGGTAACCATTTGCCCACAGCAGCCATTTTACCCATTTTTACTAACCGGAAAAAAAAGGTGGCATATTTGACAAGGATTACCCGCTTTAACTAATCGGTAATTCGTACGCAGACGATACTACCGTCACGAGGAAATAGGTATCCGTATGTCTAGTTGTGTAGATATGCAGCGATATCACCAAAACCCCCGAATTGATGGAAAGCGACAATGTCCTTTACCCAATTGAAAAGCTGGCTCACTCTCACGCTTACCCTGTGTCTATTAACCACAAGTGCACAGGCTCAACAGCAATTTCACGGTCCATTTATCGACTTCGATGAATTTAACCCAGACTACCAGTTCTTCGCACCGATGGATGATGATGAGTTTGGCAAGTACAAAGCCAATTACGGTTGGTTCTTCCAATATGACAAAATGTATGTTGGAGTCACCCGTCCGGATGCTCAGCTAGCAAAATACAAGTTGGATGCTACCTGGGGCGATCGTGTCGATTTCGGTTACATGAGCGAACAGAAAACAGGCTGGCTGTTCAGTGTATTTGATATCGAAGGTCCAAACCGGTATCAAGTTCGTCGTGCTGAACGCTTAAACCGCTTAATTGAAGACGACAGTGATGACGGCGGTGGCGGCGGTGGCGGCGGCGGCGGCGGTGGCGAGCAAACACCACCTCAAGATGAAAACAACCCGCAAACTAGTGCCAGAGATTACCTTCTTAATGACAGTATCAATGCTGGCCGTTTCAATGGATTTGAAATGAACAAAGTCTGGCGACTCGGTGAAAATGACAAAGGTCAAATCACTGAACCCTTCATCGGCCTACGCTATGTCAAATTCCGCGATACCTTCCGCGACGACGAATACCAACGATTTACCGATGACGGCACACCGATTCCACCTATCCCTGATCCAAATGATCCCGATTCACCAGCACCAGATGAAGCTGAAATTGAACAATACACACGTGTTCAGGCCATATCCGACAACGAGATGTTCGGCGGTCAATTTGGAATGCGATGGTACCACAAGCCGACCACACACTGGATGCTAAGTGGAGAAATCAAGCTCTTTGCAATGCACAATTTCCAGACTTACCAGGACACACGTCACATCATCTACACTCAAGGTGAATTGGGAATAGGCGGAGAAACAAAAACCGAAACTAACGCAAACGAATCAACTTGGGGTAGTGGTGCGGAATTCACATGGGGCGGCGAATTAAGAGCAGATGCCTCTTATGAAATAACACGAGACCTAAGTCTCAAGTTTGGGTTCAATTGGATGCAGTTCGGGCAAGGTATTTCCCGTGGTGGCAATCGTCAGCTTAACAGCGAAGACTTGGGAACCTATGGATTCACATTCGGCGTTACTTTGAATCGCTAATCGCCGCTTTCATTACAATAAAAAAACCGCCACTCATAGCTTGCTGTGAGTGACGGTTTTCTTTTGTATTCAGTTAAAACCGGACGATTTCTAGTTATTAATCTTTAGGCTTCTGATCTCATTGAGTTCAACAGATAACCGATGTCGCAGTGGGCTTTCGGCCCTCAACTCTTCCAGCAAATCTTCCGCCTTTTCAAGTGTCTCTTCATTTACGTCATCTCGATTGACCAACTGGTTAAACGTGAGTTGAACTTCAGCTTCTGTTAACAATGGATCCAGCCCTTCTGAAAAGTGTGATATCTCGGTGAGAATCGGCTTTGCCAGCCATCAGTACTCAATTTTGTGGCAGGACCGAAAAGGTGACAAGGTCAAAACACCTAGATGGCGCACTCTATGAGCAGAAATCCTCTGATTTCTTGATCACTGATTCATTTAGACGACGAAGTGCTAAATCAGCTACTGTTATCTAGATTGCTCTGCAGCAGATGGCACGTGGCTGGCATCCTCCAGTGGTGCAACCAGCAAACCCGGATCGATTTTTGTCACCTCTTCAGCAACGATTCGAACGGTATCTACAATCTGTTGTTCACTGTGACACGACGTAATAAAGAACCGCAATCGCGTCGCGGATTCTTCGACAGCCGGATAGAGAATTGGCTGCACATTAATGCCGTGTTCAAACAACTGATGTGACAATTGCAGTGCCTGTACGGAGTTTCCGATGATCACGGGCACTACAGGCGTATTATTGCCTAGCCCGGTATTGAGCCCGGCCTTCTTGGCTTCGTCAAGGAATAGTTTAGAGCGTTGCTGTAGAACACCAACTCGCTCCGGTTCGGACTCAAGCACTCGTAATGATGCCAAGGCTGCTGCTGCGTTTGGCGGTGATAGGCCAACACTGTATACGAATCCTGGTGATGTATATTTCAAGTACTCGATCAATTCTCTGGTTCCAGCGATGTAACCGCCGCAGCTACCAAAGGATTTACTCAATGTACCCATCCAGATATCCACTTCTCGCGGATCAACGTTGAAGTGTTCGCTAATCCCACGGCCGTGAGGCCCCATGGTTCCCATGGAGTGGGCTTCGTCCACCATCAGCATTACTTTATGGCGATTTTTAACTTCGACAAATCGCGGCAGATCTGGGAAGTCACCGTCCATACTATAGACACCTTCAACGACAATCAGCACGCGGCGATAATCACCACGCACTTCGCTTAAGATCTCGTCGAGTTCCTGCCAATCGTTGTGAGCAAATGGGCGTCGTCTTGCACCACTAAGGATTGATCCTTGAATGATGCTGTTATGTGAAAGAGAATCGTGGAGGATCAGATCACCTGAGCCAACGATATGCCCGATTGTCGACTCGTTTGTGGAAAATCCGCCTACATAAGTAATCGCATCTTCAACGCCGATGAATGCTGCAATAGAAGATTCCAACTCTTCGTGAATCGACTTCTGTCCTGATACAACACGGCTGGCCGAGACACTTGTGCCATATCGCTCGGTGGCGTCCTGACATGCTTTGGTTACCTGAGGATCGCCGGACATTCCGATATAGTTGTAGCTCGTAAAGCTCAGTAATTCCTTGCCATCCACGATCGTTGTATCTCGACACACGCCATCGTGTACAGAGAAATACGGATTTGGCACACCTGTTTGATCCAACAAGCTCATCGTCTGTTTCAGACGTTTATACTCAGGCATCAATGCAAAAGTGTAGTTTTCTTCCGGTACGCTGATAGCCTTTGTTGTGGTCTTTTTAGGTTCGCTGCTGCTTAACTTGCGATCCTTGGCAGGGACGGTACCAATGTACTGCTGCACTGCGGCTGCAACTTCACCACATGTCTCAATCTCTTGCAACACTTCCTCTGGGAATCGTCCACCATACGTCTCTTCAAGGCTATTGGCGATTTGCAGACGCTCAAGTGAATCCAAGCCAAGATCAATCACAATGTTTGTTCCCGGACTCAGTTCATTGGACCGTTCCTGAGCAATGGCTTTGACGTGATCATAAACCGTTTCAAGTACGGTCTCATCGAGACCGGTTTGCACCGGTTCATTTGTCGTAGCTTCCACCGTCTCGGCGGGCAACTCCGAAGCATCGTCCCAAGAGAACCACTGGGCTATCGTCTTGAGTGAACCGTCACGAAATGACTTACGGCATCCATGGCGTTGAATCTTACCACTGGAGGTTTTTGGAATCGAACCGAATCGTACAAGGACGATTCCATCGGGTGGCAAATCATGCTCAGCAGTCACGTCCATGCGGATTTTCTGAATGACATCTGACCAGTCGTCGTGCCGCTTTCGTTCTGTCTCAGCGACTACGATCAAACGCTCGCGTCCATCGATATCGACGGCAAAGGCACCAACCGCACCGTTTTGCAAACGATTGCTGGCTAGTTCCACCGTCAGTTCAATATCCTGAGGATATCGGTTCACACCGCGAACGATGATTAAGTCTTTCAGACGGCCCGTAACGTATAATTCGCCGTCCATGAGGAATCCAAGATCACCGGTTCGCAGAAATGGACCGCTATCGCTGTCGGCACATTTCGCTTCAAAGGTCTGTTCGCTTACCTCTGGCTTATTCCAGTACCCCTTACCTATAGAAGGGCTGCAGACCCATATCTCTCCAACTTCACCGGCCGGCAACTGTTTGTAAGTTTGCGTATCGACAATGATGACTTCTTCTTTATCCAGAATGCGACCACAACTCACCAAGTGACGGGCATTGTCAGCATCGGGTGGTACGCTCACGACACGATGCTCGTGCAGGGAGTCTGCATCAAAACTGTGTACGTTATGTGGCTTGCCTCGTTCCGCACCAGTAATAATCAACGTCGCTTCTGCCATGCCATAGCACGGATAAAACGCCTTGGGATCAAATCCGACCTTGGCGAACTTCTTGCTGAATTCCTCAAGCGTAGAAGACCGGATCGGTTCAGCACCGTTGTAAGCAATGCTCAGGCTGGAGAGATCCAGGCCTTCCATGTCTTCTTCGGTAACCTTTTGAGTACATAGGTCATAAGCAAAATTGGGGCCACCGGTAATGGTGATCTTGTGTTTGGTAATTGCCTGTAACCAACGTACGGGTTTTTGCAGAAAGGCCATCGGAGACATCCCGAGTCCCGAGAGGCCTGTGAAAACTGGGTTCAGCAACCCTCCGACGAGTCCCATATCGTGGTATACCGGTAACCACGCCATGCAGAAGTCACCGTAATGACTTTGGAAGGCCTTCGTAATCATATGGCAGTTAGCCATGATGTTTTCGTGGGCAAGCATAACGCCTTTAGGACTTCCTGTTGATCCGGAAGTGTACTGAAAGACTGCCAGGTCACTTGGTTTAATTTCCGGTGTTTCCCAATCCGGATCATAGTCGTCGGCAATTGAATCCGTGCCAATCCACGTAATGCGATTTAAAAGTGAGTCGGTCGACTTTAGAATTGACTTGGCACGCTCAACGGCATCGACCGTAGACAGAGCCATGACTGCCTTTGCATCATCAACAATGGCCTCGATCCGATTCATACCTCGGTGTCGCCGCGGAGGGTATGCGGGAACGGCGATCGCACCTGCATATAAACATCCCCAAAATGCTTTTGCAAACGCGATACCGGGAGGATGAAGCAGCAACACACGTTCACCGCGTACATCATGTTCGCTCAGTTTTGAAGCAACCGATCGCGCGCAGCGGTCAAGTTCAGCGTAAGACAAGTCTATCTTCTCGTCTTCGCCGTCTGTAAGAAAGCGATAGGCCAGTTTGTCTGGAGTGTTCTCTGCCCAGTATTTAAGACTGTCTACCACGTGCGTGGTAACAGGCTTGTACGGGCTAAATAGAGCATCGAGATTCACCATAATCTCCGAAGCTAAGGCAGGATAAATAGTCAAAGGTGGGTCGTGACCGAATTATTCGCCATTCCTGCGAATTTCGGTAGAAGTTTATTAAAAACCAGACTTTCAGTTTCGTAAACGGTTAATTCAGCTAAAACGGTGGCGGTACAAGCATCCCTGCCTTACAAACCGGATAATCCGACCGGATACAGCACGTTGTATTTCAGGCCGGTTTATCAGGTGTTTTTCCTATTCCGCTTTAGGTATTCCTATCCAAATAACAACGTGCGAACACATCACCGCTGGTTTATTTAATATTCCTTCTCACCTGTTTTTCGGCATGATTCCCTAAGAAAACGAGGATTCCG
>PAXU01000009.1 GCA_002714565.1 Rhodopirellula sp.
TAAATCATCTAAATCGAGATTTCCGTCGCCGAGAGAAAACTGGGTGTTTTCATTTGGATCCTGTTCACCGTCGTCCTCGCTCTCGTCGTCTAGTAAATCAAGTTCACCGGATAGATCGAGTTCCATACTTTGGTCTGCGCCATCCATTAACTCCAGATCGTCATCGATCTCGTCGGCGAGTTTGAGATCACTATCGCCCGCGGCTCCCTCACCAGTGATGACAGATCCTTCTCCGCCTTCGTCTACCAGAACGGATGCATCGTCGCCGAGCGTTATACCCTGCTCGTCTGCGTAGCGTTGTAACTCTGCTTCCTTAAAGCTGAAACCGTCGTCGGAACGGACGCCGTTTATCTTGGATTCTTGCGCTAATGTGCGCAATTCATCCTCGGTAATGTTCAGCAGCTTCGCAGCTTCGGAAAGGCTTAACAAGTCAGCCATGGTTTACTCCACGATCTCGCGACAATTGTCGCATCCAATAAACACACTTGGCTCATGCGAATCCCCCCTAATTGGACTCGTCACGGAGGTAATTGCTGCTATGACCCATAGGGCGTGTCATAACGGCAATCCCGTTTGTGCGCATAATACTACCTACTCCTCAGGTTCGGCATTATAAAACACCGTCCTTTAGGCTGTTTTTGTTGCATTTGTAGCATGGCAACTGCTACGGAGATATTATTAGGCCTGCTGAAGAAAAAAGCCAATCATTGATATGCAGAGTTTGGCCGTTTCCGGACCGTTACCGTATTAGGCTCTGGATTTCACGCGGTGTAGGGCTGGTCGCGTTAAATTCATCTACATGAAAATCCCAATACACATTTCGTGAGCTCTTTAACGTTATTTTGCCACTCCCAGAATCGACCGAATACACCGAAATATGCTTAGAATCCGGATCGACGAGAATAAGCTGAGTTCCAGTNTTAGTAGGATTGGAGATACTCAGCAATTTGGTTCCCGGCGTACGTTGATTAGTTTGGGCATGCGCATCGGCTTCGAAATTTTGATAGATCAGCANGATTGCTGCCAANAAAGCTATAACGAGGCTGCCNGTAANTGTCACATTGCGCATTTTTGCATTTCCTCCATGAAATGTCTGCTACCCCTACCTTGGTAAGGCGTTTCGCGATGGTACATTCTATATATCGAGTCAATTCACACAATATTGATTGGCGTGATTGACAGAATTGTTGCTCAACCAAGTCGACACCTTAGGTGACCAGTGGTTCAGTGGTAAATTACAGGGATGTGCCACGGATCGAATAGAAAAAGGCGTTTATATGTACGGAATTACCCGCGAAATTGATTTCTGTTACGGCCATAGATTGCTTAATTACGACGGTAAATGCCGTCATTTACATGGCCATAATGGCCGTGCAATTATTACGATTGCTGCCGATACGCTTGACGACCGAGGCATGGTGTTTGATTTCTCTGATGTCAAAAAAGCGGTCGCGACCTGGATTGATNANAATCTCGATCACCGGATGCTACTCTGCAAGGATGACCCNGTNGTNCCAATTCTGGAAGAANTGGGNGAACCAATGTTNTTNATGGATACAAATCCAACNGCTGANAATATTGCCAAGTTAATNTATGANGTAACCGCCNANCANGGATTTCCAATCNTTGAAGCTAGCTTATGGGAAACNCCCAAGTGCTATGCGACTTTTCNTGGATAGGCCGCTGCTATAGGGTTGTNGTTCTNNAACCCCTTAAAAAAAGTACCCATTTGGTACCNCAATCGTTCGANATTTCNTGAGAATCTGTANNGATTGTGCCGATTTTTATGATTGAGTGCCCTTGCGCGACAAGCTGTAGCTGCGCGCANGTATTGTGGGGCATGANGTAATNAGCCAAGACAGCAAGGCAAGTGACACTTAATGAGTAAGAGCAACTCGCATACAACATCCGGCATGCTTCGATCACTCGGTTGGCCACTCTTCTGGGGCGCGCTTCTGAGTATGGGNTTTTTTAAGCTCATCCAAGACGGACCACTNGCCAGTGAATTTACTCAGCGATATTTCCTGGGACATCCGGTTGCGGTCGCTACAACGTGTATGTTCTTTGTCGGTCTTTCCGCATTGTTGTTGAGGTTTGTCAGCGTCTTTGGAGAGATCACGACACTTAATGAAGTTGAGTTACCGGAAAACAAGGTTGGCGGTGATTCAGTTAATGACTCAGATACGCTGATTTCACAATTGGAAGAAATGCCNCGTCGGTTGAGAAAGGGATACATGTGGAGGCGACTCCACGCAGCGTTGTGTGCTGTGAAGCGCAATGGAACTGCAGACAATTTGGATGCACAACTTCGTAATCTCGCAGAAGACGACTTAGATAGCCAACAAGAAGGCTATGGACTCGCAAGAATTATCATCTGGGCTACCCCGATGCTTGGTTTCCTTGGAACGGTAATTGGAATCACCGCTGCATTGGGAGACATGGCAACTCAACAACTTGGCGATGATTTACAAGGAGCCATGCAGGGATTACTCAGCGGTTTATACGTTGCCTTTGATACAACAGCCCTGGCACTAACCCTTTCGATAGGTCTGATGTTCACCCAATTTCTGGTCGACCGTGTGGATTCCCACTTGCTCAGTTGCGTATCCGTAAACTGCCTGGATCAGTTGGGGAGTCGATTTGCTACCGAGTCATCGAATGAGACAGCGGAACTCAGTAGTGATGATATCGCGGCTGCACTATCGGAATCTCAAGGCAAACTGTTCGCATCAGCCATGCAACATGTGCAGGAAAACTGGGAGGAATGGATAGCATCAACTGGTTCCGACATGCGTGATGTTGTCGTTGCGGCCTCCCAGGGACTTGTAGATTCTCAGCAGGTCGTTTTGCAACAACTTGTGGATCACCAATCTCAAATGCATAAGACGGTTGAAGCAACGAGCGATGTCATTCGTCTAGAGACTGCACTAAATAACAACCTGCGTCTGTTGTCAGAGGCCGGCCACTTTGAACAGGCGGTGATGAGTTTATCGGCTGCGGTACAGTTACTTGCTGCCCGAACAAACGCGGTTGAATCACCGGAATTCCATAATGGACAGGATCGAGCTGCATGAGACGTCGCAAACGGCGTAATGATGTAACGCCGACCATGTTTCCATTTCTTGCTGTGCTGATTTGCACGATGGGTGCACTGATTGCGCTACTAGTGATCGGCGTGCAGCAGGCTCGCGTGCATGCAAATCACCTCGTTGACCAGCGTTCAGAGGAACAATTGGCAAAGCAAGAGGATTTGCGCAGGCAGCAAATTCAACTGGAAGATTACCAATGGGAAAAGGAAGTGCTCATTGCGAACCGCGAGGAAAAGGAAGAACAGCTTCGCCAATCGAGGTTAAAACTCGCAAATGTCGAAACGCACATCAACGAACTTTACGACAAGGTTCGCCTCCTCAAAGCCCGACGAGACGCTTTACAAAACCGTGATACACTCGATGAGGACGACACCACCCAGGAGCAACTTGATGCGCTGCGCAAGGAAATCGAATCTGCGACCGCTGCGTTAAAGGCACTTCAGGACGGGCAGAGCAAAAGAAAAGACACGTTCGCGATCCTTCCATATAAAGGGCTCAATGGAACCATTCATAGGCCTATTTATTTGGAATGCACGTCAGAGGGCGTGGTGTTTCAGCCCGAAGGTGTGCTGCTGCCACTTGCTGATTTGCAAGGTCCCCTGGGCCCTGGAAATCCACTAGATGCTGGCTTGCGTACCATCAGAGAGTTTTACGATAAGCATGCTGGTTTCCAGGACGACTTCAAACCATATCCACTGATCGTTGTTCGTCCTGATGGAGTCGAATCCTATGGACGCGCGATGGCTGCGATCAAGAGCTGGAAGGATGAATTCGGGTACGAGTTGATCGACGCGGATGTGAATCTGACGTACGGTAATCCTCAGCCATTACTTGCCACGGAAATCCAAACTTCGCTTCGACGTGCCAAGGAAAGACAGAAGACTCTCATCGCAGCCATGCCGAGTCGATTTGGTTCTAAATCCGGATTTTCTAATCACTCCGGCTCTCGCGGTAGCACGCAGTCAACATCGGCAGACCCAACTGCGCGGCCACAGTATCCAGGCGAAAGATCACCTGGAGCGAACCGTGGTGCGAATGGTGGTCGGGCAAGTTCCGGTAACGGGCAACAAGATAGCGAAACACATATTGCCGGTGGTGGTGGAAACGGTGGTGCGTCATCCATGTCAGGCACAGGCCAAAGCCGTAAACCCGGTTGGGCATTACCAGATGGAGAGGTGCCGCGAACCGGTGTACATCGACCAGTCCATGTAGTCTGTGAGATCGATAAGTTGACGATTGTTCCCGGACGTGGTGAGCAGATCAAACCTTTGGTAACCAAGATCAATGACACTGTGTATGACAACATTGATGAGTTTATTACGTCATTGCATACGTACATGGATACCTGGGGATTGTCGGTTGTGGGTGGACAATGGAAGCCGGAATTAAGTGTCGAAATCAAGCCCGGAGGTGGTGCACGATTTCGGGAATTAAGAACGGTATTGCAAGGAAGCGGAGTGGAAGTGCAGGTGCGGCGATAGATGTTGCCGCCGCGTAACGGGATTAAACGTAATGGCTAGACGACAGAACTATGANGACATGCTTGGTGGTCAGGATTCCTTCCTGGACATTGTCGCCAATCTTGTTGGAATCCTCGCGATTCTCGTTATGGTTGTCACCGTGCGCGCACGCGACAGTTTCGTGGAAAGCCAGTCCGTTGAGGCGCAGCCTGCAGAAGACCTGAATGTGATGGCAGTTGCGGCGGATGTTAACAAAGTCAACTCCGATATTATCGATATACAGAAGCTCATTAAGCGTCAGGAATTCGAAACGGAATATCGGTCCGCTGAGCGGAATAAACTGATGGAGGTTATAGAGAATCTCGAATTACAAACCACCGAACAAGAGCAGCTACTCGAAGAAGACGCTCAAAGAAAACTTGTCAGGGCNAATGAACGCCGAACGTTAGAGCAACAGCTTGTATCGCTTGAGCAGAGCCAGCGCGTGGTGAGAAACATGGCTCCCAAGACCAAGGTCATCGAACATAAACCGACTCCGCGTGCTCAAACCGTCTTCGGAGAGGAAATGCATTTTCGGTTGTACAATAACAGAATCGCCATGATTCCCTGGGATGATCTAATTGCGGCGCTCAAGCGTGATGCGCCGCGATTCCTTCAAGAATTACACGAAGGCGACACGGTGCAAGAGACGCTTGGTCCGATTGATGGCTTTCGGATGCACTATGAACTTGGCACAACCACGGCAGTCGAGCGTTCCCGACATGGAACCCCTCACATGAGATCCTATGTTGGGCTGCGGCGTTTTGAGCTTCATCCAGTCGATCCGAATATGGGAGAAGAGACTGAGAGTGCAGTAATCGCCGGTTCTGCATTTTTACGGCAAGTACAAGGGCACCGACCGGAAACGACGACAATTACCATTTGGGTTTATCCTGAGAGCTTTGAGAAATTCAGGCTCATCCAATCCAAGCTTTTCGAACTTGGTTACAGTTGTGCTGGTCGGCCACTGCCAACAGGAATCGCGATTTCTGGTTCACCACAGGGCACCAGATCTCGTGCCCAGTGACTCACTCCATCGCAACTGGTTTCTCGACGCTCAGTTTTGACAAAACTCGCCAATCGTGTTATCGATTGCGTCGACGACTTCATTTAGCTGTTCTTCCGAGATACACAGCGGTGGCATGACAACCAACACATCGCGTAATGGCCGTATCCACACACCGTGCCGTAACAATTGCTTGCAAATCTNAGNTCCTACGGACAGCTGAGCATCGAAGGGCTGCCTACTTTCACGGTCAGCAACAAGTTCGATGCCCGCGATGAGCCCGCGTTGACGAATGTCACCGACGATTTCATGTTTGCTTAGAGTCTCGAGTCGCTCGGTTAGTTGTTTGGCTCGTCGATTGACGTTATCAAGAGTCGCTTCTGTTTTAAATAAATCCAGAGATGCAATTCCAGCAGCGGCCGCAACGGGATTGCCTGCATAGGTATGTCCGTGAAAAAACGTTTTTGCTTCATGACTTGGTGCTAGGAAAGCATTCCAAATCTGTGTCGTCGCAAGCGTGGCGCTCATGGCCAGATAGCCCGCTGTGATTCCCTTGGCCAGACATAATAAATCCGGCTGAACGTCTTCCTGCTCACATGCAAACATGGTGCCGGTTCGACCGAAGCCAACCGCCACTTCATCACAAATCAATAANACGTCGTATTGTCTTGTCAATTTGCGCAGGCCGGCAAGATATCCGGCCGGTTGCATTACAAGTCCGGCTGCACCTTGAACGATTGGTTCGACGACTAGTGCGGCGATTTCTTCGTGATCGCTCTTTAGGACCGCCTCTACCTGCTCGAGGTAATGATTGCAACATTCATCGGCAGCGATGCCCTCAGGCAATCGGTAGGTATCGGGTAAGTCGATGCGAATGCAATCAAACAGCAAAGGTTCGAACATCTCGTGAAAGCGTTTCACTCCGCCGACGCTGACACTTCCTAAGGTGTCTCCGTGGTATGCAAGTTCTAACGCGATGTACTTGGTCTTTAGAGGTCTTGGATTCTCNCGCTGATGCCAATACTGGAACGCCATTTTNAAGGCAACTTCTACAGCACTTGCACCGTCACCGGAAAAGAAGACGTGATTAAGTCCGTCGGGAGTGATGTTGACCAACTGGTTTGCAAATTCGATGGTCGTAGGATTAGACATACCGAGCGAAGTGACATGGGCGACTTTTTGCAACTGCGCATAAATCGCCTCATTAAGATACGGATGGCAGTGTCCATGCACGTTACACCAAATGCTGCTAACCGCATCGATGTATTGTTTGCCATCAACATCATANAGATACACGCCGTCTGCACGCTCGATGATGAACGGCTGATATTCCGACATCTGCGTAAACGCGTGCCAGACTCGACTCTTGTCGATCTCGTTCAGCTCATCAGGTGAAAGGTTGGCAAAGTCATTCATGCAGCAGGCTCAAAAAAATCGCGGGCTACAATGCGTTGATAATGTCGAGGCAGATTTGACGAACCTGACCAGGGTTTACGTTTGGGTTTTTCTGTTTGGCCTGCCCGATCAAGGCTCCGACAGCTTTTTCGTTGCCGGATTGCACATCGTCAATGACTTTGGGGTTCGCCATGACGATCTCGCGGCAAAGGTCTTCCAGTGCCGAATCATCAACCTTTTCGATTCCAAGTGCAGCCATGGCATCGGCAGCGCTGGTACCGGCAGATAGCATTTCAGCGAATACTTCCTTACCACGCGAATTATTCAATTCACCCTGCTGAATGGCTTTAAGTAAATCGGCGAGGCCTTCGGCTGAAATAGGGAATTCACNGAGCTCCCAATCTTCTTCTTTTAAGACTCTCAGGACTTCACCCTGTACCCAGTTTCCAGCTTGCTTCGCATCTCCTGTATGTTCAGCAAGCGATTGGAAGTAAGTAACTACCTCCGGGCCTTGATTGACGATGACATCAGCCGTGTATGGAGTAAGCGAAAACTCNTCAACCAGCTTCTCGCGTAACGCAGCCGGTAACTCTGGAATCTGTCGTTGGAATGCTTCAATTTGTNCGTTTGTAATCGTTACAGGTACTAGGTCCGGGTCCGGGAAGTATCGATAATCCGACGACTCCTCTTTCTCACGCTGAGCGCGTGTGAGTTGAGCGTTGTCATCCCATCCACGCGTTTGCTTTGGAACATCGCCGATTCGGTTGCCCGTCTCTTGCCAGATTTCATATTGCCGTTTTACTTCGTAGTGAAGTGCTCGTTCCACAGCCCGAAAGCTGTTCATGTTCTTTACTTCGACGATGGGAGTGGCGATTTTCTCATCGGTTTCGGTGTGCACATGTAGATTGACGTTTGCGTCAACTCGTAAGCTACCCTCCTGCATATTGCAGTCTGAAACGTCCAGGTAGGTAAGCAATAGTCGAAGTTCCTGAAGATACGCACGAGCTTCTTCGGCACTTCGCATGTCAGGTTCACTGACGATTTCCAGTAGTGGTGTGCCTGTTCGATTCAGGTCAATCCTTGTATCAGCAAGTCCTTGCACCTCATCATGCATGCTCTTGCCGGCATCTTCTTCGAGGTGAGCCCGAATGATTCCCACATTCTTATCCTCGAATTCTCCGTCAGGAGAACTGATGGCCAGGTGGCCGTTTTCACTCATCGGTAAATCAAACTGACTGATCTGATATCCCTTGGGCAGATCCGGATAGTAATACTGTTTGCGATCCCACTTTGTAAAGTTAGGAATGTTGCAGTTAAGTGCGAGTGCGGTTTTGACGGACAACTCATATGCCTTACGATTCATAACCGGCAAGGCCCCGGGTAAACCCAGACAAACAGGACATGTCAGCGTGTTTGGTGGATTTCCAAACTCCGTACGGCACCGGCAAAATAGCTTTGTATTCGTACGTAGCTGTACATGCACTTCGAGTCCGATGATTACATCATAGGGTGGATTTGTCACTGGATTTCCGGCCTCCGTGTATGCCAGTCCGTTGCAGACTGATACATGTTTGCCACTTGCAACAGCTTTTCTTCCTGGAAAGGAGCGGCTTGAAGNTGGAGTCCGATCGGCAGGTTTTCAGAAGTTAATCCACACGGCAGAGAGATGCCTGCAACACCGGCAAGATTGGCATTTACGGTATACAAGTCTTCNAGGTACATCGCGAGCGGGTCGTTGGTTTTCTCCCCGCGACGAAATGCCGGTGATGCAGTTACCGGCCCAAGAATACAGTCGACCTGGTCAAAGGCAGCGTCATAATCTGCGCGGATCAACCGACGCACTTTTAGTGCCTTGAGATAGTAAGCNTCATAGTAACCTTCACTCAAAGCATAGGTGCCAAGCATAACGCGGCGTTGCACTTCCGAGCCAAATCCTTCGGAACGGGATTTGCGATACATGCGCACAAGCGGTGACTCCCCTGCTCCATCAGTTTGGTTAGCTTCCTCTGCGAGTTCGTCCAGCATCGTCTGTCGGTCAGTACGGTAACCGTAATGTGCTCCATCGTATCGGGCAAGATTTCCGGATGCTTCACATGGTGCAATGATGTAGTACGTCGCAATACCGTATTGCGCGTGGGGCATTTCAATCTCTTTGATTGTTGCACCAAGTGATTCATAGACGCGAATCGCTTCTTTCACGGAGGATTCTATCTCGGTATCCAGCCCATCTTGATAGTGCGACGGTACGACGCCAATGGTGAGATTCTCAAGCGGTGAATTAACACTGGCGGTGTACTGAGGTACATCGATTTTGGCTGATGTGCTATCTCGCTTGTCATGCCCTGCAATGGTTTCAAGGAGCAATGCAGTATCTTCCACGGTCGTCGCCATGGGACCAACCTGATCAAGGCTGCTTGCAAAGGCGACTAACCCAAAACGGCTGACACGACCATACGTTGGCTTCAAGCCAACGATTCCACATAGTGCTGCCGGCTGACGGATGGAGCCTCCCGTGTCTGTGCCGATGGAAAGTGGTGCCATGGNAGCAGCCAAACAAGCTGCTGCGCCGCCACTGCTGCCACCGGGGATACGTTCAAGATCCCATGGATTGCAAGTCGGTTTGTATGCGGAGTTCTCTGTGGAGCTACCCATTGCGAATTCGTCCATATTTGTCCGCCCAATCACGATAGCATCGCTGGCGAGTAGATGCTCGACAACCGTTGCGTTGTATGGTGGGACGTAATTCTCAAGCATGCGTGAGCCACAGGTCGTCGCTTCCCCTTCTGTGCAGAGGATATCCTTCACTGCTATCGGTATTCCCGCGAGTTTGCCAAGCGGTGCGCCGGATCTGCGTTTTTCNTCTACTGCTTGTGCTGCCTGCAGTGCAGATTCGGAATTTACTTTTAAGAAGGCGCCAACGCGTGATTCGACAGCGTTGATTCTGCCGAGAAATGCCGTGGTGACTTCCTCAGAAGACACTTCACCGCTTTGAAGCTTGGCAAGTAGCGATGTGGCTGATAGGTCGATCATCGTGTTTTGCACTATTCTCCAAGGACCGCCGGAACGCGAAAGCATTCGTCGTCACTATTTGGAGCATTTTGAAGAGCCTTTTCCTGTGGAAGGCTTTCGTGCGGCTCGTCATCCACCAGAGCATTGGTCAGGTCAAGTGCATGCGCCATAGGTTCAACGCCCTCGGTATCCAATTCTGACAGCTTATCGANGTAACTAACGATTTGCCCGAGTTGCTCGGTCATCGTTGTAAGCTCATCGTCGCTGAGTTTCAGTCGAGCAAGCAATGAGACGCGTTGTACATCTTCTTTTGAGAGACTCATCAGATAAAGTGGCCGCTTATGAGTTATTGTCCATAAAAAATCGACGTGGCACTATGCGCACCACGCCGTTTGAGCTGGTCGAGCTAACTAAGTGGTCCGTTCAGTTAGCCGGATTTAACCGCATCGTTTAGGTTGAACGGTTTACGACGAACGACTCGTGTCACAGCACCACTTCGCAGGCACTGGGTGCAGACGCGAATTCGCTTATTTGTACCGTTTGCCGTTGTAATTCGAACACGTTGTAGATTTGGTTTGAAATCCCGGCGAGTGATTCCGGTAATCTTGGTACCGACACCACCAAGGTATTTTGCCTTACCACGTGTTTCTACTGAGTTACCCTTTTGGGTTCTCTTTCCACAAATCTCACATACGCGAGCCATTTGCTTATTCCTTCAAACCATCTTAGGTTTAAACCTGTATTTACAGGCGTTTTATCAAGCGGAGTCTTTACTGACGTTGTAAATAACTTATGCCGCAAACAGGTAGTATAGCCTTGATTTTGTAGGCTGCAACCGGCACACGGGCATGGTCGCAATGATATTCGCCCTGGGTTAGAATGAGTCATTAAAGGAACATGGCGCCCACTCTACTGCCGTAGGTTATTTGTTGCCATGTCTGGTACTGAAACGAACGCGATTCGTTTCAACGCGACCCTCCAATNCCCAAGAAAAAGAACTTGCATATGAACTTGCGTTTACTCCGATCCTGTCTTGCATTGTTGACGGTCGTCGCAGGCCTCCAAATGGCTTCAACTGCNGGGGCTGCAGAGCTTTATCTGTATGAAGGGACNATGATTGCTGACAAGGGTGAAGCTGAAGTAACGACAAAGAAGATAAAGCTAGCCGTTTTGCAAACGAGTGCTGATGGTCAGTCGGGAAGAAGTTATTGGGTTGTATCAGAGAATGGTCGTGGCGAATTGAGTTGGCCGATGCGATTTGGTACCGCGGACTGGTCGTCCACCGATAGCCGTGGCTTGTTTGTAGGTGTAGACGCTATTCGCGGGCCTGCTGTACTCTATCAATTTGAGGAAGAACGCACCGGATTTGTGCCAATTGCAATGCCCAGACTTAACGGGACTGAAATCAAAGCAGATGAATCCTGGAAACAAGGCGCTGTCACGTATCGTGTTATTGAAGAAGAAGCAGTTGGTGGGATTCCGGCATGGCGTATCGTCGGATTCACTAATATTGGCGTGAAGCGAACCATTTGGGTCAGCAAGTCCGGCACACAGGTGCTGTCACTTAACGAACGCGTTGTGCTTGGACGTGGTCTGATGCATGACTTGGATCTTAAATTAGTTCAGCAGATTGATCTGGATGACAACNTGGAACGCAAAATGGCAACGGCATTTGATGTGTTTCTGAAATTCCGCGGCCGGCTTGGAGTGGAAAAACAGGCACGCGAGATCAACTGGAGCGATGAACAACTGGCATTGTTACGTGAAAACGTGGAACGACTCGTTAAAGTCAGCGTCGAAACACCGCTTGAATCTATTGGTCAAACACTTGCCGACGATATTAAAAATCAAAAAGGTCGTAACAACAGCGTGGCTGTACTTGCCGAACGTGCAATGAATAAGAGCCTCGGAGATTTTGGTGACCTGGAATTCGATACCTATCGAGGAGCTGAATTGAATGCCGACACTCTAAAAGGCAAGGTGACGATCCTGCACTTTTGGGAGTATAAAGATTCACCGCTCGCCGAACCGTACGGTCAGGTCGGATACTTGGACTTTCTACTGCGACGCTATAAGGACAAAGACGTTCAGGTCGTTGGTGTTGTCTGTAATCCGCTGCTGGAGGACCCCACGCAACGTAGCAAAGTACGGGTGGGAGCACGGAAATTTGCCAGCTTTATGAACCTAACCTATTCGATTGTTGGAGACTCGAAGGGCTTTATTGGACGGATCGGCGATCCGCGTAAAGCTGGTGCGAAGTTACCGCTGTTTGTTGTCATTGACGCTGACGGCAAGGTTGTCCATTACCATGCCGGATACTATGAAGTAGACCGTGTAATTGGGCTCAAAGCACTTGATGACATTATTGCCAAGACGGTCGCCGGTGAATAATCGTGCATAACGAATGATCGATGCTAACGACCCGTTAGTGATTTAATTGCCCTGAGTGATGGCAATAACTTCGTTTAGCAGTTGCGGTGTCGTAGCCACACCTTCGCCACCATGAATGGTGGCCGTACCGTTCCAATCAGTGAAGGAACCTCCCGCCCCTTCAATTACTGGCAAAATGGCTGCTGCATCCCAGAGGTTCATCACTGGATCTACCATGACCTCTGCGCGACCTGTTGCGATAAGAAGATATCCGTAACCGTCTCCCCAGGTGCGCGTGATAAAACATGCCTCTTGGATTTGGCGATAAACATCAAAGGCATCACGCCGACTAAATGAATCTACCTGGCTAGTTACGAAGCACGCCGACGCAAGCTCTGATCGCTCGGAAACGGACGCACGGACAATTTCACCGTCACCTTGTTGGTACCAAGTAACATCGCCGCGGCATGCATAAACCAATTCACGCGTGCCAGGTACGTAGATGACGCCTATGAGCGGTTCGTTGTCTTTCTCAATTCCGATCAAGGTACTATACAACGGTACGCCGCAAATAAAGGACTTCGTGCCATCGATTGGATCCACGATCCAGCGGTAGCCGGAGGAACCGTCAGTGTCTTCTAATTCTTCACCCAATACGGCATCCTCGGGAAATACTGCTGCAATTCCCGATCGTACGAGCGCTTCCGCTTCCTTGTCTGCAATGGTTACCGGAGAGTTGTCCCCTTTACGCTCAACACTCAAATCAGACTGCTGGAAATATTTGAGCGTATGTTGCCCAGCAGCTTTGGCCAGCTCGACAGCAGTTTCAAGTCTGGATTGTACGTCTGCCTGCATTGGATATCACGGTTTGGGGTTAGTCTTCGGAGGCTTCGCTGGACTTTGTTTCAGGATCGTCCTTTAACTCAGCCATGAAAAGAGAATGTATGACCAGCATGATGGCACCTGTTACAAGCAACATATCAGCGATATTAAAATTCGGCCACCGTAGATCATCACCTGCCTGTATGAGAATGAAGTCGCGTACACCGTTTACATAGTTCTCATGTGTTTCAATTCCTGAGTGCCAAAGCCCAAGCCTATCGTAGAGATTCCCGATGATTCCACCGACAATGAGTCCTAAGGCAACAACCAGCCAACGACTTTGTATTGCGGTACCTTTGGTTAACCAATAGAAAATGCCCAACATGGCAACGATGGAAACGATTGCAAAGAGTAAACTCTGTCCCTGTCCGACACCAAAAAGTGCACCTTGGTTTACCCATACCTGTAGCGCGAAATAGCCATCGATGATCCAGTGTGTTTCTGCATCAGGTGGAAAGAAGTAGTAATCGTCCGGCGTGAATCCACGTGCATTGAAAACTACATGCTTTGACCATAAGTCAAGCGTGCAACCAACAACGGCCAGAACCAGAAATAGAAGCAATCTGGATCTTTTATTGACAGAACCAGCCAAATCCGTGGCTTCGTTCATAGGCTTGTTTTAGCCTCGCTGAGCGATATCTGCACATTTCACGCAATGTGGCGTATAAGGTAGTGCACTTAACCGCATCTTTGGAATCTTTCCTTCACACTCCGTGCATGCACCATATGCTCCGGCTTCAATTCTAGCCAATGCATGGTCGATCAATTCGATCGTTTCCCCTTCATTTTCTACGAGTGAAAGGGTAAATTCCTGGTCAAAATGCTCGGTGCCGACATCAGCCATGTGATTTGAAGTGCTACCAGCTCCAGCACCACCAGAATCGCTGAAAACAGCATCTGCCATAGCATTCACATCTCCGCGAAGCCGTGCGCGCAATTCAAGCAATTGTCGCTTGAAAGGACGTGATTCGACCTTTTTCATTGCGTTTTTTAGACGTGCCATGGTAGTAATTCTCTGAATAAACAGCATCTAAACCCTGCAATAGTAAACACTTACAGCGATTTAGCGATATTCCTGAGTAGCCACATTCCTGAGGCTGAGCAAAAAGATTGTAGGGATACGAGCAACCGATGTCAATTGCTTAATCACTTCCCACTAGCTCACAATTCTTTGCAGATTCGAGGTCCGTTATACAGTCTTTCAGTAGTTTTAAGGCGTCTTATCTCTGACGCCCTCGGGTGTGAGATTTAGCATGATGCGTAAATGGACATTTAAGGATAGAATACGGGAATTCCTGCGTCTTTTTGTGCAAACTCCATCGAAAACCGTGTCCGAAATAGCCTTTCAACAGTGTATTTCACCGTCCTGTCTTGCGACATTTGGCGTTGATGAGGTGTTGACTGCATGTACCAAGTGCGGTGGCTTGCTTGACGTATCGTACGACTGGAATGCAGCTGCGATTCCGGCGTCACTAAGTGAATTTGAATCTAAATGGTCGAATCGGCATGATCCGCTTTGCTATAGCGGTGTTTGGCGTTTCCGAGAGTTGCTACCGTTTGCTCCGCCTGAAAAAATCGTCACGGTAGGTGAAGGTCAAACGTTATTGCAGCAAACCGATCCTGTAGGTGCCTTTGTTGGCCTCGATGCAGGTAACTTGTTTCTCCAATACGAAGGAATGAATCCTTCTGGTAGTTTCAAAGACAATGGAATGACTGCCGCATTTACGCATGCTCATATGACCGGTGCAAGTCAAGCTGCATGTGCGTCAACGGGCAATACGAGCGCGTCACTCGCGATGTATTGTGCAGTTTCTCGCCTGATGAAAGCTGTGATCTTCATCGGGTCTGGAAAAATTGCTTACGGAAAACTATCACAAGCGCTTGAATATGGTGCTTTAACGGTTGCCATCAACGGCGACTTTGACGATGCCATGCTTCGCGTAAAGGAAGTATGCAGCCAACTAGGAATCTACCTGGTCAACAGTATCAATCCATTTCGGCTAGAGGGTCAAAAGACGATCATGCTGCGAGTCCTCGAGAGCCTGCAATGGCAGGTTCCGGATTGGATCGTTGTTCCCGGCGGGAATCTGGGGAATTCCAGTTCGTTTGGTAAAGCGTTCATGGAACTCAAGTATCTCGGATTAATTGATAGAGTGCCTCGATTGGCAATCATCAATGCTGTTGGAGCGAATACCCTCAGTCAGTTGTATGAAGAATCAGGCGTTAGATGGAATGACGGCGAAATCGACAATACGCCGGTGGAACAATATTATGATGCAATGCAGGCTGCCGGTCGCAAAGCATCAACGATTGCCAGTGCAATCGAGATTAATCGGCCAGTGAATTTTGAAAAATGCCTCAGAGCACTCGATGTATGCAATGGTGTGGTTCGAGAAATCTCGGATCAAGATATCCTTGATGCCAAAGCACAGGTGGGTGCTGGTGGAATCGGGTGCGAACCGGCGAGTGCTGCAAGTGTTGCAGGCGCAAAACTACTACGTGAACAGGGTATTATTGCTCCAAGCGATCGTGTGGTTTGCATTCTCACAGGCCACCAGCTTAAAGATCCAACTGCCACCGTGGCATATCATACGACCGACCAGGAAAAGTTTAACGAAGTACTTGGCTCGCGCGGCGTGCAGCGTGCATCTTACGCGAATCGTGCTGTTTCAGTACCAAACGACCTCAATGAAATCGTAAGGGCTATTCAGTTGTATTCATGAATCCCAACTGAATAGAAAGAANAATGAGTGGACTACGAATTGCTATAAATGGAGCCGCNGGTCGGATGGGACAACGGCTGATTGCTTTGGCCTCTCAGGATGAAGATCTCCAGTTGAGCTCGGCAATAGAATGGTCGGAGCATCCTCAAATTGGTAACGATGCCGGTGCAATTGCAGGNGTCGGCAATCTGGACTTGCCGCTGTGCAATGAGATCNCAGAGGGAACGCAGGCCGTTATAGACTTTTCCGTACCCGCCGGTGCAGAGACGATNGTCAATCGATGCTCAGAGCAACAAATCCCTCTGGTCATGGCAACCACCGGTCTTTCCGATTCGCAGCAGCAGTTGATCCGTGATGCTTCCAATACAATTCCGATCGTCTGGGCGCCAAGCATGAGCATGGCAGTTAACCTCACGATGAAGCTATCTACCATTGCCGGCGAGATTCTCAAGAACACTCCCGGCGGTGCAGATGTTGAGATNCTGGANCGTCATCATCGTTTCAAAGAGGATGCACCGAGTGGAACAGCACTGCGTTTTGGAAACTTGATCGCCGAAGCCATGGACATCAACAACCACGTGCATGGTCGGGAAGGCCAGACCGGCGCAAGAACGAACGACGAAATTGGTTATCACGCGATTAGAACGGGTGATAATCCCGGAGAGCACACCATCGTTTTTGGCATGCTNGGTGAAACGATTGAATTGACAGTTCGTGCCTCCAACCGTGACTGTTACGCGCTTGGGGCATTGCAAGCTGCCAAGTTTGTTGCGAGCCAGTCGCCGGGTTTATATGGGATGAACGATGTGCTTGGACTTTAGTGGTCTGGGACGGCTAGCCGTGTGCGAATCTAGCTTCCGGCATACCGACCTGTTTGATTGATTCTCGCGAACACATCGTTGAGCACCCAGTGGTACAAGCACAAGTGAATGCCTTCGCTCATACCCATGTCGTTAACGGCTACGTTCAAGCCGTGCTGACAAATGGTTGCTAGAGTCCCACCATCAAATCCGGTCAGACCGAATGTAACCAGTCCGGCATCGTTAGCCCAAGCGACCGCATGCAATATGTTTTCGCTTTTACCTGATCCGCTTATGGCAATCAGCAGATCACCTGGATTGGCAAGATTGCGCAGCTGCTGGGTAAAGACGTGCTCATACCCCAGATCGTTTGCTACCGCTGTGAGCCAGCCGACATTATCCGTGAGACTTTGCACTCGCAGCCGTTTTGTGGCGGGCTCTTCTAGTTGCTCTTCGGGGTGAAGACTTTTCGCAAAGTCTTGAGACATATGGGTGGCAGTCGCAGCTGATCCACCGTTGCCGATGATGAAGACGCTCGCCTGTTGTTCCCACGCGTCAAATACCAAATCTGACCAGTTTCCCAGGTCAGCATGATCGACCTGATGAATTTCATCAGCGAGTCGGTTGGTATATTCTTCAGGCCCGAGTGATTCACCGAGCATGTCAACGCGTCCTATCAATTCAATTGAAAAACAACTCAACCATCTGCACGCTCAAACGATTGAACACGAGCTGACANGTCAGAAGCTAGCTTGCTGATGATTCGCTCGACGAGGTGGCCGGTTCGATTTCAACAAGGTTGCCTTCGTCTGCCATGGCACGAATATCTTCGGTGATTTTCATNCTGCAGTACTTTGGTCCGCACATGCTGCAGAAGTGAGCGCTCTTAAAGGTATCCTGCGGCAGCGTTTCATCGTGGTATGCCTGAGCCGTTTGAGGGTCCAGCGATAACCGGAATTGTTCATTCCAGTCGAATTCAAAGCGAGCCTTGGACAACGCGTTATCACGATCCTGCGCGCCTTTGCGATGCCGTGCCACATCTGCAGCGTGAGCGGCGATCTTGTATGCAATCACGCCTTCTTTGACATCGTCGTTGTTGGGAAGACCAAGGTGTTCTTTAGGTGTCACATAGCACAACATGGCTGCTCCGCTCCACCCAGCCATTGCTGCACCGATTGCGCTGGTGATGTGGTCGTAACCGGGTGCGATATCTGTGACCAATGGTCCTAGCACATAGAACGGTGCACCTTTGCAAACTTCGATCTGGCGCTTGATATTCATATCGATCTGATCCATTGGTACGTGACCGGGACCTTCAACCATCACCTGTGTTCCNTTTTCCCAGGAGCGTTCCACTAACTCACCGAGTACATCAAGTTCAGCGAACTGTGCATCATCGCTGGCATCGGCAATTGACCCGGGCCGCAGGCCATCGCCAAGGCTCCATGTAACGTCATATTGTCGCATGATATCGCATAGATCATCGAAGCATTCATATAACGGGTTTTGTTTGCGATGAGCCATCATCCACTTAGCGATTAACGACCCGCCGCGACTGACGATACCTGTCACACGCTCGGTCGTCATGTGTAAGTGTTCAAGGAGCAATCCGCAGTGAATCGTCATGTAGTCGACACCCTGCTTAGCCTGGTGCTCAACCATGTCCAGGAAATGTTGAGCACGCATCTCTTCGATTTCACCGCCCAGTTCTTCGAGCATTTGGTAAATCGGAACCGTGCCGATCGGCACAGGAGATGCATCTATGATTGACCGGCGAATGGAATCGATGTCTTTTCCAGTAGACAGATCCATGACGGTGTCAGCACCGTAGTGTACAGACGTGTGCAGTTTTTCAAGCTCGCCATCGATGTCGCTTGTTACTGCAGAGTTACCGATGTTAGCGTTGATTTTGCATTTTGCTTCTATACCGATCGCCATAGGTTCTAGCACACCAGCCAGATGCACCGTGTTGGCGGGGATGACCATGCGTCCGGCAGCAACTTCATCCCGAATGACTTCGGCGGTGAGTTGTTCCCGCTCTGCTACAAATTCCATTTCCGGCGTGATGTCGCCGCGACGAGCTGCTTCCAATTGCGTCATCTGTGGTTCACCTTTATTTCGTGGTATCGATCCTGCCGCATGCAGGATACGCGCTTCTTATTGGACTTGATTGTAACGAATTCGCGCAAATATGTATTGGATGCAGTGGATTCTAATTACGGCTTATATCCGAGATTTGGTGCAAGCCATTTTTCAACTTCCGCCACACTCATGTTCTTACGTTGAGCGTATTGCTCAACCTGATCTCGGTCTACTTTGTCGACGTTGAAATACCGCGAATCAGGGTGTGAGAAATAGAGACCGCTGACGCTTGCCGCGGGCGTCATGGCGAGACTGTCTGTCAGCTCGATCCCAATCGTATTGGTTACGTCCAATAACTCGAAGATCGTACGTTTTTCCGTGTGATCTGGTTGTGCCGGATAACCAGGTGCCGGGCGAATACCACGATACGCTTCCGAGATTAGTTCTTCATTTGAATGTGTGTCTTGTGACTCGTAGCCCCACTGCACTCTTACCTTTTTATGTAGATATTCTGCAAAGGCCTCAGCAAGCCGGTCGGCCAGTGCCTTAATCATGATCGAGTTGTAATCGTCATGGCTGGCATCGTATTGTGCTGCTATCTCACTAACACCAATTCCTGTCGTGACTGCGAATGCACCGACATAATCTTCGCGTCCCGAATCTACCGGGGCCACGAAGTCGGAAATACACCGGAAGTCGGANCTTCCTTTTTGAACACTTTGTTGACGAAGCCCTTCGAAACGGCAGAGTTCGGATTGTCGTGATTCATCACCAAAGACAATGATCGAATCACCAGAACTGCTTGCTGGCCAGAGTCCGAAGACTGCTCGGGCCTGTATCAGGTTTTGCTCTATTACGGTATTCAGCATTTCCTGGGCATTATCAAATAGTTCGCGTGCTGGTTCGCCCAGTTCTGGGTGATCGAAGATTCGCGGGTATTTACCCCGCAATTCCCATGTCAGGAAAAACGGAGTCCAATCGATAAACTCAACCAGTGAATGCAAGTCTTGCGATTCAATCACCTGACAACCAAGCGTGGCAGGTACGGCGATATCAATGGAGGGCCAATCTGTTTTCATGGACTGGTTGCATGCATCTTGATAACTTACGAGAGTAATGTTGCGCTGTTCGAACGCTTCGACAAGCTTAGCTTGTTGTTTTCGATTGTCGGCATCGAAATCGTCTCGCTTATCTCCGAGCAGTTGGTCTACTACCCCTACGCTTCTGGATGCGTCTAGTACNTGTACCGTTGGATTGGCATATTCCGGCGCGATCTTTACCGCTGTATGACGTGCGCTGGTGGTAGCACCACCAATGAGCANAGGCACTTCAAATCCAAGACGCGTCATCTCCCGGGCAACATGTACCATTTCATCTAGGCTTGGGGTAATGAGCCCCGACAAACCTATGATATCTACGTTGTGTTCACGAGCCGTTTCCAGGATCTTCTCACANGAGACCATTACGCCGAGATCAACGATCTCATAATTGTTGCACCCAAGAACTACCCCCACGATATTCTTACCGATGTCATGGACATCNCCTTTTACCGTGGCAAGTAGGATTTTTGCTCGTGCTGACTGTCCGTCCAGCCCTAACTCGATCTTCTCTTGTGCCATGAATGGCAGCAGGTAGGCAACAGCTTTCTTCATGACGCGAGCGCTTTTCACAACTTGAGGCAAAAACATTTTGCCTTCACCAAACAAGTCGCCAACGATGCTCATGCCGTCCATTAAGGGTCCTTCGATGACACCAAGCGTACGGTCGTAGTTGTGCCGCGCCTCCTCGACATCCTCCTCGATGAATTTGTCGATACCCTTGATCAAGGCATGGCTCAATCGACCTGCTACATCAGTCTCACGCCAACTAAGATCTTCGGTAGGCCTTGACTTACCCTCCCCTTTTACCGTTTCGGCAAATGCAAGTAATCTGTCGGTCGCATCTTCACGGCGGCATAAGAGTACGTCTTCAACATGCTCAAGTAGATCCTTGGGGATTTCTTCATAGACTTCCAGTTGGCCAGCATTTACGATCCCCATATCCAGACCGGCTTTGATGGCGTGAAACAGAAATGCGGAATGCATCGCTTCGCGTACCACATTGTTTCCGCGAAAGGAGAATGAGATATTACTAATCCCGCCGGACACCTTGGCCCCGGGGCAAACTTCTTTTATCTTCCGTGTTGCTTCGATGAAATTTAGTGCATAGGGGTCATGCTCTTCGATTCCCGTTGCAACAGTCAGAATGTTGGGATCAAAGATTATGTCTTCCGGTGGAAATCCGACCGTCTCGGTAAGCAAGTCATATGCTCTCTTGCAAATACGGACCTTGTCTTCGATTTCTGTTGCCTGACCATCTTCATCAAAGGCCATGACGACCGTTGCAGCGCCATATCGACGTATGGTGGCAGCACGATCAAGAAAGGTATCTTCTCCGTCCTTTAGGCTAATGGAGTTTACGATGCCTTTACCCTGCAGACAACGCAGTCCGGATTCAATCACGCTCCATTTGGAGCTATCAACCATTACCGGCACACGTGCGATATCGGGTTCTGCAGCGATCAGGTTCAGGTAACGCTTCATGGCCGCTTCGCCATCAAGCAGCGCA
Organism: Rhodopirellula sp.; assembly: GCA_002714565.1. GTDB lineage: Bacteria > Planctomycetota > Planctomycetia > Pirellulales > Pirellulaceae > UBA11883. Next base: position 21,463 of record PAXU01000009.1, read on the forward strand.
TCATCCATGTTCACATCGATGACCTCAGCACCGCCGAGCACCTGCTGCCGGGCAACATCGACAGCTTCTTCATATTCATCATTGCGAATGAGTCGGGCGAACTTCCGTGATCCGGTAACGTTGGTGCGTTCTCCAATCATCAGGAAGTTGCTATCCGGACGCAGGCTGAACGCTTCTTGCCCGCTGAGGCGTGTTAATGAATCTACATTGGGTATCGTTCGTGGTTGAGCTTCCTGAACCAGTTGCGCAAATCTGTCGATGTAGTTCGGCGTTGTACCGCAGCAACCGCCAAGGATATTCAGCCAACCGTTGTCTACCCATTCCTGCATCACTTCGGCCATTTCATCCGGAGTTTGATCAAATCCACCAAACTCGTTTGGTAAGCCGGCATTGGGATGGCAGCTAATTGCTACGTTTGCAATGCGTGACAATTCTTCAAGATGCTGCCGCATCTTCTCCGGGCCCAATGCACAATTGATGCCAACGCTTAGTAACGGAAAGTGTGAAACCGAATTCCAAAAAGCCTCAATGGTCTGGCCGCTGAGGGTGCGTCCAGCATCATCGGTAATGGTCACCGAAGCCATCACGGGTAACTCGATGTCATGTGCATCAAAATACTTGTGGATGGCAAACAAGCATGCTTTGAGGTTAAGTGTGTCAAACGTTGTTTCAGGAAAGAGTATGTCGACTCCACCTTCCACGAGTGCTGTAACCTGAGCGTAATACGAATCGACATGACCTTCGAAGTCGATTTCCCGGTACCCCGGATCTTCAACACTTGGAGAAATAGACGCAGTTTTCGTCGTGGGACCGATCGCACCGGCCACGAATCGTGGCTTGTCCGGATTTGCTGCGGTGTATTCGTCAGCAGCCTGACGCGCACACTGCACAGCAGCAAGGTTTAATTCGCGGCACAATTCTGAAAGATCAAATTCTGCCATGCCGACCGGTGTGGCACCAAACGTATTGGTTTCAATGATGTCAGCACCGGCTTCGAGGAAATGACGATGAATGTCAACAAGTGTTTCAGGTTGTGTGAGGGCGATGATGTCAACAAAGTTCTTAAGATCCTTGTTGTGATCGCAAAATCGCTCACCACGGATAGAGACTTCATCAAGTCCGAGTGAAAAGACCGTGGTTCCCATCGCCCCATCCAGCACTAGAATCTTCTCAGCGAGAAGACGATTTAGTAACTCAGATCGTGATTCCGGGGATGTCATCTTTGGGATCGTATTGAAAAAACTGAAGTGCTGACGTCGTTGTTTCGACAGCACCATGATGGCTGTCTTTGCTACATTGAGTAGCAATTATCTAATGAAAAAATCGCCGCATTCGTCATTTTACGTGCGGCAATCAGCGAGTATCCCACAACCGATAATTATCATCAATGCCGCCGTTATAGCGGTGGCACCATACCATGCATCAATCACAAGTCACCAGCGGTTCAGCAAACATTAAATTGATTGTTGCTGCTAGCGCCCTTTTGGTAATTACGTGGTTTACCAGATGTGAACACCTGACGGATTCGTTATGGATCGATGAACTACATACTGCATGGTCGATAGATGGTGAGTTTTCTGAAATAGCAGATCGTGCTGCGTCTGGCAATCAACCGCCGCTGTACTTTTGGATGAATCGACTTATCACGAAAAGTGGTGCGGTTGATCCGGTCAGAATTCGTACGCTGTCATTTCTAATGACTTGGCTCACGGCAACCGTTTTATTCACTTTGATTGCTAAACTGTCTTCGCATAATCTNCTGGCNTTCGTGTGGGCTGCATTGTATTTGTTGGATCGACGCGTCTTTGTGTTTTCGGTGGAGGCGCGGCCATATGCCGCACTCCAATTCGTGGCACTTCTCCATGTTTGGTGCTTCGTATTACTGATGGCACCGCGCGGTGCAAAACGCATGCGATTGCTCATAGTTGCATGGGTCATCACAGGAGTCCTAATGTGCCAGTTGCACTACACATCCCTGCTGCTGGTCCCGGCAGAGTGGTTCGGATGGTTTTTGTTCAACGGCATGAAACACAAGATAGTTCAAACCGCTGCTCGCCCACTGAATTTCAGGACGTTTGCTGGCGCGACAATAGCCATGGCGGTGGTCTGCCTGATAAGTTCCGGCCACATCCTTGAGATTCTCAACAAACGAGAAATGTGGTCTCAGTTTGTATCGGTGAAATCGCTTCGTTACACCCTGTTGTCGATGCCCGTCATCCCAGTGCTAATTACGTTGGCTGTTGNAACCCGGTTATTTATTTCGATGGCCNCCGACCCGGCTCATGANAAGTGGANTCAGGCGTTTGCGAGAATCCTCGTGGGAGTGATCGGATTTNNTTTCNTGGTGTCCTGGGTAGCTACCGCTACAGGATTAATGCCGATTTTCTTTTCTCGATATTTGGTGAGTGTCTTACCGCTGGTATACCTCGCCGGTGGACTTGCGATCTCCCGATCGGATGTCCAGCCTGTGACATGTACCCTTGTAACTCTGCTGGTGTTGGTTTTTTCCACTCAGTTGATGTGGGACTGGCGCGGAAAAGTACTTGAGCCGCACAAGCGAGANCACTGGCCGGAGGCGATCNCAGTTATTAACCAGATCACACCGGAAGCGGATAAAATCTATNTGGCCGCGAGTCTGATTGAAGATCACGATCTTGTAACGAATCCCGGTTTATTGCTCGCCGGTGGTCACACCCTTCAGGAATTCTGCGGGTTTCCGATTCGATGCCAGTCTGACGATGAGCTTATGGGCAGACAAGTGATCGCGGTNNCGTCTCNTCGCCCGGCACTTTCATCATCACAAATCGATGAGTGTAAATCAGATGAATTGATGGTGTTGGTCGCCCGAGGCAGCAAAGCCACCGAACGGTGGCNGTCACAANTGCAAAATATACTCGGTGCCAGTTGGCACGTACGACTGNACAGTGGTAAGCGCCTTGGATCGATCAGCGTTATTGTTGCTCGCCAAACACGTTAGTGCTTNCCGCGCCGGCGTTCTTTGGATGGCAGAATTTCAAGACACGTGGTCCACCAGCCGGATAAGACGGTATCGACAAACTCATTCGGTAGTTTCTCTTGTTGCATTTCCCGGGCAAGTGCCGTGTGGTTATACGCAACAGGAATATGGCTGACTGTCCAGGAATTATTCGTGTGCAATTCCAGCAGTGTATACCAGACGTTTGTGGAGCCATCATTTTCCGGTCGACCCAATACGCCGACATTGACAAACAGGCCTCTGTCTAGCTTGCGGTTCCACTTGATCCCAGTGTGCGTTGCTGCAATTACGTCCGCATGCTGAACTTCCAGTAGATGTTCCAGGTAGTAATCTGATGTAGTGGACTCCCAAAGAAACTCGTTGGTGCGATGGGGGCTTCCATGGCAAAGCAGGATATTCTGATCGTCAACGGTCAGTCGTATCTCCGGGGGTAACCCACGCATGAATTCCCGATTTGGCTCGCTGGTGTTTTGCAGCGTGTAGTCGTAACTGATCTGTGCAAAGTGATTATCTCTCGGATCGGTGTACCCACATTGGCAGTCATTTAGTGCATTACCAACCGAGTCGTCATAGTTTCCCTGCACGACAATGACATGGTTGTTGTGAAGTAGTGGAAACACACGGTCAGGGTGTGGCCCAAATGCGCCAAGATCCCCAAGACAGTAGATGGCATCAACTCCACGCTGACGTATGTCTTGAAGTGCTGCCTCTAACGCGAGGTAATTGCTATACACTCCACCAAACAATGCGAATCGCGATTTTATTTTTGTGTTTTGGTTTATCACGCTATGTATCACCATCTTCTCTGGCCGTATCCGGAGGGTTTACCGTCGGCTCGGTAGTGGAGAGGGTGTTGCCAGAGCTTGCATTGGTACAGATGGAACCGTACTGATAGCAGGTGTAACACGCACCATGCTTAATCTCGAATGGAACGAGGGATTCGGAGATGGATTGTCCCAGATTGGAGTCGGGTGATTCGATCAGGATTGGACAAACGTGTACACCGCGATCGGTGACAATTCGGCTGTGTGAGCAAACTAAATTGTGTTGATCGAAATCCGAGAGCATGGTGTCGGTAACGACTTCATGTTGCAGATATCCGCGGGTGCGATTTTCTTCGGCACCGATTTGGAGTGTCGGCAGTAGCTTGATTCTTGGCCGCCAATAGCCGTGTGCTTTCAGGACAGTTTTGAATTGGGCGAGCACCTCTAGATCGGATTCTTCATCCCAAACACGCGTGGCAGTGATAATGGGCAGAAATCCAAATTCGCAAAGCAGAGACACACCGGCCATGGCGCGATCGAATGTACCATCTCCACGAATCGGGTCATTGGTCTCCGAGGAAAAGCCATCAATCGACAGTCGAAATTCCAGCGAGTAGCGACTTTGCCGTTCCGCTTCTTGTAGCTTTGCCAGCCATTCTTCTTTTAGAACAGTTCCATTGGTAAGCACAGTTGCCGGACCGTGCTGAAGAGTCCAACAGAGAATATCAACCATTTCAGGGTTGAGAAACGGCTCTCCGCCGGTGAAGTAAAACTCCCTAACACCTTCTTGAGTTGCTTGAGCGATCGATGATTGTACATCGGAGAGTGACAGGTATCCAAACGAGCGGTTGTGTGGACTGCAACTGATGAAACAGTGATCACACGTTAGATTGCAATGCGTACCGGAGACCTGAAACCATAGTTCATCCAGATGTGTGAGGCTAACGCTGGGCATTGCATTATAAAAAATCGTTGANGTTANGTTGGCTCGATAGTCTCGTACAGATCCAGATCATCACGCTGTCCAATAATTGTAAANGCATCACGAATCTGGTTGAGGCCGGTGNNAAACAGAAAGTTTGAATTGCGTCCAAAACTCTTGCTGCCAAGTACAAANAAATCCGGCTCAGGATTTAGCAGTGTATCGGCACCGCCGGCGTCGATTTGAGTGCAGTCGTCGGATGTGTTTCCCAGCAGTTGTGCTGCGAGTTTAATTGGCCCGTCTGTTGCATAACAAAGATGGACTTGCGTCTCAGTNAGAATGCTCATATCCGGNCGGTATCCAGTATTTTTNATGATAAAGTCCACTTCGATTTCCAGCGATGAATCATCGTCATCATCCCACTGAAGTAAANTCACGATGTATGGNCCGGTACCGGAGATTTTGTCCACAGTGCAATGNGGATGCAAATCCACATTNCCGTCACGGACGGCAGCGTTTGCTGATGTTGCAATTTCATGCCTGTGTGACAACGGGTCATCATCAATGACCTTGATCGGTGCTTTCGTGTTCTGCCGTACAACCCAACTGATCTGTGTTTCTGGCGAGCGTTGATTGAGAGATTGGAGATGATTTATAGTTGTTGCGGCAGAGTGACCATTTCCGACGACGAGTATACGAGCATTAGACATTTGCTCACATTTCTGGCTGTTTGGTACACCACAAAACACATCAGCTGCGCTTTCGCCGATTGCTGGCACTCCACCGGCTCCCAGATGGCGAGGCTGGCCGAGTACNCCGCTGGCNTCAATTACATACTCGGCATTAAAAACNTCTTCACCTTCCGGGGTTTCAGCAAGGACACGGAATTCGCAAGCGTCACGCTCATCACTCGGCAAATGTCCTTTTGACAACCATGTTCTGCCGACACTTTTTACGGCAGACNCAGTGCGTATTGAATTGGAAAGGAGGTCAGAAGTGGCAAGTGGGATAATATACTCACGCAGCCATCGTTCGCCATCAATCAACTCATCCTCATCCGGTAATTCAAGGTCTGGTGATTGTGCTAAAAGTGCTGATCTCCCAAGTCTTGAGCTATTCATNCCAAACGGGCTAAACATCTTTACATGGCCCCATGACTGGACTTGCTCACCAACCNTCCCTTTCTCAAGCACCGTGACATCGTAGCCGAGAAATCTNCCGTATAGAGCGGCTTCGATTCCAACGGGNCCTCCGCCAATAATTATGATGCGTTCTGTATCCATNTGTGCTTGTGTTTTCCCATCATCTCAAGGTGGAGAACATTGAAAGGTCGATGGANGGAGTTGCTTCGGTAATNGCATCAGTCATGACGATGGCCGTAGCGGGTGATAAGTGTATTCCNNTTCTAAANTGACCGGATGCAACAAAGAGATTCCTAAATCCGGAAACATGTCCGATATACGGGAACGCGTCAAAACTGCCAGGCCTAAGACCAGCCCAGCTTCGCTCGATTGTATGATCTTTCAGCTGNGGCAGAATCTCATAGGCAAACTCTGTGAGTTCTTGGATCATGTCGGGTGTAGTGTGTTTTTCGTATCCAACCTCTTCTTCACAGCTGCCAACGAGCAATCGACCGTCCTCTCTTGGAACCATGTATCGCGAACCTTCATTGACGATGTGGGTCAGGAGCGGAGTNTGTGTATTAAACATGACCATTTGTCCGCGAATTGGAAGAATACCTGTGGTGACGCCAACNTGATCTAACAACTGAGCGCTCCACGGCCCAGCTGCAATGCAAATATTATCCGCATGAAANTCCTTTGNATCCGTTGCGATACCGACAGCTTTATCNTCATTCAGGATGATACTCGTGANTTCGTGATCTNNAATTAGCTCAACACCACGCGNCTGACATCCGGCAACCAATGCCCGGAGATGGTCCGGGTTTCTCAGTTGGTATTCGTCTGGCAGTAGATAGCTACATCGGATGGCCCCNGTTTCGGCCAGTGGTGCAAGCTCTGGCTCAAGTTCTACCAAGTCGTTTAGTGATAGTGATGCTACAGTNATTCCATCTTCGGGTAAGGCTCTCATTGCTCCATCGAGGAAGGCAGCTTCGCCGACCTTTCTCCCGACATAGATTCCCCNGCACTTTCTGAAACCATTGTCGATTCCGGTTTCCTCGAGCAGAGTTTGCGCCCATTGTTCATGAAGTTGGTGGCTTAAGCCGTGCAATTGTTCTAGTGGATCAATGGCGGATTNGAGATTAGCAGGGGGTAGNATTCCTGCACCTGCCCAGGATGCNTCTTTGCCTGGTTGCTGTTTATCCACCACGGTGACCTNANTACCGCGAGACGCCAACTCCCAGGCGATTGAGAGCCCGATCACACCTGCTCCTACGATTATGACATCAGGGGGTTGTGTATCCATGGATGTGAATCTTAAAGTCAGTTGGAGTCACTGAGAAATGTAATTTGCCGCCAGCAAACAGATCTGCTTTTCTGCTTCTGTGAGCGTCTCGGGTGGTTGTTTGTTTAGGTCACTTACTGCACGCGTCAAGTCTTCAATCGTATCGACATCGTACCACGTCGCAAGCGTGTACACCGACAGCTTTAGCTCCGCTGCCCTTTGCATGGTTTGTTTAAAGACATGCTCCGTACTCCATTGAATAGATTCAAAAAGGTCTGCATGCCCGGAGTGCAAGTTGCTAAGTCCTATCAAGTAGTACCCACCATCGTTCGCGGGTCCAATTACACAGTCATGTGACTGCAATTGTTCCAAGGCTTCCTGGATTAGCTGACGGGGAATGGTTGGGCTATCGCTGCCCAATAGCACGACGNTCGTGAATTGATGCTCAAAAGCGAGCTGGAAGTATCCAGTGATTCTCGCGCCAAGATCACCGTTGGATTGAGATTCAATTGCCCAATCGTCCAGCACTAATTCCAGAAAATCTNTCGCTCGCTCCTGTGGCGTCACGACGAGTGTTTTTCTTGCTGCGATGCCAGAAATACGATCAAGCGTGCAGCAAATGAACTGTTTGTATAAATCNGCTGCCAGATCGTTTCCAATAGTNTGAGCGAGGCGAGTTTTGACCGTTCCCGGTTCCCAATATTTCGCAAAAACACCAATTTGAGCAAGTGAATGTTCTGCGACCGGTGGAGTTTGGGTGGCATCGCTATCGGTTGCTGCTCCGTCATTTTGACCCGTCATGTTGTTTCAATCCTCAAATCAGTCGGAGCAACAAGACTTCGTTGACTTCCCCGCGGAAGCGTATTTTTCCGTCAATCTCAACAACGGGTACACAATCACAGAATTGTTCGACGAGTTGTGGATCCTGATCGATGTCGATTAATGTCACATCAAAACCATACGTTTCGAGAGTTTCCAGTGCATCGTCGCACAAATGACAGCCTTTTCTTGTATAAAGTGTGGCTTTTCGTGAGCACATTTAACGAATTCCGTTCGTTATTGATAGAAAAGGGCTTCGTGAGAGAACGGTCGTAGGTACGGTGAATCTACAGGGTCAATTGATTTTCCCCNCACGGTTACTCTCATGGTAGACTTGGCAATAGCTTGACGNCAAGCACCTNTATTGGAATCANAAAATGTCTAAGATTCGAGCCCGAGTTTTNCTCGACTACCTGCGACGAAGCAAACTGCTTACGGACTCANANCTAAGGCGCAGTTTAGAATCTCTACAGGCCAAGCATAGNGGCAAATTGCCCGGCAAAACTCAAGTCATCGTCGATCACATGATAGAAGAAGGAGTCCTTACGCAGTGGCAATGTGACAAGCTTCTGCAAAAGAAGTACAAGGGATTCTTTCTCGGGAAATACAAACTGCTGGGACANATCGGCTCAGGAGGTATGAGTAGCGTTTACCTGGCAGAGCATACGCTGATGCGACGCTCGAGAGCGATCAAGGTACTTCCTCGGTCTCGGGTGAATGATTCGTCCTATCTGGAGCGATTTCACCGGGAGGCACAGGCAACTGCAGCTTTGGACCATCCGCACATCGTGCGTGCATATGATGTGGACAACCAGGGTGATACGCACTATCTGGTGATGGAGTATGTATCTGGCAGTGATCTGGCATCCATCGTGAAGGAACAAGGGGCGCTCGGGTTTGAGGATATCGCTCGATATGTTGTACATGCAGCACGCGGATTACAGCATGCACACGAAGCNGGAATGATCCACCGTGATGTGAAGCCTGCAAACCTGTTAGTCGATGAAAACGGAACAGCCAAGATTCTGGATATGGGCTTGGCGNTGATCAGCGATGATACCGCGGAACTCGCGTCGNTCACCGTAACGCATGAGGAACGNGTNTTAGGTACNGCAGATTANCTGGCACCGGAGCAGGCATTAAATAGCCATGAAATTGATCACCGTGCAGATATATATGGCCTCGGTTGCACAATGTATTTTTTGATCACAGGTCATCCACCATTCCCNGAAGGCACGCTTGCACAACGCATTGCTAAGCATCAACAACAGATGCCTCCAAACGTCTCGGAAATTCGTACAGATTGTCCNNCAGAACTGTCACGGATTTGTATGCAGATGATTCAAAAACAACCGGAGGCACGATTCGCGTCATGCGATGAAGTAGCTGATCATCTGGTNGCCTGGCTTGAGGANTCTGGCTTTGCTGTGGATCAACGCGAGCAGCCCGTTAAACGACAGGTAACAACTGCNAGTGTTGTGCAGGCGATGCAGGCGGCGACGGTCGCCCCNGGTCAGTCAGGTGGCGATCAATCCGCCATTCAGTTAGTGACCGGTGATAGNGGGCCGGGAGTGGTTCAGCCAGATAGTNCANGGTCAGGCTCATCTTTAAGTGGAAGTCGTGTTGAATTAGGAAATGAACANGTNGGCAGTTCGATTGCCGGCGCNATGCAGAGTACAAAGCACAANTTGCTGGATCAGACGACTANGCAAGGTATGCGGCCTATAAAGCTATCTCATGATTCAAGTTCGGCTAAGGTGTGGCTGACTATTGTTGTGATTCTGGTTCTGATTGTCGGAATCATCATCATGATGGTGATAAATTCGCCTGATGAATCCGCAGCTCAGAGGCTTAAACACCCGAATTCGAATCTGTCCGCTGCAATTTCAACGACCTATAATGGTTGCATTGCCGATAATAGAACTAGCTACGGTAAAGCTGCCGGAGCTATTGCAGATGAAAACAAAAAAAGGAATCATCTCAGATGAACTTTTCAGCTCGCATCGTTTTTGGAATCAGCGCCCTGCTCATCATTGGCTGGGTCGCCAACTCGTATGCTGCACCTACTGTTGAGCAGCGAACCGCCGAGCGACGNATGTACAACCTGATGCTCAAGGCAGGAAATTTATACAAGTCTGGGAAACTCGACGAATGCGCCAAAGTTGTGAAGCAGGTTCAAGGTGAATTCAAAGAGGCAATCAAAGACGCTGACAAACCCACGCAACAACTATTCTCGCGAGTCTATAACTCGATGAAGCGAGCACACGCCTTGCTTGAATTGGAAGGTGTAGAGCTTGAAGCGATTCCTTCTATTGAGAAACTTGCCGGTGCCGATGGTGACACTCCTGAGCCCATCGGTAATGCCGGTGTTAGCTTTGTGAATCAAGTCGTTCCGATTTTGACTGCTAAATGTGGTAACTGCCACATTCGTAACGCACGCGGGATGTTCAGCATGTCTGACTACGAAACGCTTATGAAAGGACCTGCCGAAGGCGTTGTTGTATTTCCCAAGGATGCGGACGGCAGTCGTATCGTNGANGTAATCGTGGAAGGCGATATGCCACGAGGCGGACTGAAAGTNGCAGATGAAGAACTTGCAATCTTAAAGAAGTGGATTAGTGAAGGTGCCAAGTTTGATGGCGAAGATCCTAAGGCAAGTCTCTCGAGTCTGAATCCGGACGTAACGATTGGCGATCTGCCCATGGTGGAATTAACCAAAGCGACGGGTGATGAGACCGTGCGATTCTCACGAGATATTGCACCGATCTTTGTTGAGAATTGTGTAGGGTGTCACGGTGCCGGCCAACGACCTTCCGGGAGATTAGATATCAATCGGTTTTCCGCTATGCTGCGTGGCGGTGAAAGTGGGCCTCCCGTTCTACCCGGTAAAGCAGAAGAGAGCCTGTTGATCAAAAAGTTACTGGGTACTGGCGGAGGGCAACGCATGCCACTTCGTAAAGACCCACTTTCAGATGAACAAATGCAACTGATCACGACCTGGATTTCTGAGGGAGCTACATTCGATGCGCGAGACGGCAATCAACCTTTGACGGAGGTTGTCGCAATTGCCAAAGCAGAAGATGCAACTCACGAAGAACTCAGTGCTGACCGAAGCATCCTTTCTGAAAAGAATTGGAAGCTGGCGATGTCAGGCCTGACGCACCAGCAGGCAGAGTCTAAGTCTTTCCTCGTGGTTGGTTCGCTTAGCGAATCGCAGCTTTCCAAAATTGCAGACGCTGGGGAGGAGGTGGCCGGTAAAATCTCTGTGGCCCTGAAGGCTGATAAATCCACACCGCTGGTCAAAGGTCGTATGACATTGTTTGTGTTTAACAAGCGATATGACTACGGCGAATTTGGCACGATGGTCGAGAAAAGATCGCTTCCGCGTGACTGGAAAGGCCATTGGAAGTACAGCATCGTCGATGCCTACGGCACTATTCTGAATCCATCATCCGAAGAATACACCATTGATGGATTGATCGCCGAACAACTGGCGGGCGTCTACATTTCCACACTTGGCGATTTACCTGATTGGTTCAGCGAAGGTGTTGGTCGCGCAATTGCTCAGCGGATTGTAAAGGATGATGCTCGTATCGAGAAATGGGATGATCAGGTTGGTGCTGCGATTAAGGGAATGGCAAAAAGTACTGACTTTATGAATGGAAAACTGTCACCGGAAGACTCAGCGCTCGTTGCTTATAGTTATGTGAAAAGCATGATGAGCAATAAACAGAAGTTCGATCAATTGCTGGCCCAATTGCGTAAGGGCAGTAATCTGGAAGATGCCTGTGTGACCGTCTATGGTGGGACGCCTGAACAATTGTCTGATATCTGGTGGCAAACGGCCTCACGCTAACGTGAAGTTTATAAGGGAAGTCGGCACGGTCGCATGATCACTCTGGAACCGGATTCTGTTGCCGAATATCTAAGCCAGCGTGGATGGTCGCCATCTGCTGATCTGGTCAGGGCCCAAAAACTGACCGGCGGTGTATCCAATCGAGTTATTCTCGCGGAATGCGATCAGGCATCTCCACGCCGAATCGTGATCAAGCAGGCCCGTCCACAACTGGAAGTCGAACAGTTATGGGAATGCAGTATTGATCGCGTGATTCGAGAAATGGAAGTGCTTGAGGTTTGTGACAGGATTTTCTCCGACAACGCAGTGCATGGTGCATTGGGCTACACCGCCGCAGTACCCAAACCAGTGTTTTTTGATCGAGAGAACTATGTATATGCCATGACCGCGGCCCCAGCGGAGCACGAGGTTTGGAAAGCGATGCTACTGCGTGGGCAATCGGATGTGAGTATTTCGGAGACATGCGGTGAATTACTTGCCACGATTCATGCGGGGAGTTGGCGCTGCGAGGAAACAGCATCGGCCTTTGATGATGTGCAGTTTTTTGATGACTTGAGACTNGATCCTTACTATCGGCAAATTGCACGTGTTCATGAGGAACTTGCCNAGCCGATCGATTCATTGATTNCAGNTATTAACACTAACCGTTGTTGCTTGGTNCACGGTGACTTTAGTCCCAAAAACCTACTGGTAGCTGGCGAGCAAATAATTCTGCTCGACTTTGAGGTTGGGCACTACGGGGATCCGGCCTTTGATCTTGGGTTCTTCCTGACGCATTTGGTCATCAAGTCGGTATTNATTGAAGGAAGATGTCAGGATTANCTGGCATTGATTCAGATGTTTCTGACGACGTATTGGAATCGTATGACTGAGTCGATCAGCATGGAACAACTCGCGGGACTGCAAAGGCGAGCTTTGGTGAATCTCGGTGGTTGTTTGATTGCCCGAGTTGATGGCAAGAGTCCGGTGGAGTACCTTGACGACCCCGTCACGAAGGATACGGTACGTGCNATNGGTTGGAATCTGCTTAATGAACCTCACGAATATTGGGAGGATTTGCCAGAGACNATCATGAATAGGATTGATCATTGAGGCTTTGCAACAGGTTGTCATAAAGATAACCGCCAAGGGAAAACTGTGTCAGAGAACAACATCAGTAGCATTAAGGCACGTGAAGTATTGGATAGTCGCGGACGTCCAACCGTACAGGTTGAAATGCGGTTGCAAGACGGCAGCACCGCGTGGGCGATTGCACCCTCCGGTGCCAGTACAGGTTCAGCAGAAGCACTTGAGCTACGAGATGGTAATGCGAGCCGTTATTCGGGACTCGGCGTACTCAAGGCTGTAGAAAACGTAAATACNCGTATTGCACCAGCGCTGATTGGTCTGGCTCCGGAGAATCAATCAGCCATTGATGCTGTGATGCTGGACATGGANGGAACCGAGCAAAAAACAAACCTTGGTGGAAACGCGATGATTGCTGTTTCACTTGCTGCTGCTCATGCTGGAGCGGTGAAANAGGGAGTGCCGTTATACCAACACATACGTGCGCAACTGGTAGCATGGTGCCGATCCAACGGTCACTCGGAAGATTTATTTTCCGAGCCGACTGTACCATTACCAATGACCAATATGATCTCAGGCGGTTTACATGCTGGCGGTAATCTGGACTTTCAGGATGTCCTGATCATGCCAGTGGGTGCACCGGACTATCCGACCTGTCTTGAGTGGATCGTACGTGTATACAACCAGCTCTCAAAGCTGCTGACAAATGATGGCTATGAAGGTTGGCTGGTTGGAGACGAAGGAGGCTACGGCCCTCGCTTAACCAGCAATCGGCAGGCCGTGGAGTTTGTTATTCGAGCTATCCAGGCAGCCGGATTAATCCCCGGTGATCAAGTCACGCTGGCGTTGGATGTTGCAGCGACCCATTTTTACCGAGATGGTTTGTATCACCTGAATGCTGAAGGCGGTCAAGTACTCACAGCTGATCAAATGACTGAACGGCTGTGTGACTGGGTAGATGCTTTTCCTATCACCAGCATTGAAGATGGCCTGGCGGAAGATGACTGGGACGGATGGCAAGGACTTAACGATGCGCTTGGTGATAAGGTTGAATTGGTGGGTGATGATTTGTTTACCACGAATGTCAGGCGCGTGCGTAAGGGTATCGAGTTGTCAGCTGCCAACAGCGTGTTGGTTAAAGTGAATCAAATTGGTACGCTCTCCGAGACATTTGAAACCATGGCAGTGGCTCGGGATGCGGGGATGTCGATGGTGATTTCCGCACGCAGCGGTGAGAGCGAAGACTGGACGCTGGCGGATCTGGCCACAGCGGTATCGGGTGACCGAATCAAAATCGGCTCGATCGTAAGGAGCGAGCGATTGGCTAAATACAATCGCTTGCTGGCAATCGCAGAAGGCGTAAACTGCGGCTGGGTGTGAGGCGGTAGTTGCGGGCTGTCGAGGCCCTGCGTCGGAATTGGCTACGAGCCGACCGGTTCGTATTATCCTAGCGTCGTCCGGAGGAGCGGAGCGACGACGGGCGACGAAAGCTTAAATCGTCATCCCGACGTTGTCGGCCATCGATTTAATGCGAGACATCGTTTCGTTGAACATGTCAAAGTCCAATGACTGATAGCCATCACTGAACGCTTCATCCGGTCTCGGGTGCATCTCGATAATCAAGCCGTCTGTTTTGATTGCCACTGCCGCAACGGCCATATCCGGAACCATATAAGCGTGTCCCGTCCCGTGACTAGGATCAATCACAATTGGCAAGTGAGTTTTATGATGAAGATAAGTCACAGACGCTAAGGGCAACGTGAAGCGTGTATGACCTTCAAACGTACGGATTCCACGCTCACAGAGCATCACGTTTTGATTGCCTTCATTCAGTATGTACTCAGCCGCCAGCAGTAGCTCNTCCATGGAGGCACTGGGCCCACGTTTTAGTAAGACTGCAGAGTCCACATTGCCAACGGCCTCAAGNAGCCGATAGTTCTGCATGTTTCTTGCACCGATTTGTAATACATCGGCGTACGAGGCAACCATGTCCACATCATCTGTTGCCAATACTTCTGTGACAATTGACAACCCCGTTTCTTCTCGTGCGGCGGCAAGAATCTTAAGTCCTTCTTCCTTAAGGCCCTGGAAACTGTAAGGACTGGTCCGTGGCTTGAAAGCACCTCCGCGGAGCGCCGTAGCACCAGCAGATTTCACCGCATGTGCACACGCCATTAGTTGTTCTTCTGATTCGACACTACATGGTCCGGCGATGACTCCGAGTTTGCCACCACCAACCGACAGACTTCCAACCGATACACATGTTGGCTCAGGTTTTACTTCGCGGCTGGCAATTTTATANGGCGCCATAATGGGTACGACTTTCGAAACTCCGGCGCCGCTTTCAAGTGACTCTTTCATGTGCTCACGCTTTTCACCTATGGCCGCGATGACAGTATGTTCAGTCCCNTGAATCACGTGCGACTTGAGTCCCAGTGACTCGATCCGCTCAGCCATGTGCTTAATTTGGTCTGCTGTTGCATCCTGTTCCATTACNACGATCATGTTATGTCTCCATTGCTGTTACTTCGGTTTTTTGTGTTGAGCAAATGCTCAATACGAAAAACCGAATTCTCTACGTATACGAAAAAAGCCCTGATGACTTTGCGACCATCAGGGCTTTGGAATATTGTGTTATCGGCGACTAACTACGCAACTCCTCCAACCCCTCGGCCACGAGGGTAGCTAAACCAAAACCAGCTTGTAAAGTTGAAGTTCATTTGTTTACGTAATAGGCATTTAAATAAACGTGTCGCGTGTTGTTTTGAATTATATCGGCAATCCTCTTGGGTTCAATGAGNAAAACCCGTTTTTGAGCGGACGCTCAACAGCTGTTTCCACATCTAAATCTACTGAATGCCAATGGCTTCGACGAGTCGATGGTGGTCAAGCGGTGAGGCGCGTACGGCAATCCAATTTCCAAGAGCTTCGATGTGAATGTCTGCCTCGTCTGGATTGTCGTGTGCTTCTAATACATGTTCTGTAAATAATTGCACCGCTTCTGCTGCAGCTTCGTCGTCTTCAACGGCCAGCTTGTAGAATTCAGTCCACCTCTGTGCATGTGCCGCCGTCGGACTTGTGATGATCAGGGTGTCAGCAGTACACGGTATGTAAGTGAGGTGCATCGATGTTAACAATGCGTCGAGTACATCTTTCAATGGCTGCTGGTCGGTAACTAATGGCACCGACGAATTAAGGTCCCATCCGATTTGCCATAGGGAATTCCAGTTGACCAGTATGTTACCGTTTACCTCTTTACTCAAATGGGCAGTAACCCGTTGAATTTTTGCACCTCGCGACAGATCCAAATCTGTCTTTTGCTGAAGAAGAGGCTGAATTCGAACCCACCGTGGTAACAGTGTCTCTGCATTTGGGTTTGCCGAGGTTACGCTTTGGAGCTGACCTGCTGTAACACGGATCATTGTGTGAACATTCGGTGTTGCTTCGACGGTCCAATTTGAACCGTCCCAGGTGTTTTTGGCAGATGTCTTATTACCCACTGCCAGTTTGGCGAGCAGCTTCTGCCATGCATCTAAGTCTCCTCCGTCATTGCCGTTTGCGAGTGCCGCAACATCGTAAACTACTTGAAGTGGTTCTTTGGATTCATGTCCGACAGGCCCAATAACAATTTGATTGCCGTCAATCCGCCAGGATAAGGAAGAATCTTTGAGTACGCTTGTTAGGATTCCTTCAACAGATGATTCCAGAGAAACAACATTGACGGTGGTATTAATGTCGACACCAGAATTCGCAAGTGCCATTGCGTCAATGGTCACGGGTACGCCGGTTAGTTCCTGAATAAACCCGGCAAACTGTTTTAGAAGAATGGGATTTGGAAAACGCACAGCAGCAATCTCGAGTTGAATAGAGGTTGCTGGATCAATTGCCTGAGCAGGTGCATTTGGCACGATAATCGAGTTTTCTGATTCTGGCGGTGCAGGAATATCAGGTTCTTCGGGAGTATTGGCATCTGGCACATCGGTTGTTTCACTGCCGATGAACGGCGCTACGTTTTGCAGCAGCATGTTTAGCTGTTCATTATCACTCTGAGCCTGCGTATTTGGTTTTAATCCCGGCGGCATTGGATTCTCAGGATCCGACTCAGGTGTTTCAGAATCGGTATTGGTGTTATCCGATTCCATTGGCTCTGAATCACCAGGTGCTTCTTGTTCATTCGGTGGGTCACCAACCTGTGGATCGTGTGTACCCTGCTCTGCTGGAGTTTCTTGAGTCGTTGAATCGATGTTTGTTTGCTGACCTTCAGTATTCTGGGTTGCATCCGATTCTTCAGCCATCTGATTAGAGTTGTCCGGATCTACTTCTTCGTCCTGATTGATGACGTTTACATCGTTCTGGTCATCGGGAGTTACCGCTGCAATTGAATCGGAGCGATCAGATGACGTAATAAAGCCAATAATCAACAGGACGATTAACAGACTACTTGCGATCCCTGCGCCGATAAACAGCTTCTTTTTACTGCTAGACTTGTCAGCCCAATCGGGTGACGGTAACTGGTTATCTGGCAATTCGCCACTATCATAATCCGGAGCAATGTTTTCTTCGCTGCTTTGTGAAACCGCACTTTCATAACCAAAGTCATCAATTGTATCTTTGTCTTCTGTGGAGCCGGGTACAGGTGGCGGCTGCACAGCTGTCCGATCCGAACCGTTTTCTTCCCAACGTGGCTCTGGCTGTTGATCGGGAATCTGTACCATGCTGCCACAGGACGGGCAGTTCAAGATCTGGCCAACGAGCGCTTCGTTTGAAACACGAAGATTCTTTTGGCAGGTAGTACAGTTGAAATCAAATGGCTGCATACGTGAACCTAAAGTTTCGCCATGCGTGAATGATGACCGACGTTGATGTTGCCAAACGCAGTTGCGTCACCGATGAATCATAAACGATCCGAGGGCAAGCAGTTTCTTTATTCTTCCGTTTTAAAAACAGAAGGCAACTCATATTCCTTAGTTTCGGCTGCTTTACGTGTTGTAAGCAAGATTATTTGCCGAGAGTCGTCATCCGGATCTGGCCCAATTACCCAAATTAGTTTTTGTGCAGGGTCCGCTGGGCCTTCGGTTGCGTCCGGATTTGCCTTTAACACGAGGCCCGTCAGGATTTCTTTCAGAGAGACATCCGTCGCTTTGTAGTCGCGAATTGCCTGATTTCGGGTGATTCCATCGGTGCGTAGGTCATTTCCGATGATCTTGATTGCAAACGGGAAGTCGAGGTCCGGTAGAGACTCCTTAATGTCATCTTCAATATCCTTAACCGCAAATT
Organism: Rhodopirellula sp.; assembly: GCA_002714565.1. Lineage (GTDB taxonomy): Bacteria > Planctomycetota > Planctomycetia > Pirellulales > Pirellulaceae > UBA11883. The sequence continues at coordinate 39,567 of PAXU01000009.1, forward strand.
CGAGATCCTGTTGTGGAATATCAACGCTGCTCTTGTACGCAAGCAGCTCGTCCATGTTGGTAGGAGTCATGGCAGTTGGCGTTACTACAGTAATGGCAGCTCCCGGTTCACTTGCGATGGCCAGCTCAGCACCTGCAATGAGATTAGGCGTAGCATGTAATGGTACGGCGAAATTGATCACCGGCAATTTGTTTTCTTTACCACTACGCATTTGGTCAACCAGAGCGCGAATCATGGTGTGATAACGATAGGCAAGGCGTGCCCAATAGGGTGGCGGATTCAATGCGATCATGAATTGTTCAATAGAATCCGGAATCTCATTTAGGCGTTCTACAAAGTCTTTCAGCAGATCTCCTTGGTCTGTCAAACCCGCAACGAATCGTGATTCCATGTACATCACGTCATCGGCGTGCAAACTAAACGAAATCGCCTCAGCACCATCCCCAATTAACCACTCAAGAGGTTGTCGCAAACGCTTAGGATCGCCGAAATAAAACTGATGGCTGTCTTGCAGTAGGTCCGTACTCAGGAATCCGGGGACGCACAGTAGCGTAAAGTGTCGATCCCTGTCAGACACACTTCGCAACATATTCATGCTTCGAAGCACCGGTGGAGCATTCCCACCTGTTNTGACTAACTCATCAATGTCCTCGCGATCACCCATCACAAACAGAGACTTTGTGTCTTTAGGAATCAGCATGGTCCATGGATCGACAGAGTAGATGTTGCCTGCATCGGACTCCTCTACTGCAACATCTCCCCATTTTTCAACGATGTCGTCTGCNCGCAGATCTTCCACTAACCGAATGACCACGCATGTGCGTGGAAAAGCGTCGTCATTGGACAACATGCTCACAAGCAGCTGATCAATCTCACCGAGTTTAAATCCGGCGGTTGCCTGGAACTGATCCATCAAACTATTAAATGCCGGACCGAGCGACTGAAACGTGGGATCTGCAATCTCGTTCTCACTAAAGCTAGCTGGTCGAAAAGAGATAAACAGTTGAGCACCCGGGGGACACCATTNNAGTGACAACGGTTCGCCAGTGGTTGGCGATGCCCAGGGAGTAGTTCCGTCATCGGCAATCAGGATTTGATTTCCAAGTACTTCGTCCTGGCTTGTCGTTTTACTGTCGGTCCCTTCACCCGTAGGGTTTTCACCTTTGGTACCTTCACCATCATTTTTACCGTCGGTGTTTTCCGATGATGATGTTTGGTTGTCAGGGTCTTTGTTCGCGACTTCATTTCCACCACCCATTAATGAAAGCCCAACAAATATAAGAATGGCGACGAATCCGATTCCGACGTACAAGAATGGGTTTTTAAGAAGTGGCGGTTTAGGTGTATATGAAACAGGCCGCTTGGGGATCGGATTGCCTTGTTCGTCAACTTCAGCAGGCTCGTCAGTGACGATGCTCACCTGAGGCGCTGATGGCTGTGCTACTGGCACTGATGCGGGGGCAGTCGAAACAGATGTAGAAGCTGTCGGAGTTGCAACAGCCGGAGCGGTAGCGTTCGCGGCAAGGACGGATTGGTAAGCTTGTTCGGTGGATGGCACCTCGCGTGACGTGGTGGGAACCTGATCGCCAAGCAGCAGTTTTAATTTTCCGAGCACATCTGCAACTGACTGAAAACGAGTGGATGGATTTTTGGCCATCATATAGGTGATTAGCTGTTTGAGTGGCTCTGACACTGCAGCGTTTGCCAATGCTGTCAGTGGTTGCGTTGCATGTAGCTGCATCTTCTCGCTGATAGTGGAGCCGCTGAATGGTGCCTGTCCGCATGCCAATTCGTAAAGACAGCAGCCAATCGCATAAATATCTGTTTGCACCGTTGGCTGTGCACCGGCAGCTGCAAGCTCAGGAGCCAGATAGTCCGCCTTTCTCAGTTCTGCCCCCGATTCTTCGAGGTGGCTGGGCAACAAATCCTCTTGCCGGGCATCTCTAAACAATGACAAGTNCCCACTCTTTTCATCGATGCCAATCGAGTCGATNGNAATACACCCGTGTGTAACGCCAGCTTCGTGTACGCTCTGCACAGCCATTGCAAGTTGCCAGCCAAGGCGTGCTACATCTTCGGTNGNGAATTGCGTGGNTNNANAAANTTCTTTGAAGCCNAACAGTTGTGCGTTTTCAAATGTCACAAATCGATATTGGCCAAGATCTTCCGTCGCATACACNCGCACAAAAAATGGTGAGGAAACGGCTCGAAAACGAGCAACGCGGTTGTGNGTATTTTGCCAGGTTTGGGCNGTTCCATCAGCAAGAAACCCTAAAATGACTTCATGTGCTGTGGGGNGGTGTACAGCTCGCAAACACCCACTTAAAGGTCCCGTGGTCACTTGATCGAGTAACTGATAGTCGCCGTAATTAAATGGTACGGCCTGTCCGCTAAGTAAGATTCTCGACTGGTACTTGGTGATTACACCCTGATTAATCAGAAACGAAGCAACTGCNTTTGCTTCTCCGCCACCGGATGCTTCAAATTGCGACTTTAGATGATCGCAAAAAGTAACCGCAACGAGTCCGCTGCTTGCGAGCGTCTGCCAGAATTGTTGACTTGATATTGCCATTGATTCAATGATTGCAGTTTGACAAATGAGGTCAAGCTAAACGCNGTNCATTACGTAACCGACCTGAACCACTTTAATATTGTGCACCAGCTGGGGCGTCCGTTGCCACACCGGCAATAAACTCGGCTACGGTTTCACNGAGTACGGAACAAGCATGTTCCACTTGTTCTGTGCTAACATCCAAATGCGTGACCATGCGGATGCGTTGTGGTCCGAGTGCCAGGCAATGCACATTTTTTTGACCTAGTGCACCGGCGAGCGTCGCCGCGGTTGTTACATCGTCATCTACAAGGAAAATGACGATGTTGGTGTCCACCTGATCATCAAGCAATCGAATNCCGTCTGTATTGCGGACGACTTCGGCAATTAATTGTGCATTTTCATGATCAATGGTCATGCGTTCGCGATTGTTTTGCATTGCGTACAGGGCACCGGCGGCNATGACTCCAGCTTGACGCATCCCACCTCCAAATGCCTTGCGATGGCGTCTGGCCTGAGCGATCATGTCAGCCGGTCCGACGAGCGCTGAACCTACAGGTGCCCCGAGNCCCTTGCTGAAACAAATACTTACGGTATCGAAGTGTTGTGCCCATGTGGCAGCAGAGATTCCACTTGCAGCGACAGCGTTAAATAACCTCGCGCCATCGAGATGTGTTTTCAGGCCATTNTCATGAGCCCAATTGCAAATGTCTTCAACGTTGTCGTATGGCTGTACGCATCCGCCGCCNCGGTTGTGAGTGTTTTCAAGGCAGACGAGNTTGCTGACGCAAAAGTGCTCGTTGTCGGGCATGATCAANTCCTGCAACTGATCTACATGCAGTACTCCNTTATCGCCGGGTACTGTACGTGCCATGAGACCGCTCAATTGGGCAAACGCTCCTTGCTCATAGTTGTAAACATGACAACCAGCTTCGCATATGAATTCGTCCCCGGGCTTGCAATGTACNCGCAACGCAATTTGATTGGTCATCGTACCTGATGGCATGAAGATGGCNGCTTCCTTGCCAAGCAATTCNGCAGTGTATCGTTGTAATTCGTTGATCGTCGGGCAATCGCCNATGACGTCATCACCAAGCGGTGCATCTTGAATCGCCTGATTCATTTCTGCGGTTGGTTTCGTAACCGTGTCACTGCGCAGATCAATAAAGTCGCTCATTTCAATAGTTGCCTTGTCGTGGAGTGGTCGTAAACAGCGAGCTGATTAAGAGAATTCCTAATATCTGATTATGAAACGAGCAACGCGTTTCGTCCACGGTTGGCGTGATCAAAGTGCCGAGTGCCGTGATAGAACTTGCGTGAGGGGTTCACGATGTCATGCATGGCAATCACAATAAATCGTTCCGGGTTTTCTACCGAATAGTCCGGAATAATGCAGGAATGACCATGACAGACAATTCGCTTGAAATTCAACGTATCGATACTTCCCAGCAAAACATCAGGCTGGAACTGGCGAAGCTGCGCGAACGACTTAGCCCGCGAGGCAATATTGTGAGCGAAGCTGGTCGCAAAAAGACGATTGAAGTGTTCGGCGAACCCCTTTCGCCTCAGGATGTTGTAACGCGTATTTGTGAAGATGTCAGGACAACAGGCATGGAGTCCCTGTTGGCGTACTGCAAGTCACTTGANGGTGCCGATCTGGATGCCGACAGCCTACGCGTCTCCCNGGCGGAGTTGTCAGAGGCACATGCTAATGCTGATCCGGANTTTCTGGCAACGGTNAGTCGTATTCGCGACAANATCATGGAATTCCAGTCCGCGATTGTCCACACAGATAGATCTGTTTCACGTGAATCGGGNGTGACNCTCACGCAACGATATGTACCGATGCGTCGCGCAGGGCTCTGCGTCCCNGGCGGTGCTGCGGCATANCCATCCACGGTGTTAATGACAGCCGTACCAGCGATGGCTGCAGGAGTGGATGAAGTGGTAGTCGTCGCACCCCCAACTCAATTTGGCGCAAACAATCCTGACTTGCTTGCAACGTGCCACGAAATCGGCATCAAAGAAGTATATCGCGTCGGCGGCGCCCAGGGAGTTGCCACGTTAGCCTACGGCGTACAAGGTATCGAACCAGTTGATATCATTGTTGGTCCCGGCAATATGTTTGTTGCATTGGCCAAACAGTACGTGTTTGGTGAAGTTGCCATTGATTCGATCGCTGGACCGAGTGAAGTGGTTGTGATCGCTGATGAAACAACCCGTGCTGACTACACAGCCGCAGATTTGTTAGCACAGGCCGAACATGCTCCTGGTGCCAGTATTTTGGTGACATGGAGTGAGGATGTCTTGCAAAAGACTTATGAAGAACTCAACCGGCAAGTTGTCAAACTGTCGCGAGAGTCACTAACGCGTCAAAGTCTCGAGTCGTTTGGAGCTCTCATTCTTGTGCAGGATAAGGATGAGGCAATTCGGATTACAAATGAAATCGGTCCGGAGCACTTACATATCGCGACGGATAACGCGCGGGATATTCTAGCTCACATTACAAATGCCGGAGCAACGTTTCTTGGTAACTACAGCCCCGTCGCCATTGGCGACTATGTTGCAGGACCATCACACGTGTTGCCGACCGGTGGTACAGCTCGATGGGCATCCGGGTTGTGTGCAAATCACTTCATGCGTAGCGCGAGTGTCATTGAATACAGTCGTGATGCGTTGTTGAAAGTTGCAACGGACGTTCAGAATATGGCGGACAAGGAAGGCCTAACGGCGCACCGTGCGAGCGTTGACATCCGATTAGCGGACCAATCAAGTGATGGCAGCGAGGGGGAACTGTAATTATGTTTCGCGATGCCATTACCAACATGCAGGGCTATGTTCCCGGCGAGCAGCCCCAAGCTGGGAAATTCATCAAACTCAATACAAATGAGAATCCTTATCCACCGTCTCCAGTTGTGATTGAAGCGATTCGACAGACTGCTGAGAATCTAGTGCGATATCCGGACCCTCTTGCTACCGCATTTCGCATTCGTGCCGGTGAAGTGTTGGGTGTGGATCCCGATTGGATTCTATGTGGCAATGGCAGCGACGATATTCTTACGATTCTGACTCGATCACTGGTTGATACCGGAGAGATGATTCGGCTGCCGTATCCCAGCTACATCCTTTACAAGACGTTAGCTGAGATCCAGGGTGCAAGGAGTGAACAAATCCCATTTAACGAGGATTGGTCGCTGCCACAGGCATTTGGTGATGGGCATGACCAGCTGAAGTTGGTATTCCTTCCGAATCCGAACAGCCCCACCGGTACGGTCATTTCTAGAGAGGATATTCTGGATCTGGCAAATCGCCTGCCCTGCCCGGTTCTTGTGGACGAAGCCTATGCAGACTTCGCAGAATTTAATTGCATCGATCTGGTAAAAGAGAATCCGAAAATCATGGTGTCACGAACACTCAGTAAGTCTTACGGGCTGGCTGGCTTGAGGTTTGGTTTCTTGATTGCACAGCCACAAATGATTGCAGAGTTTTGCAAAGTCAAAGATTCATACAATTGCGATGCTATTTCGATTGCCGGAGCAACCGCTGCAATTGGAGACCAGCAGTGGTTCAATAACAATAGAAACAAGGTGCTGAAAACACGTCAACGACTTCACGATGGGCTGGAAAAACTCGGATTTGACGTAATACCGTCACAAGCCAACTTCGTTTGGTGTACCCACTCCTCACAACCGTTAAAGCCTATCTATGAACATCTAAAAGACAATCGTGTACTTGTCCGATATATGGACTATGAAGGATGGAGTGACGGTTTGCGCATATCTGTTGGAACTGACGAGCAAATCGACGCTTGCCTTAGTTTGATTGAAATGAAGGTGTAACCATGGCACGTACAGCAACGATAAATCGCAAGACAGCAGAAACAGAAATTTCACTTGAACTGAATATTGATGGCTCCGGTCAGTCAGATATCAGTACGGGAGTTGGATTCTTTGATCACATGCTTGAGTTGTTCGCCAAGCACGGGGCATTGGATCTAACGATTAAATGTAACGGTGATCTTCATGTTGATCAGCATCACACTGTCGAAGATGTTGGCATTTGTCTCGGTCAGGCGATCAAAGAAGCGCTTGGCGACAAAACCGGCATTTACCGATACGGCCATTTCACGCTGCCTATGGAAGAGACGCTCGTTACCATCGCACTGGATTTAAGTGGACGTTACGCGATGGTGTTTAACGCAGAATTCCCAACAGACAAGATTGGTGAATTTGATAGCGAACTTGTCGAAGACTTCTGGCAGGCCATGGCAGCTAACGCACTTTGCAACTTCCACGTGATTCTGCATCATGGTCGTAACAGTCACCACATCAGCGAGGCTATCTTCAAGGGGACCGCCCGTGCGTTGAGGATGGCGACAGCTGCCGACGGGCGATTGACAGGTATTCCCAGTACCAAGGGAAGCCTGTAATTCCATAGATTTGGAATGGTATAAAGTCTNTGCCGTTATCCGGACTGGCAATTACTCGTTGATGTATGTTTCCAGGAAACGTGCTAGGCGATGAAAGTCGCTCTTTACATCGATAAACCGGACAACGGTAACGAGTGTCTCGGGGTCGACCAGCTTTTCAAACGGCACGTAGTGAAGATCGAGTTGTCCGCTGACGGAAACCATGACGCCGTTGAGATTTTCCTCAACCAGTGCACGGTATGCTCCTACACCCAGTTGGCTCCCCAGCATGACATCGTATGCGTGTGGTCTTGCACAGCGTGATTCATAACCCAGTTGTAGCCCGTTGATCTTTCGTGTCGAACCACTTGCGGCTTCGTAGGCACTTGAGAGTAATTCTCCCATCATTTGGCACAGATTGATTTGAGAAATNGAAATGTGTCCATGATCATCTCTCGGAATGCCNTCGAGGTAGCTCATAGGCAGGAATTCGGCGAGTCCTTCCGCAACGACGATGACTCCAAAGGGTTTTCCTTCCTGCTCACGCANNAGCATCGTTTTGACCATCCGTTCCATCACTTTATCCATGTTCATGATGGTGCGGGTTTCGGTTTCACCGGTGNCNGGATTGGTCCACTTTTCTTCCGNGGCATATTCCCCGATGATGTCCTCGACACTGATTACAAGGCTTGCTTCACCGGCAATGGCGGCGCCATATGCGAGCCAACCGGCGCTGCGTCCCATCAGTTCGCACAGGAAATAGGCACGGCCGGCTTCTGCATCGTATAGAAGGTTCCGAATCTCCGATGCCAGGGTTTCTACCGCCGTAAAGAAACCGAACGTAAAGTCGATTCCCATGTAGTCGTTGTCGATCGTTTTTGGGAGATGAACAACCGGGATATGCCGAGCATCATCTCCAAGATGATCCTGATACAACTTGAACTTATTTGCTGTCTTGAGTGTGTCGTCTCCACCGAGCGAAATAAGCGCATCAACTCCTAGTGAGCAGAGTGCTTCGTAGGTGCGTTTCATCGGTGCAACACGTTCGTCGTCTTCGTAGTGAGACGGATGAGAAATGGACTTTCCTGGATTTGCCCGTGCGGTGCCGATCATGATGCCCTGTTTCGCTCGACTTCGCGTGAGAAACGTGTGATCAAGAATGACGTAATCTTCGCCTTCAACCAATTCAGCGGAGCCATCGTATTCCATCAGGCTTGAGTAGCCGTGCTTAATACCAATGACTTCCACGCCATTGCGCAGAAAGGAAACGGCAGCGGTTGAGATCACGGCATTGGCAGCCGGTGCGGGACCGCCGGCGAATAGAATTGCAACGCGGTTAAACGAATGTTCGGTTTTGGGTGGACGGGCTAATGTATTATCCATCACGATGAAGATCCGTTAACACTGTTTTTTGGGTTCGACTTAACTAATCAGAATCAGCTAGTCCAGAAATGTACGTTCAACGAATGTTGTGTCAATGTTGCCATCGTTGAAGTCTGCATGTCGCAACAACTTTTTGTGAAATGGTGCCGTCGTCTTGATCCCGCCGACCTTTAACTCATCGAGACAACGCATCATGCAGTCGATTGCTTCTTCCCGTGTTGGTTTATGAACAAGAAGCTTTCCAATCATCGAATCGTAATATGGCGGTACCGTATAGCCAGCATGTACGTGTGAATCAAAACGCACTCCCAAGCCGCCTGGAACAAATAGTGATTCGATTNTGCCGGGACATGGTTGGAAATTCTTNTCAGGATCTTCAGCGTTGATACGGCATTCAATCGCTGANCCATTTAGTACGATGTCGTCCTGCGTGAACGACAACTTCTCGCCGGCTGCTACAAGGATTTGTTCTTTAATCAGGTCGATACCTGTGACCAACTCTGTAACAGGGTGCTCAACCTGAATACGCGCATTTACTTCGATAAAGTAAAAGTTGTGATCCTTATCAACNATGAATTCAACCGTACCGGCGTTATGATAGTTTGCGTTCCGAATCATCCGTACTGCCGCGTCGCAGATCGAATTTCGTATGTCGACCGGGAGATTAGGTGCTGGGCTCTCCTCGATTAGCTTTTGGTGGCGACGTTGAGTGCTACAATCACGTTCCCATAAGTGCACGACATTACCATGTTGATCGGCGATCACTTGTACTTCGACATGCCGCGGATGCTCGACGTATTTCTCCAGATATACACCGCCGTTGCCAAAGGCAGCTTCTGCTTCAACTTGTGCCTGTTGGAGAGCCGTGTTGAGTTCCAGCGCNTTTTGGGCAACACGCATGCCTTTTCCNCCACCACCGGCAGTCGCTTTGATGAGTACGGGGAATCCGATTTCGTGTGCTACTTTGACAGCTTCTTCTTCTGACTCGATGAGGCCGTCACTTCCGGGTACAACAGGCACGTTTGCTTCTCGTGCCATAGCCCTTGCCTCATTCTTGTCACCTAGACGCTGCATAGCGTCCGGCGTNGGGCCGATAAAGTCGATTTCGCAACTGCGGCAAACTTCATTGAAATGAGCGTTCTCTGCTAGGAATCCATATCCCGGATGAATCGCGTCCACGTTGCCAACTTCCGCAGCACTAATCACGCGGTCGATTTTCAGGTAACTCTCGTTACTGCGGGCACCACCGATGCAGTAGGCTTCATCAGCCAATTCCAGGTAGGTAGAACCACGATCCGCTTCGCTGAATACCGCTACCGACTCGATTCCCATTTCACGGCAAGCGCGAATAACACGAAGTGCAATTTCACCGCGGTTGGCGATCANAATACGGTTATACATGAGNAGATCTACTTCAGATNATTCTGAGAACTAGGATTGAAANTCGATACGGATCAGGCGACAAGCCGCTTACCGCCTACATGCTAGGGTCAACTTTGAATAGCGGTTTACCCACGTCGACAGGTTCCTCGTCGTCCACGAGAATCGCGACGATCTTTCCCTTGACCTCGGCTTGAATTTCGTTGAAGACCTTCATGGCTTCAATGATGCAAACCGNTGTATCGTTGTTTACAATATCGCCGATTTGNACAAAGGAATCTGAGTCNGGATTTGGTCTGGAATAAAATGTTCCAACCATTGGACTGTTAATGGTGATCAGATTGTCATCAGCAGCCGGNGCGGAGTCAGTTGCNGCCGGTGCGGCTGCAGGTGCTGCCGGAGCAGGTGCTGCAGCAACCGGTATTACTGGCTGGCCNCCNCGTACCAATCGAATCTGTTCGTCATCTTGTTTTAAGTCTATTTCGCAAAGATCGTGCTCTTTCATCAAGTCAATCAACTCGAGGATGCGATCCATTGCGAATACATCGGGGGTCTTATCTTTTGCTGCCATCGAGGGTCACGTTTCCCTGTTGCATAAGTTGTTGTGATCGGTTGGATTAGCTTATTGAATCCGTTCGGCTAATCTCCCAATTATCGGCACCTATATGCCAATTAAACTAGTGTATTTATTTATCTGATTTGTGGTAGGCCAAAGCCATAATTCAGGAAAAAACGATTTGTACTGATTGATGCTATAACGGCACNGATTCATTATAAATCAAGAATGCAGTTTTCGAGTTTTTTTGGCACGCTGGTCAATACTTCAAAGCCATCTTTGGTTACCAGAACATCGTCTTCAATTCGTACTCCGCCCCAACCCGGGATGTAAATACCAGGTTCAACGGTTACGACCATGCCCGGCTCCAGAACAGCATCGTTGTTCGAGGCTAGCCTTGGCAATTCATGAATGACTAATCCGATTCCGTGACCAAGGCTGTGACCAAAGTATTTACCAAAGCCTGCTTTGCCAATGATATTGCGAGCAGTTGCATCGATATTCTTCATGACAGCACCAGGTCGGATCTTCTTAATAGCGCTNGTGTTGGCTTTAAGTACGGTGTTGTAAACCTTCTCNAGTCGTTTTGATACTTTCCCGCTGGTTACAAGTACTCTTGTNATATCGCTCATGTACAAATCGTGATTGGCACCCCAATCGATTAAAACGAAACCATCATCTTTGATTTGCTGATGAGTTGGATTGGCATGTGGCAGGGCGGCTCGTGGCCCGACGGCAACGATNGGGTCAAAGCTGGTGCCATTCGCGCCAAACTGACGCATTTGGTGCTCAAGGTTAAATGCGATTTCCCGCTCTGTCTGGTCGCCGGTCATTGTCGCTTTGATCGCGTCGAAACCCCGTTGCGCGGACTTCACTGCCTTTCGGATNGTCTGTATCTCNTGCTTGTCTTTGATTTCCCGCAGTTTCTCGACTAATCCGGAAGTGCTTTCAAACTTNAGGTCCGGCATTGCGTCNCCAAGTCGCTCTGAAAGNGANAGCGTCAGGCTGTCCGACTCAAGCCCGATGACTTTTGATTTAATGCGTTTAGCGATTTTTGCAGTCGCGGTAACGATGGACTCGGCGGATGTTCTTATGTCTACATCGACATCCGGACACTCTTCAGCAAGTTGTACCGTATAGCGTGAATCACTAATGACGACCGCATCGTTTCGGTTGATCAGCATGTAACTGTCATCGCCGGTGAAACCGGTCAGATATGTTACGTTGGTGTAGTTTGTAATCAGAAGGGAATCGAGCCATTGTTGTTTCATCAGTCGACGCAGTTTGCTACGTCTTGTTGCAAAACGACTCATTGTGCAACTCCATTTAGTTAGTTGTGTTGTTTTCGTCATCCACACGGATGACGACCGGCTCGTGGCTCTGAATCTCTTCGTCAGAGAACTGACCGTAGCAGGCGATAATAACCAGGTCGCCGGGATTCACCAGATGCGCGGCTGCTCCATTGATACAGATGCTGCGACTACCCCGCTCTGCTTCAATTGCGTATGTTGTCAGCCGTGTACCACGCGTTACGTTGTAGATGTCGACCTGCTCGTGCTCGGTTATTCCTGCGGCCTCGAGAAGTTCCGTATCGATGGAGATGCTTCCATCGTAGTCCAGATCGGCCTCTGTTACCGTTGCACGGTGGATTTTTGAACGAAGGAGAGTGCGCAACATCTGTTAAAAACCAAAAGGCATGGCATATGAAGTTTGTAATTTAGCGGCCTGAGAAAAAATCTCGGTCGCAAACTACCATCATACGAACAGCACTCAAAGGCGCACAGACGACAAAGGTCATAAGTCGTTAGCTCTGCGAACTAGCCTCCGATTCCGGCAAGCCAGAATACAAATGCAATGATGATGAAGCAAATTACCACCGAAACGACGAATCCAGCAATATCTACAAATGTCGGCTTTTGAATTTCCAGCTGAGTATTGGGGAATAGGTTTTCTCGCTCCACCAGGCTTGGATCTTCGTAAACTGCTTTTAACTTCAGTTTGTCCTTCTCTGGATCTGAATCCACACTCGTTTTCATCTTGGCGTAATACCGATCAAGTGCTTCTTTGGAATTCATAAACGGAAGTACAAAACTAAGCACGATCATCAACACGAATGGCATGACGATCTTGGGTACGAGTTCTAATGCACTGAGAGTCGATGACGGTTTGGTCTGCAACTCAACACCAAGAGGTTTGAACATCAGCAGATTGAGTTTCAGGTTTCCCATGCCCTGCAATTCAGTGCCTTCAGGATACGCCAATGTTCTAACCACCTTGTCAGCTGACTCATCTGTGCCTGTTAGCACCGGTTCAATACCTTCTTTTACAGGTTCGACCTTATCCCAAAACAGCGCAGTACCCCCTGATCGTTTGGTTACGGGAAGCTTCGTTTCGCCTGCAATGATATTGATCATCTGCCCATCTTGTGGGACGCGAATTTCCGTTTGGGAAACTCGTTCAGGTTCGAGTGATTGGTGGGACGCAAGTGCATCGCCACTGAGACTCTCGGACTCTGCAGCCCATTTGTCGTGCGCAATGATGAACTGCTTTCTCAATTCACTCTTGGAAGCGGTAACCATGGTCGTGGTTTCAACGATCGGGGTGATTTGTGTTAACTCGGTATTTGTTCTCCAGCTTGTAAATAACGTGGGACCGAAATATGGAATCAAGAAGAAAAAGAACAGGCAGTAAACGACGGTGATCCATGCTGCCTTTGTATTGGCACGCCGCCAGTACATTCCCAGCCAAAATGGTGCCGCAAACACCAACGGAAACCAGAAGTTGAGTTTGAGTTGGCCGAGCATGTCATTGATAGACAATGAGAAGATTATGGAACCGGTAACGATCAGTGCGCCGGTAATTCTTCCAACCCAAAGGTAGTGTTGTTCAGATGCTTGGGGCTTGATGTACGGTGCGTAGAGGTTTCGAACGATCAATGCCGAGCCAACAACCATTTGTGCATCCACGCTGCTCATCAATGCTGCCAGCAGGCAGGCAAGCATTAACCCACGCAACCCTGGCCCGAGCAGCTCCATTGTGGCGTATCCCCAAGTCTTATCCGGATCCTGAATCAACTCAGGGACATCGGCATAGAGCGTCGCTGCGATCAGCGCAGTGAGCAACCAGCCGATCGTACAGAAGCGTTTGAGGAAGTTTCCCGTGACCAGGCCAATACGTGCGCTATTCTCATTTTTAGCTGAACCACCACCGGTGGCGATAAAGTGAGGCTGAACCACGATGCCAAGCAAATTCGCAAACACGATTGCAATTAGATAGTACAGTGAGAACTCTCCGGCACTAGAAAGCAGATCAAAGTGCCCCTCGGGCAATTGATCGTGCATGATCTCGAATCCGGATTTGTCCCCAGCTGGATTCAGCTCTTCGTTTTCGGTAAGTGCATTTAGGCCGATTGGAATCAGCATGATGCTCAGGCCAATAATACAAATGCCCTGTATCAAATCAGTAAAATAGGCTGCGGTCAAACCACCGGCAATTCCATAAAGCACAACAATGACGCCAATGACCGGAATCAGCACCTGGTTAAGTTCGAAGGGCCCAATTGTCTCGATCGGCACGCCGTCACCACCCGTAATCATGGGCGCCGCAGTCTTGGCGATGGCGGTAAAGAACATCGAACCATAGATCATAAAAAAGGTTACACCAAAAATGCTATACGCTGCCCCAAGCGGTTTGGATTCGTAGCGCTCTACATACCAGTCGCCAAGAGTCATGTGACGCATTCGGCGATACCAAACACCCGTAATCCAGTAAAACGGAGTGACGAACAACCAGTACATCACGCTCCACATACCGCTGACGCCACCCGTGTAGCTGTTGCGAGCAGTTTGAATTGGGTCGTTGGAACCGGTACCTGCTCCGAATGCAGCAAAGGTCTGTAGTAGCTTTCCGAATCCGCGGCCACCCATGAAGTAATCTTCCTGGTGCTTGATTCGTCGCATGCAATACACGCCGATGACTACTAACAGTACGAAGTAGCAGCCGAGGACAATATAGTCAGGAAATGTCATGGTGATGGGCTCGTTGAAGGACTCGGTAGGAGGATGTGAAGTCTTATCTGTTGGAGTGGGAAGTGCGAATTAGCCGGTGATGTGCTTAGTCTGATGGTCTAACAGTGGAAGTACATCAACACGATCGACTTCACTTGCCAATCTAATATCGCCTTCCATGCCAATAGATTGCAAGTTTCTTCCACCATTGCTTTCCAAAAGAACAGAGAAAATATCAATTGTGCCGGTGTGGATCTGCTGCCATTGGTTATAAGCATCGCGTGTGGTCTCACACATGCACAAGGTATCTTGAGGCAGTTTACTGGCAATTGCACCTGCAAGAAGAAAGTCCTCCTCTGTTTCCAGACCGTTTGTTCCTGCGCAGATGATATGTAGATCCTGCCCACGCCCGAGAGAGTCCTTGCCGTGGTCAACGACGCGATGAAGGTTATTAAAGCTTGCAAGGACTGTAGATTGCGCGTGCGTACAAATTTCCATCGCCTTGGTGCCGTTCGTAGTGGTAAAGACAATCGGCGTCTTGGCGACACGCTCTGTTGTGTATTCTGCCGGCGAATTACCCAGATCAAATCCGTCAATCAGTACCCCATCCCGTTCCCCACCAAGGATGGGCTTGGGGGTGATTTGTTTGGCTGCCTCTATCGCTTTCTCAACAGTCAAGCATGGCACGACATAGCTGCAACCATTTGCCAACGCCGTGCAGATTGTCGTGGTGGCGCGTAATACGTCAATAACGATTGCCGTACCGGAAGCGAGTGCATGAGGATCTGCATGTTTAGGGAGTGAATAAGTGTGGATCATTGACGGTAAATACTCTGTTTCAGCAAATACGGTTGCTAGTCATCCATCCTACACGGTTGTACGATGGAGCATGAGCCACCAAGAAAGTGGATGGATCACTTAATGTCAGAAACACAGCTCAAGGTCGATAAAACAGGCAGACGCGTAAAGCGGATGTTTGGTGAGATTGCGCCAAAATATGACCGCATGAATCACTTGTTGTCGATGAATATCGATCGACTCTGGCGTAAGAAAACAGTACGCATCGTGTCTCCGGTCGATGATACGCCGATTTTGGATGTTTGCACCGGTACCGCTGATTTGGCGCTTGCCTGGTGTAAACGGGTCAAAGGCAATGTGGATGTGGTCGGCACCGACTTTTGCAGAGAAATGCTGGAAGTCGGTATTCAAAAAAAACAGCAGCACAAGTTTGGCAATCGTCTAGAGCTGCTTGAGGCGGATACCTTGCACCTCCCCTTTGACGATGAAACATTTCAAATCATATCGGTGGGATTCGGTCTTAGAAACGTGCAGGACACAGATGCCGGTCTTCGAGAAATGACTCGAGTTTGTAAACGAGGCGGAAAGGTAGCCGTGTTGGAATTCTCACATCCACAGTGGCAGCCTTTTAAGTCCTTCTACGGTTTTTATATGAGCAAGATCCTTCCGGGTATTGGACGGGTCTTTGCGAAGAACTCCGAGGATGCTTACAAGTATCTGCCTGACAGCGTGTCAGAATTTCCCAGTGGTGCAGCGCTAATGGAACGTATGGAGTCTGCTGGCCTCACTGACGTGAAGATGTACAGTTTTACCCTTGGCGTCGTAACTCTATATGTTGGCACACGCCAGAACGAGGATGCGGATGGCTAGTACAAATGACAGACCCATCGTTCTAGCCTTTACCGGTGCAAGCGGCGTTCCGTACGGTTTGCGGTTACTGCAACAGTTGCTCGCTGCTGGGCGGCACGTCCATCTCATCATGAGTCCCGCTGGCGCTGCCGTNGTAACGCAAGAGACGGGTATCAAGGTAGATNTAGAAAATGGCGAACTGGATGCACTCCTAAACACACATCTGGAATACTTTGGAGANGCTTGCATATCAGAAATCATTAGCCACGACTCCCAATTGAGTTATGAGCACTACAGTGACTTTATGAGTCCAACGGCGAGCGGTTCCTACTTAACTGANGGAATGGTTATTTGTCCNTGCAGCGGCGGCACNCTTAGCGCGGTCGTTACCGGAGCGAGCAGAAATCTGATTCATCGTGCAGCGGATGTACACCTCAAAGAACAACGTAAACTGGTACTTGTAACGAGGGAGACTCCGCTTTCACTCGTTCACATCCGCAACATGGAACTTGCGAATCAGGCAGGTGCCGTGGTCTTACCTGCCAGTCCNGGTTTCTATCACGGTGCTAATTCTGTTGGTGANCTGGTGGACTTTGTCGTAGCCAGAATTCTGGACCAGCTTGAAGTGGAAAACGACCTATCGCAACGATGGGGATGTTAGATTTATCTGATGAAACAGCTTCGCCAGATTCTCGAAATGATTCGGTTCAGTCATACGCTCTTTGCGCTACCATTCGCGTTCATGAGCGCGGTAATGTGCTGGCTCGTTCCCGCAGCCACTGCATCTGATCTCAATGCAACTGAGTCGATCCCGTTTCGGTTTTCNCATTTGGTGGCAATCGTCCTTTGTATGGTCTTTGCCCGCAGCGCCGCNATGGCATTTAATCGTATCGTGGATAGACGCATTGATGCGGAGAATCCGAGAACATCCCAGCGGCATATTCCCGCTGGTAAACTGAGTGTCAAAAGNGTGACATGGTTTACGGTGATCAACTGTGCCGGGTTTGTTGCGTCAACGTTGATATTTCTTCCGAACAAACTACCGATCATCCTCTCGGTGCCCGTGCTGCTGTTCCTGTTGATATATAGCTATACCAAACGTTTTACATCACTAGCACACTTCTACCTTGGAATGAGTTTAATGCTCGCTCCGATCAGTACCTGGATCGCCTTGCGCGGCCATGTTCTTATGTATCATCCCGCTGANATTCTGCCCGCTGTGTTGGTTGGGATCATCGTTATGACGTGGGTCGCCGGCTTTGACATGATCTACGCTTGTCAGGATTTTGAATTTGATAAGGAAGCCAAGCTCCGTAGTATTCCCAGTCGATTTGGTATCAAGGGTGCACTTCGAATTGCAGCGTTTTCGCACGTCCTAATGGTTGCCGCGCTAGTTGCGTTGCCCTTTTCACATCACTGGATGGGTCCGGATTTGCAATTGGGGGCAATTTACCACACAGCAACTGCCGCTGTGGCGTTATTGTTGCTCTACGAGCATTGGCTGGTAAAGCCTGATGATCTTACGAGAGTAAACATCGCATTTTTTCAGGTTAACATCGTCATAAGTGTCGGACTGTTCTTGATCGTATCGGTAGATCTATTGCTATAATTCTCAAGCTGGGAAATCGGATACCTGAATTCTCAGGTGAAAAAGCGCCAGGGGGCTTTTGGCGTCGACACGAAATCGTATGCGTCTGAATTTCACATCGGGAATTATGCAATTAAGGATGTCGGGATGAGCAGAGTCTTGGAGCAGTCAAAGTGGCCGACAGGTCAGCGTAGATTCACGTGGATTGAAATTCCAACACTATATCTACTGTTAATTACATTGTGCCTAATCGGGTGCAGCGGTGACGATACGACGGACCAAGGAAGTGATAAAGTCGGTACAGAAGCTTCTACGGATACGGGCGGAAGTGACACCGACGTCGTGGATTCAGAAGATGCGAACGACAACGTAGCACAGGACGACTCAACAACTAGTGATAATGTTGATGAGTTCACGGCCATTGCTCTTGATGATGAAATTGGGATGTTGCTGACGGAACTTGGCGGCGGTGAAACTCAAGAGAAGATTGATGCCAGTAACGCCTTGGATATGCTTGAAAAGGACGTGGTTAGCCAATGCGTCATGTANCTGGATCTCGGCGACGATGACCAGCGCCGCGGTGCAATGTACTTTCTGGCGGGCGGACGCATGCTTGACGTNAGCATTCTCGATGAAGTCGTCTTCAAAACACTGGATGATTCGGATGTAAAAGTTCGACAACTTGCACTGCAACTTGCTCGACGGATCAGTCTCGATAGTGCAGAAAAACTGGTGACACGATTGATGTCGGTAGCTCAAAGGCAGGATGAAGAGGAACAAATACGAGTTGCGGCTATTCGATTGCTAAACGAACACGCGTTATACAGCGACAAGTCAATTCCCGTGCTCAGTGAGATTGCNAAAAGTGACGCTGCGGCAAATATATGCAANGCTGCACTACTTGGGCTGAGCAAATTGGAAGATCCCCTTAAGGCGTTACCAGTCTATATCGCGGTGCTAAAGGGAAAGGCAGATGCAACGGTCAAACGCTCTGCGGTGATTCGCCTGAAGAAACTTGGCCCAATGGCGGAGCCCGCTATTGAAATTCTCGGTGACTTGATGCTGCACGAAGATGCAAAGTTGGTCGAGTCTGCAAGCGACGCACTGTCATTGATTGGTGCCGCGGCAATACCAACGCTGATCGAGTTGACCGAATCCGAGGACCGCGTGGTCAAGCAATTAGCAATCTTTACNATCGGCACCATGGGTCGCGANGGNCGCCCTGCTCTTGATGCTCTAAAGAAATTTGTGGATGACGAGGACGAGCAGACACAGCGATTTGCCAGACAGGCTATTAAGAATTTGTTTGGTGTTCAGTAATCATCATCGCAGATGAGCTGATTTAAGCCTTATGCATTCTGCAATGTAATCGGTTCGCCGGTCGTCCACTTAGTCGGGTCTTCAGCATCCCTGTGCACATGGTTGTACACGGTATCACGTTCGACGGGATCCCGTCCTGCTTCACGGATTAAATCTTCGAGTCGATCTACGGTTAGTAGCTCAGGTGTCGTCGCACCGGCGTCGTGATAAATCAATTCGTGCCGCACCGTNCCATCCAAATCATCAGCACCATATGAGAGTGCCGTTTGTGCCGTCCCGATTCCAAGCATGATCCAGTACGCTTTGATATGTGGTACGTTATCCAACATCAATCTCGAGACAGCTACTGTCCTCAAGTCCATCAACGATGATGGTTTCTTTATGTTGTTTTCTTCTCCGAGCTCAGTGTTTTCCGGATGGAAAGCCAACGGAATAAATGTTTGGAATCCGCCCGTTTGGTCCTGAAGTTCACGCAATCGGATTAAGTGGTCCACTCGATGGTATGCATTCTCGATGTGCCCATAAAGCATCGTGCAATTTGTTTTGATTCCGACGTCGTGAGCCGTGCGATGTATATTGAGCCAGTTGTGCGCATCTGATTTATGTTCACAGATTCTGTCGCGTACTTCCGGGTGAAAAATCTCGGCGCCACCGCCGGGCATACTGCCCAATCCGGCTTCACGCAGTTGTTCGAGAATGATACGTACCGGCTGTCGTGTAAGGAATTCAAACCAGTTTATTTCAACACCTGTCCACGCTTTCANATGTAGTTGCGGATAGGCATCATGCAGAATCTTGACGAGGTTTAGATACCAGTCGAATTTCTTTTGATGATGAAGACCGCCGACAATGTGTATCTCAGTGCAGCCGTTATCAACAGCTTCTGCACCGCGTGCGAGAATCTGTTCGTCGTCCATTACGTACCCGCGCGGGTCCCGCAAGTCTGCACGGAATGCACAGAAATTACAGCGGTACACGCAGATATTCGTTGGATTCAGATGCGTATTGATGTTGTAGTACGCAACGTTGCCGTTGATTCGTTCGCGCACTAAATTTGCCAGTTGACCGATTTCATGCAGCGGCGTGGAGTCGTCGTAAAGAAACAACCCATCGTCCATCGACAATCGCTCGCCGTCTTCGACTTTCCGTGCGATTGAGTCAAGTGTTGGAGTGTTACTTGCCATGAAGCATCAGCCTGTGTTCAAAGGATGTATTGCAGAGTTGTCATAACGGATCTGCATAACGTNCCAGCATTACGTATCGGGATAAATTGCCCGCCACCACCTATCCCGCGAGTTTAAAACAACATTAACTCGCTGTCGATGCTTGCAATATATTCATCATTCGAGCAGATCCTCGNCATAACCGGGCGGAAAGGGATTATGAAGGTCGCTTTGGTCGANATTCTTGCTAGCGGAGGGTCTTTTCTGATCTTCGAATTCTTTGACAATCTCATTCGACTCTTGCATAAGCTCCTCGAATATGTTGTCCCAGTCGTCGACTGGTTCGGATTCGGACTTTTTATCATCGACTTCCAATTCGGCANCCTTCTTAANCGTNTTAGACGATTTTGATTTGGCCGGTTTTGGTTCTACCGACGGCTCTCGTTTTAGCTTTGGAATGGGAGGAAGGTCGCCAAGTTCTTCATCAGAGAAAATTAAGTCGGCTTCCGATTTCAGTCCAAATACGCTGATCCAGCGTTGCANATCATATGGATGCAGTGGCCCGTCAGGTTTACTGGTATCCGCACGATCGCTGCGAAACTGTGCGTAGGCATTTCTGGTCATCTCGCGAAACCAATCGTCGCTGTCGATGGCATTGGCATGGCGGCGGCGTGCCATGCGTTGCACCCGGTGGTCGCTGGACACAACGGTAAGTTTTGTNGGAGACGTGTGGGCTTCGATGTACCCGCCGATCAAGTCATCGGCTTCTTCAAAATCAGCGGCGAAGTGAACAGTTAGTCCGGAGTGGGTAAACTGCCGTGGGCGGTTAGGTGGTGGATTCTTGGCATCAAACGTAAGAATAGTACGATTGGCCGTGGCTGNAGGCAGAGTCTCGAGAATCCAGTCGATTAATGCATCGCGTGCGTCTTCGAGCGTTCCGGTGGGATTATCTACGCCGTCAATTCCTTTTGCGAAAAGGAGGTTATAGCCATCGATAATGACTAGCGCGTTACAAGATGAAATCCGTGACATGCGNTTCAGGATAACTCGTAGCGTAATTCCCCGCCAATAAATACCTGGCGTGCCCTGCCTGAGAGTTGCTCACCGTTAAACGGAGAGTTTTGGCTTTGAGACTCAAACGACGTTACATCCACCGTCCACGTGATGTTCGGGTCGATGACCGTGATGTCCGCATCGGCACCGACGGCAAGGGATCCTTTTTTGATTCCTAGTGCTTGTGCCGGATTGGTGCTCAGCGCGGCAATTGCCTCTGACCACTCCAATTTGCCGGTAGAGACCAGTTTGGTGATCACCACGGCAAGTGTGGTCTCGAGATTTACCATGCCAAACGGTGCACGATCCAAGACCGTCATTTTCTTTTCTATTGCCCGTGGTGTGTGCGCGCTGGTTATGACATCGATCGTGCCATCCTTGATTCCCTCCAAGCAGCTATCTACGTGTTGCTGGCTTCTCAACGGCGGATTCACTTTGTAGTTGGAATCAAAAGAACGCAGGGCATCGTCCGTGAGAATCAGATTTGCAATCGGACATTCTGCTGTGACCCTTACACCTCTCCCTTTGGCTCTTCGGATGATCTCCACGCTTCCACTGGTCGAAATATCCATCAGATGCAGTCGGCCGCCGGTGGATTCTGCCAATCGCAAGTCGCGTGCTGTCATGACCTCTTCTGCGTCCGGGTGTAAGCCACCGATCCCCAGGATGTTGGATACGGATCCATCGTGCATCATGCCGGATTGGCTTAATTCAGGTACTTCCGGATGATTGAGGATTGGTTTGTCAAACATCAGTGAGTATTCAAGCGCTCTTCGAAACAGATCCGTACTGTGGATCGGGCTGCTTGCATCGCTGAATCCAACGGCACCGGCTTCCACGAGCATCCCCATTTCTGCTAGCTCTTCGCCTTCTCGATTTTTNCTAACGGCAGCAATCACGTAGACATTGCAGTTTCGAGCGCGAGATGCCTTTTGCCTTACGAATTCGACGCCGGCTTGCGTGTCAATCGGTGGATCCGTATTTGGAATACATGCAATTGTGCTAAACCCTCCGGCGAGTGCAGCAGCCGTACCGGTTTCAATGGTTTCGTCCTCTTCAAANCCAGGTTCACGCAACTGCACGTGCATGTCGACTAAGCCTGGTGTGACGATCATGTCTTCAGCATCCACCACCTGATTTACGTTGGATGCGTCGAGTCCTTNGCCAATCTGTGTCACTTTGTGGTCTTCAACGAGTATGTCAGCGACCTGATCAAGCGATTGGCTTGGGTCGATGACTCGTCCGTTTTTGATCAGTAGTGACATTGGAGTGTTTGTTGCTTGCAAGAAAGTTTGTTTTACTGTTGGCTGGCTAGTAATCGTAAAACCGCCATACGTATTGCGATCCCATTTGTTACTTGATTTAGAATGACCGAGTGTGGTCCGTCAGCCACATCCGGCGTTATCTCGACACCTCGATTGATCGGGCCAGGTGCTGTGATCAATATGTCATCCTTGGCACGCGCCATGCGAGTTTTGTTCATGGCGTAAAGTAACGCGTATTCGCGGATGGACGGGAATGGCCGTGTGTATTGTCGCTCAAATTGAATCCGCAGTAAGTTTAGGACATCACATCGCGGCAAAATGTCATCGAGGCTGTACGACACTTCAACGCCGTAATCCTCCCAGTGTTTGGATACAAGTGTTGATGGTCCGCANACGATAACGTGAGCTCCTAGCTTCTTCAGGCCCCAGATNTTTGATCTGGCGGTTCGACTATGTGTGATATCACCGACCAGNGCGACAGTTTTTCCTTCTAAGGATCCTCTGTGTTCTCGGATCGTGAGAATATCCAGCAATCCCTGNGTGGGATGTTCATGTGGCCCATCACCAGCATTTACGATTCCACAATCAACGTTTTGCGAAAGCATGTGTGGAGTACCTGGCGTATGATGTCTTACGACCATAATATCCACGTTCATTGCTTCGATCGTCTTGGCGGTATCGATAAGTGTTTCGCCCTTGCTGAGGCTACTGGTTCCCGCTGAAAACTCGACGGTGTCTNCACCGAGGCGACGTGCGGCAAGGCTGAAGCTGTTGCGGGTTCGCGTGGAATTCTCAAAGAACATGTTTGAGATTGTTAGACCGCTAAGGACTGATAGCTTGTCTTTGCATCCGCCCGTGGCTTCTTTTAATTCCGCGGCAGTATCGAGAACCGTGTTGATTTCCTCGGCTGAGAGATCTTCCANTCCAAGTAAATGACGCTTNGTCCAGTTATCTGGAACTGGACTGATTTGTGACGCGCCTTCAGTACTTGGCTCTGCCAATTCGGGGTTCTCCGAGGACTAAACGAATTTCATTCGCTCGGATGATTCTAACAAGAGGATTTGCTAGTACAAGAGGCTATTTTTCGAGAGCTCCGTATCCATAGCCAATGGGNACTGCGGGCTCCCTNGAAACTGACGGNTGACTTATTTAATTTCTTCAAACAACTGCAGATATGCATTGCAGGATTGCTCGTCAGAGAAAGATGAGCGAGCCATTNCCCGAAGCCTNTCACCGTCGATCGGGTTTTGCAGCATGTACAGAATTTTCTCGGCCATCTTGTCCGAGTCACCGACCGGTACGAGTCCTCTGGCGAGGTCTTCCACGAGTATTTCGGCAGGACCTGACGGACAATCTGTCGCCACGANATTNCANCCACATGCCATTGCTTCGATCAATACGGTTGGAAGTGCNTCCCATCTGGANGACAACACNAACAAATTGGCTTGGGTCATCCANGAATACGGATTCTTNCTAAAGCCCGCTAAGAGGATATCTTCTTCCAGACCGAGGGACCGGACTTGAGATTCCAGTTTGGATTGCAATTCACCAGTGCCGAGTAANACGAGTCGTAGTGCGCGTTGTTTTCGAGCAATGGCGAAAGCTGAGATTAAAGTNGTGAAATCTTTTTGAGGTGTCAGCCTGCCAACACCCAACACGACAGGGACTTCGTCTTGAAACCATGTCTGGTCGTTACCGAGATTCGCCTTGTTCATCATTGCATCGGTGACGACCGGGTTGTAGATCACATGTACGGACTCAGATGGTAGAGACAATGTCTGCTCAAGGTCGCGTGCAGCACCTTTAGAAACAGCAATAATTGCATCAGCATGCTTGTAGACTCTGCGTGCGATTGGCTTGATGAGTTTGTCGCGTAGCTTCACCCCTTTGTACGCGCTCATCGTCAGATGCTCTACCAAAACACACTTGGGCTTGGCGTTTGATTTCCTGACTGCACGAATAGCGGCGATATTCGCGTGGCTTAGGTGGGAGCAGAGAACATCCGGGCGTCGATCATCAATATACTGAGCTAGTTTGCCGATCGACTTGCGCACCTTGATGGTGTCTAGGTTTACTAATTCGACGTCGGTCGGAATTTGGTCACGGAATGCACCGCTTGCTTCGGCAACGACGATGTNGACTTTGTGTCCNGCCCGGGACCACCCGTTACAGAGATTGAGCGCAACTCTTTCTGCGCCACCTCCGAACAATGATGGGATAAAACAGGCGATATGCATTCCGAATCCGTCGTCCAAACCGCGGGTGTAGTGGAATGCCGTCTTAAGCAATGAAATCCAAGGCTAAACTACGGCTGGCCAAGTAGATGTCCAAACGGAGTTAGTGCATCACTAATCGCAGTATCTATTGGCGTTGTGTCATCTTGTAGTACTACGATGTAATCACGCGGATAGATCGCATAATCGAACATCGGTTCAATGCGAGCGTGGGAATTGTTGAATTCCACATCCAGAGGGACGTACCTTAACGGATCACTTGTNGCACGCTTGAGCTTGATTTTCATGCCGGAAAATCGGCGGTGAGCTCCGGATTGATGCAGTGCATCGGAGATGACCATGTTGGGTTTATACGGCAACGTCACGCGGTCTTTGCCACCGCTGGCTGAGCGAAATTCCACGGTNTAGGTTTTCGCTGCCGAATTGGGCATGCCGTTTGGCCCGGAAGCTAGTCGGGTCGTACCTTGTTTTACAGCCGCAACTTGATCCGCTGTCATCGGAATCGATGTTGCTGCGCGACGTTGTCGCATTCCTTTACAACCGCAAAGTGCAATTACGATGGCTGCCAGGTAGACGTAACGAAGCAATCGTTCTAGGGATGGCTTCATTTTTAAATTCTCCAAAGTGGGGGAACGAATTGGATCTAGAGTAACAACGTGTTGGGGATTCGNTGTTCACTCTATTTGCCACTTGCAAGGCACCCAATCGTCCGTAGATGCGCACGATCTTTAGAGAAAGTGAAAAAAGATTGAAAGTCTTAAGTCGAGACGCTTGGCTTAAGAAAAATCTCTCGGTGTGATACGACCCTGCACCCGGCCGGGTAGACCCTGAATCCGGAGGAAACCTTCCGCATCATCCTGATTGTATGATCCACCGCCTTCCATGGTGGCAATTCCTTCGTCGTAAAGGCTATTACCGCTGCTGCGGCTGTCAACCATGATNTTGCCCTTATAGAGCTTCAGTGTGACTTCACCATTGACCTTTTGACATGCGTTTTCGATGAAAGCCAGCAGTGCATCCAGTTTCGCGTGATACCAGAATCCGTAGTACACCATTTCGGCGACTTCCGGTGACAGACGATCGCGGAGATGAACCAGATCGCGATCTAGGGTCAGTTGTTCGACGTACATCAAGGCATCATAAAGAATGGTCATACCAGGAGACTCATAGACGCCACGGCTTTTCATACCGACGAATCGATTCTCCACCATATCGATGCGGCCAATACCATTACGACCGCCGATTTCATTGAGCTTCAGAACGATCTCTAGTGGATTGAGCGATTCACCGTTGATCGAGACCGGTGTTCCGGCTTCAAAACGCACCGTGACCGACTCGGCTTCTTCCGGTGCTTCCTGTGGTGAGACTCCCATACCAAATTCAACGATTTCCACACCGTTGACATCCAGATCTTCGAGTTGACCTGCCTCATAGCTGATGTGGAGGCAGTTTTCATCGCTGCTATAAGGCTTCGCTGTGGATGCTTTGACTGGAATATTCTTTTCTTCGCAGTACTGAATCAACTCGGTTCGCCCCGGGAATTGGTCGCGAAATTCCTTGATCCGCCATGGTGCGATTATTTCAATGGATGGATCGAGCGCTTCTGCAGCCAGTTGGAATCGGCATTGGTCATTTCCTTTGCCGGTTGCACCATGTGCGTACGCCGTCGCGCCAACTTCTCTTGCAATTTGCAAACAGACTTTGGAAATCAAGGGTCTGGCGATGGAAGTACCTAGCAGGTAGATGCTTTCGTATTTAGCTTGCCACTTCAGTACGGGAAATGCGAAGTCGCGACACATTTCTTCCTGTGCATCGACGATGCGAGCGCTTGCTGCGCCGATGTCACGAGCCTTTTGAAGGATTTCTTCTCGATCTTCACACGGTTGTCCTAAATCCACGTAGACGGCATGTACGTCGTAACCGCGGTCCATGAGCCATCCGAGAATGACGGATGTATCAAGGCCACCGGAATATGCGAGTACGCAACTTGGCATGATTGCTTCCTTCAAAAAGCTGCTTAATGGGGTTATTTATGTCATTCTTGTTTGAGACACTAATACTGACAAGGTGTTAGCTATGACGTGTTCGCAGATAGGTGGCGGATGTCCGACTTGAGAATCATTGAAATACTAAATGCATTGGCAGATGGATCAAAATCTGTCGCTGAAGTAAGTGAACTATTGTCTCTTGCTCCACAGGCCATGGCGGAGGTCACTTTAGACCTCGATCGAATTGACCGGTGCGGATTCCCGGAGGTCGTCTATGGAGAAAACAAGTCAGCTGAGACCATCGTGGATATTTTTGAGGCGCTGCGCAAAGCGAATCAGCCGCTGTTGGCTACGAGGGTAACCGAAGAGAAAGCCAGCGTGGTTTGTGGTCAGCTATCTGATGTGTCTTATAACACAGTGGCCAGGACAATTCGTAGTCGCGAGTCAAACCTGCAACTGAAGGGAATCGTGGCTGTCGTTTCGGCCGGGACGAGTGACCTGCCGGTTGCCGAGGAGTGTGTTGAGACGCTTTGCTGGATGGGTGTTGAGCCACTTGTCATTCACGATATCGGCGTAGCAGGNCCGGAGCGATTGCTTCAAAANGTGGACCGCTTGCGNACGGCAGATGTTGTCATAGTTATTGCCGGAATGGAAGGTGCANTGCCTAGTGTCGTTGGAGGTCACGTCGACGTACCAGTTATTGCTGTACCAACCAGCGTTGGATATGGAGCCGCACTGGGAGGAATGGCCGCACTCTTGGGAATGCTAAACAGTTGTGCTTCTAACGTGACGGTCGTCAATATTGATGCGGGGTTTAAAGCTGCGTTCGTGGCTGGGACGTTCGTGCGTCAGTTGAGCCGGCGTCTGGAATCCAGTCCGGACTCTGAATAACAGAAAGTAAACCGGAAGGTATTTCTGCAATGGATGCTCGTGAGTTGTTAGTAGCCCGACCACGTGAGTCACATAAAGGTGATTACGGTCGAGTGTTAATAATCGGAGGGTGTCGGGGAATGGCCGGTGCTGTGGCCCTTGCCGGGCAGGCAGCGTTGCGCTCCGGCGCGGGGCTTGTTCGCCTCGCTGTACCGGACGGCATCCTCGACGTCGTGGCTTCTCATCACACTTGCTATTTGACTGAGCCACTGCCTTCGGATACTGTCGGCCGGATAGACCGTTCCGCCATCGATCAGATTCTGGCCGCTGCAGAATGGGCAGACGTTGTTGCAATTGGACCGGGCCTGGGACAAAGCGACGGACTTCTGGAAATCGTAACTCATCTGTTTCACCACGTCAGAAAGCCTCTCGTGGCGGATGCTGATGCACTAAATCTGCTGGCCGGTCTCGAGTCTGTCTGTTACAGCGGCGCGATGCCGAGAGTGCTTACGCCACATGCAGGTGAATATCAACGACTAGCGGTCGAAATTCAGCCGGAGACGTTTGCCGATTCCAATAACGTGATTCTTGTATTAAAGGGTCCCGGCACGATTGTTACAGATGGCCAACAGGAATACGTTAACACGACGGGTAATCCGGGGATGGCAACCGGTGGAAGTGGTGATGTGCTGACCGGTATGATTGCGGCATTTATCGGTCAAATTGGGAGTGAATCGAAACAGGCTTTGCAAGCTGCAAAACTGGGAGTCTATCTACATGGTCTTGCCGGGGACCTAGCCGTTAATCAAATTGGAGAAGTGTCGCTTGTTGCAAGTGATCTCTTAGATTATTTGCCCGCTGCGATTCAACAATCTCAAGATTAACAATACACTTTGGCTCGGTGAGCAACGTGCAGATTTTTCGTGACCTATCCGAACTTCCTTCCCGCTTTCGTGGTGGTGCGGTGAGTATCGGTAACTTTGATGGTGTGCACCGTGGTCATGCTTCTATTATTGGACAACTGAAGTCGCTCGTTGCAGATTCCGGTGGTCCGGCCATTGTGTTCACGTTTGACCCGCATCCTGTGCGTTTACTCCGGCCGGAGTTGGCACCGCCACCACTTACATGGACTACTCGAAAAGCGACTCTCCTAAAGTCACAGGGTGTTGATGCCATGGTGGTCTACCCGACCGACCGTGCATTGCTTGAGCTGACGGCCGAGGAGTTTTTTCAACAAATCATCGTGGAGCAACTCGGTGTATCGGCCATGGTCGAAGGGCCAAACTTCGCTTTTGGTAAGGACCGAGGCGGTTCAATTGAGAAACTGCAATCGCTTTGTCATCAACACGACATCACGCTTGAGATTGCTAATCCGGTGGAAACTGACGGCGAAATGGTTTCCAGCAGCCGAATACGAGACAGTCTTAAACGTGGAAATGCGGAACTAGCAAATCGAATGTTAACTGAGCCTTATCGTGTCCGCGGTATGGTAACACACGGCGTAAAGCGAGGAAGCGAAATTGGTTTTCCAACAGCAAATCTCGAAGCCATTGACACGCTGATCCCAGAAGAAGGAGTTTATGCGGGCGCGGCACTTGTTGGAAATGATAGATTTGCAGCCGCGATTAACATTGGTCCAAATCCCACTTTTGGCGAACACGCGTTGAAGTTTGAAGTGCATGTCATCGATTTTACCGGTGATCTATATGGGCAAGTTCTTGAGGTCGACATCTTGTCGAAAACGCGAGAAACACGCACATTTGATAATGCAGATCAATTAAAGAAACAATTAGAGATAGATATCGCATCTGCGCGGGCTGTGTTTCATTGAGCACAGGACCGGCAGAGGCGACTAAATGAAGGAAGTCCTCAGATGGCAGTTGATTGGCCGGCACTTGCCGACGTGATAAATAGTAACCAGAGTTTTGTACTGACCAGCCACATTCGCCCGGATTGCGATGCCCTGGGCAGTGAGCTTGGGATGGCAGGTGTACTTGAGGCACTAGGAAAAGATGTAATCATCGTCAACGGACAACGAACACCTCCGAATCTGGCCTTCATCGATCCAACCGAACGCATCAAAGTGCTTAATGAAGATATCTCCATTACTGAATTGTCGAGTCGCGATGTATTTATGGTCCTTGATACAAGCGCATGGGCTCAGCTAGGGCCGATGGGCGATGCATTGAGAGAATTTCCAGGTCGTAAAATCGTACTGGATCATCATCAAAGTGAAGATGATTTAGGTACCGAGTTCTTTAAGGATACTAGTGCAGAAGCGGCCGGTAAGCTTGTGTTTCAGTTTGCAGAGCATTTGGGTGTTGAATTGACGGAGTCGATTGCACGACCTCTGTTTGCCGCATTGAGCACTGATACGGGTTGGTTTCGATTTCCATCCGCATCAAGCAGTACATACAACTGTGCAGCTGCGCTTGTGGCTGCAGGTGCGAGTCCGTCGGAAATCTACGCAGAGTTATATGAACGCAATACGCTTGGTCGGGTGAAGCTACGTGGAGAGGTATTATCCAAAATCGAGATCAGTAATGAAGGGCGTGTTGCATTTACGCATATACGCATCAGTGATTTTGAAAAAACTGGTGCGATGCCATCCGACACCGAAGATCTTGTAAATCTTTGTTTCACGATTTCCGGAACGGAAGTTGCTGTGATCATGGTTGAGCAAAACCCAAATGTATACAAATTAAGCTTTCGCAGTCGCTGTGAGCTCGATTGCAGTGAGATCGCCGGTCACTTTGGAGGCGGCGGTCATAAAGCGGCTGCCGGCGCTGGAATTGATGGCTCGTTTGACGAAGCCAAGTCGACAGTGCTTGACGCAGTTTGCCAGCGGTTGCACAATTAGTTCAGCACGGGAACATCTCGTTTATCGTTTAGGCATAGTGCACGAGTCGTGCTTGATGCCTGATTGACATGGATGTCATGTACTTGGAATTTGCGTGGTCAATTCAAGCTAATGTAATGAATGGATCGCGACCCACCCACAGACCGAGCCGCACGATCCCTCCTGAGATCCCCGACAAGCTGATAACGAACAGCTAGCACGATGCCGTGTGCATTTTCACGTATCGCAAGCTATCGATTTATTGAAAATTGGGAGTCCAATCTGGCATGAGTGAAGACCTGGACAATGAAGCCGGTGATGAAGCTGAATCAGCATCCGGCACGGAACGCCGTAGCTTTATATTGGAGGCATCTACGGGGCTGTTAGGCGTTTGCCTCGGTGTCGGCCCGGTCATTGCAGGCCTTTGGGGATTCGTTTTCGACCCCTTCCGCAAACGAGAGTTGCCGAGCAAATACAATACGGGTAGTGGCGATGTTAAAGAAGGACACTATCTGGTAGCAACCACCGATTCTCTACCGGAAGATGGCACACCACAGCGCTTCGAAGTGATTTCTGATAAATATGATGCATGGAATTTTATTCCTCGCCAACCAATCGGTTCGGTCTATCTGAGAAAGCTCCCAGGAGATCTGGAAATTGAATTAGAGGATGGTTCAAAGAAAGTCCTTAAGAAGGGCGAAATCGACTGCCTCCAAACAACCTGTCCTCATGCGGGTTGCAGCGTCTCTTATGACGGAAATACGAATGCCCTGCTCTGTCCCTGTCACAATAGTGAATTCGAGCTAAGCGGTGCTAAGCGAACCGTCGGCGGAAAGGACAACCCGAGTCCGAGATCACTCGATCGACTTGATACAGTGCTCAAACCAATCGCAGATGGCGACAATATGGAAATCTATGTCGAGTTCATGGAATTCTATACAGGCGTCCATGAGAAGAATCCTGTCAGCTAAACGCTATCAACATACACATCTATCTAAGACGTAAAGCCACATGCGTATTCTCAGACAATTATTTGAATTCACGGACAATCGTACAGGGATTCAGGAACTAACCAAGGAAGCGCTCTACGAGAATATTCCTGGTGGTTCCAAATGGCGTTATATCTCCGGCTCAATGTTGGTGTTTGCCTTTGTAACCCAGATGATCACTGGTACGTTTCTCGCGATGAGTTACAGTCCGAGTAGTACAACTGCATGGGCCAGCGTTTATTACATCCAGAATGAATTGAGCGGTGGCTGGCTGTTACGCGGTATTCACCACTACATGGCACAAGCCATGGTGGTATTGCTGCCGATTCACATGCTGCAGGTTGTACTTGAGAAAGCGTACGTGAAGCCACGTGAGTTTAATTACTGGCTCGGTTTGGTGCTGATGCTCATTACGTTTGGCTTAGGGCTTACTGGATACCTCCTTCCGTGGGATCAAAAAGGCTACTGGGCAACGAAAGTGGCCACGAATCTGATGACATTGCCACCCGGTGGTGCCGCGATGCAGAAGATGGTCGTCGGTGGTACTGAATACGGTAACTTGACGTTGACTCGTTTCTTCGCACTTCATGTGCTTGTGTTACCCGGTGCGCTTATCGGGTTCTTGGTGCTGCACCTGGCACTGTTCCGTAAGCACGGTATTACAGCTCATAGCAGTGACAAACGTGGCGACGAATACTTCTGGCCTAAACAGGTCCTTAAAGATGCCGTTGGTTGTGCCATACTGTTTGCCTTAATCTTCTGGATCGCGATCGCTCGTGAAGGTGCTGAACTTGGGCCACCAGCTGAACCAACCAAGGCCTTCGATGCTGCACGGCCGGAATGGTACTTCCTGTTCCTCTTCCAATTGCTCAAGAAATTCCAGAGTGAGTTTGTCGGTGCCATTGTTGTTCCCGGCTTGATCTTTGGTTTCTTCTTCATNATGCCTTTAATCGCCAANTTCCGCCCTCGTCACTTGTTCAACGGACACTTNATCAATGTTTCAGTAATGGGACTCTTATTCCTTGGCGCCGGTTATCTGACATTCGAAGCNATGCAGGAAGACAACTACACTTTGTCTGAGGAACGCCTGGCTGAAGTACGAGAGAGTTCAGATCCAAGTGACAAGGTGGAACTCGAGAAGCATGACAAAGCNGCACGCTTTCATCGTGACAAAGAGGCGGCTGAACGGGACTACAATCGCATTGCGGCCTTGATTGACTATCAGGGAATTCCAGTAGCAGGTCCTCTGGAGTTGTTACGCAATGATCCTGAAATCATGGGTGCGCGTTTGTTCAAAGCAAAATGTGCAAGCTGCCACGCTTATGATGATCCGTCTACCGAAGGTATTGAACTTGGTGAATTTGCCGGACCGAATATGCCGGAGGGCTGGGATGCTGAATCTGGATCTGATTTCGGAGCGCCTAACCTGTACGGATTTGGAAGCGTTAACTGGATCAAAAATGTGCTGACACCGGAAAAAATCAAGTCAGTTGATAACTTTGGCGCTACGGCACATCGAGCTGGTTCCATGGTTGACTTTGTCGAAAACGGCCTAAACGGCGACTTCGATGATCAGATTACTAAAATTGCTAAGGCGTTATCAGCAGAGGCCGGCTTGGTATACGAGCCATTGACCGACGAAGTAGATGCCATTGCAGAAGGAAATGAGTTGATCCAAAACGGTGATTGGAATGACTACGGTACAGCTTGCACGGATTGCCACAGCTACAAAGAAAATGAAGAGATTGGTGGTGGCCCCGATTTAACCGGTTATGCTTCCGCGGATTGGATCCGTCAGATGATCAGTGACCCAAGTCACTCTTCGATGTATGGATATGATGGTGCGGATAACAATGACCGCATGCCNGCATTCAAAGAGTTTCTTACCGAGAAGGAAATCGACCTGCTCGTGCAGTTTATCCGTCAGGATATGAAAAATCTCAATCGATAGCGGGAATGNAATCCAGGTAACATTGTNGCCGCATGGCCTCAAGGCTTCCTCGTATTCNGTCTTCTTTCTCTGCTACCGTTGAGCTTAGGACTGTAGGCGATCCTGGATTTCCTTGACGACCTGATCCACTGGGATTCTGTCCTGCACAAGTGAATCGCGGTCTCGGATTGTGACGGTGTTGTCGTCGAGCGTTTGACCGTCAACCGTGATGCAATACGGGGTACCTGCTTCGTCTTGGCGACGATAGCGGCGACCAACGGCTCCCTTTTCGTCATAGAATACGTTGAAGTGTGGCTTGAGCTCCGAATAAATCTTCTTGGCGACTTCGGGCATGCCATCTTTCTTCACTAAGGGGAATACAGCTGCCTTGATCGGCGCAAGTCTAGGATGGAATTTCATGACCGTTCGCACCTGCATATTGCCTTTTTCATCGGGCACTTCGTCTTCTGTATAGGCTTCGCATAGAAATGCCAGGGTAGCACGGTCGGCACCGGCACTTGGTTCGATTACGTGTGGGACATACTTTTCTCCACTCAGGTCATCTCTGTAACTCAAGTCTTTACCACTGCCACGCCATTTCGGCTGACCGTGCTCATTTGTTTCGACTTCAAGTGGATTGGTATTTGGATCCAGCTTTCCTTCCATGTGACTGCGTAGATCGAAGTCGCCCCGATGAGCAATACCTTCNAGTTCCCCGTATTCTCCTGGCGGCATAAACGGGAATGCGTATTCGATATCAGCTGTTCCTGTGGAATAGTGACTTAGNTCGTCTTCATGATGTTCACGAAGCTGAAGTCGTTCANCATCTAGTCCCATGTCCGTGTACCACTGCATGCGTCTGTCACGCCAGTATTGGTACCACTGCTGAGATTGATCGGGATGACAGAAGAACTCGATTTCCATTTGTTCGAATTCACGNGATCGGAAAGTGAAATTTCGTGGCGTGATTTCATTACGGAAGCTCTTACCTGTTTGAGCGATTCCAAAAGGTAGTCGAACCCGGGTGCTGTCGAGAACGTTTTTGAAATTCACAAAGATGCCNTGGGCCGTTTCAGGTCGCAAGAATGCTGTTCCTTCTTCACCTGAAAGTGCACCGATGATGGTCTTAAACATCAAGTTGAACTCGCGNGGCTCTGTTAGTGTGCCGAGCGTCTTGGCGTCAGGGGCGAGTACCACGTCGTTGTCTTCCACTTCGGTAAGCGGCATAAAATCGCCATCCCATTGAAGCTGGTCNAGGTGTTTGTTTCGCAAGTTGAAGAATTTCAGCGTGCTTCGTTCCACGGCTGATTGTTCTTCNGAAGCTTCGGCCATGGTCGTTGCAAAGATCTTTTGACCCTTTGCAGTGACCCANCGGCCNCGGATTTGGTCATAGCGGTAGCGCTTTTGAGATTCCTTGCAATCCACCATGTGATCGTGGAACAGGTCATAGTGCCCCGAGCACTTCCAAACCTGTGGGTGCATGATGATCGTGCAATCCAGTCCGGTCATTTCGTAAGTGGACGGTGCGCCATCATGGACCGTAAGGTCATCATGGCCGGAGACCATGTCCCGCCACCATGCTTCTTTTACATTCCGCTTTAATTCCACGCCGAGTGGACCGTAGTCCCAGAAACCATTAATGCCACCNTAGATTTCGCTTGATTGAAAAAGGAATCCGCGACGCTTACACAACGAAACTAATTTATCCATTTCCATAACGGCTATCTGTCTCCAGTGGAATGTTGGTGTGAGCGCCTCAATGATTGCTCAGTATTCGCCTGTGGCTAAATTGTCACCACAACTGCTACAGATACGGCAAAGTACCTGAAGAAGTTGCAACGTATCTGAGCACATTATTATGCACACGTGGCGGTTGTTTCGGCTATGGGGGAGCAACGCCGCTCGTATTCGGCGCNGTTGCAATTCTGTAGGAATTAATACTATAACGGTTGCTTCATGTTGAACGGTCGCTGAGTTCTATATCATCGATGATCAGCCAGAATGAATTCAGTTTTTAGTTAGATTCCGCTACCTGAAATTTCGGGTGCGNGTCCAGAGTTGCTATGAAAAATACACATCGATTTTTGTCTGTTACTGCTTTTGTTTGTGCGTGCATACTTCTGACAGAGGTGCTTAATGCGGCACCGGTAGTACCGGGATANAACCGGTTCTTTTCAGAGTCTGAGGAAGCATCTGTCGATGCAGGCCTACTACTTTTGGGTGAACTGAATTGCACGAGCTGCCATGCGATACCAGATGAGTTGAAGGATCAAATTTCCGTTAAAGCCGCACCGGATCTATCGAGTATTGGTGGCCGGGTAAGAAGCGGGTATTTAGCAGGCTTCATTACATCTCCCCAGTCGCATAAACCCGGCACGACGATGCCGGACGTAATGCAGGATGTTGGAGGTAAATCACGTGAAGAGCGTATTAATCACATCGCACACTTTCTTGCCTCCACCGGTGCCGTTGGTGAATCAAATTTCACCGCTGAGACCGTAAATAAAGGACGGCAGTTATTTACAACTGTCGGGTGCATGGCGTGTCACGACCTGCCGGAAGAAGATGCTGTCAAATTGCCGACAAGCGTGCCGTTTCCCAAAGACCTGTCGTCGAAATATACGGTAACCAGTCTTCGGTACTTTCTTGAGGATCCGCTGAAGGTGCGGCACTCCGGTCGNATGCCAAATCTTAATCTCGGCGGAGATCAGGCCAATCAAGTTGCCGCTTACNTGCTTCGGGATTTGCAGTTGCCGCCGAACTTGTCNTTTAAATACTACGAAGTTACCCTGCAGAACCTGCCTGATTTTTCAAAAATGAAGCCGAATTTGGAAGGTGAAGTGTCCGGATTCAANGTGGAAGTCGGACCGCGGCGTGATAATTTTGCCGTTGTCTTTAACGGNATTCTGACATTGCCAAAAGATGGCAAGTACACGCTTCATATTGGGTCAGACGACGGTGCCCGTATGCTTATCGACGGTCAGGAAATCATGAAGGTCGACGGGATTCATCCAGTGGTTCGCAAGAATTATCAAATGGATTTAAAAGCCGGTGATCACACGATCGTGGTGGAATATTTCGAAGCCGGTGGTGGGCAGGAGTTGTACTGTGATATCGAAGGCCCGGGGTTTGGTAAGCAGGACATGTCAACGTTTCTGAAGGTAAAATCCATCGAAGATTCCAATTTGCCAGAGCCACTGATGGTCGATNTGGAAATGGCCAAACGCGGTAAGGATCTATTCCTGTCAAACGGTTGTGCGAACTGTCACAAGATGGACAAAGCGGAATTGGATTTGCCTCGATATAGCGCACAGCCTCTTGTTGCACTCAAGGATAACAGTGGATGTCTTTCTGGCGGNGAAAAAGCGCCAAAGTACAATTTGTCGGATTCGCAAAAGCGAGATTTGTCAGCTGCATTGGCGTTTATCAAGTCTGGTGACAAACTCCAACGTGACGCGAAGAGCCAGATCGCAACGACGATGACCCGGTTTAATTGTTATGCGTGCCACCAACGCGACGGTGTTGGTGGACCAGAGAAGCAACGAAACTCATTTTTCGATACGAATCAGAAAGAGATGGGTGATGAAGCGAGAATTCCTCCGCACCTGACTGGAGTCGGTGACAAGCTGCAAGGCGAATGGATGAAGCACGTACTGGAAAATGGCGCCAAGGATCGNCCGTATATGTTTACGAAGATGCCCCGTTTCTCNAGTNCTAACGTCGGAGATATNCATGANTTATTTGCGCAAGTNGATGAGCAGAAGAAGCAGCCTGAATTAGAAAACTTNTTCAGTGAAAAGAAAATGAAAGTCGCTGGACGTCGCTTGGTTGGCTCACGAGGTTATTCCTGTGTGAAATGCCACACGTTCGGGCCACACAAAGCAACGGGTGTTCAGGCCATCGCACTGGATACGATGACAAAACGGCTCAAGCACGACTGGTTCAGCCGCTACATTGTAGATCCGCCGGCACTCAGGCCGGGAACACGTATGCCATCGGCTTGGCCCAATGGTCAGGTCTTGCTGCCAGCTGTGCTCGACGGATCTGTACAGCAACAGGTCGAGTCAATCTGGTTGTACTTGACCGATGGTGATAAAGCACAGATTCCTCAAGGACTGGGCGGTAATAGCATGGAGTTGTACGTCTTTGATGAAGCGGTAATCTATCGAAACTTNATTCAAGGTGCGGGTTCCAGAGCGATCGGTGTCGGATACCCGGAAAAGGCCAATGTCGCATTTGATGCAAATCAAATGTCGTTNCCACTGCTTTGGCANGGAGCATTTATAGATGCCGGAAAACACTGGACTGGCCGTGGTCAGGGTTACCAGGTCCCGCTTGGTGATAATTTGCTGACGTTACCCAATCAGCCTGCCTTTGCCATTCTCGATTCGCAGGAAACGGTATGGCCTACTGGAAAGCCAAAGGAAAATGGATATCGCTTTGGAGGCTATGCACTTGAGGGTGATAAAAGAAAGCCAACGTTCCTTTACAGTTACAACGGGGTGGATATTCACGATCGTCCGAATCCAGAAGATGACGGTGANTTTCCAGCAGTAAATAGGGAATTCACGTTNACGAGTGANTCCGAACCGGAACATTTCTACCTGAGGGCTCATGTTGCTAAAGATGTAGTTCAGGGCGAGGACGGCGCTGTGGTTGTCGGTGATGAATTGGTAATCAAGGTCAGCGGCGACGTTGGCGAGCCAATACTCAGAAAAGCCGGTGACCAAACCGAAGTGCTGCTGCCGGTGAAGTGGAAGCGTGTTCGTGGCAAGTTTGTCGCAGAGATTATCCAACGGTACGAATGGTAGTGCCGGNGTTTTTTGTAAGAGATTAATTGGTCTACAGAGCGGTGAGAGTTAAATCATGAAACGGACGTTAATAAGTGCCATTTTGCTTGGGCTGGTTGTGACTCCTGTCGTGGCGCAGGATGACGCNCTGCCAACAGAAGCCGACTACTATCCAATGCTGGCGCTGCCCATTCCTGATGGCGTAGTCCTTGAAGCCAGTGCAATTGANATGATGCCNTCCGGGAAACTGGCNGTGGCCTCACGGCGCGGTGATATCTACTTAGTGGATAAACCGCTNGCCGAAACAGCTGAAGAAATGGAGTTTGGGCTTTTTGCCGGAGGTTTGCACGAAGTGCTTGGCTTGGCATATCGTGACGGTGCTTTGTTTGCCACTCAGCGAGGTGAAGTTACCAAAATCGTAGACACGGACAAGGATGATATTGGTGATATCTTCTATTCGGTATCAGACGGCTGGGAAATTGATGGTGATTATCACGAATACGCTTTTGGTTCCAAGTTTGACAAGGATGGCAATATCTGGGTCGTCCTGTGNTTAACCGGTTCATTNAATAGCAACAGCCTGTATCGCGGCTGGTGTCTGAGAATCACACCAGAGGGCGAAGTGATTCCGACATGTAGCGGTATTCGAAGTCCCGGCGGAATCGGGATGAATGCCGTTGGGGATGTGTTCTATACCGATAATCAGGGGCCATGGAATGGCACGTGCTCGCTGAAGTGGCTAAGGCCCGGTAGTTTTCAGGGACATCCAGGTGGTAACCGCTGGTACGAAAACACCGACGCAATCGGGCCACGTCCACAGGATCCTCAGAGTGGGAGCCGCATCATGGCGGAAGCAGATAAGATTCCGGAGTACGAGCCACCGGCGATCCTCTTCCCNTANAAGAAGATGGGACAAAGTGCTAGTGGCGTTGTTACGGACACAACCAAAGGGAAATTTGGTCCGTTTGCCGGCCAAATGTTTGTCGGTGATCAAACTTTTAGCACCATGATGAGAGTGGCTTTAGAAAAAGTGGACGGTCACTACCAGGGCGCCTGTTTCCCATTCCGCAGTGGTTTTGGAAGTGGCAGTCTCTCAGCTCATATAGATCCGAGTGGTGCTATGTTTGTTGGTGGTACAAATCGTGGTTGGGGATCACGCGGTAACAAGCCGTATGCACTAGATCGAATCGTGTGGAGTGGCAAGTTGCCATTTGAAGTGCATACGATGTCAGCCAGAAAAGATGGATTTGAGTTGAAGTTTACTCAACCTGTGGATGAAACCACCGTAACAAATCTCGAGTCATACAAGATGTCAACCTATACCTATATCTTCCAGTCGAGCTACGGCAGCCCGGAAGTGGATCACACCGAGCCCACGATTACCAGAGCAGTGGCAAGTGATGACGGGATGGCGGTCCGATTATATGTAGACGGTCTGCAGCGGGGACACGTCCATGAGCTTCACATGGACGGTGTACGAAATTCTGATGGCCTGCCCCTGCTGCACGCGCAGGCGTACTACACACTCAACTACATTCCNNAGTAACAAACAGCCAAGTAGCCCTGAGCAAACAACACTCGAGTTTACTCGCCGTAGCGGATCGATCACCCGCTTTGGGAGTGCCATGCTGTTAGTGGTGGTTGACCGTAAATGAAACCGACTTATATTAACGCCTGTACACCCTGGCCCGTGGTGTAATTGGTAGCACGATAGATTCTGGTTCTATTGGTCGGGGTTCAAGTCCCTGCGGGCTAGCTTTAGTTGGCGATTGNCAGCAGTCCATCGCAGGTTTGCGGATTCTCACAACGGACTCAACGGCCACGCGTCAGACGACCGTCACGAAACAGCTCGTCCTTTCCAATTGNGGTCTTGCGGTCTTGCACGGACACTTTTGCCTAATCAAACTGGTGTTTTACCGGTTTTCCTGTTTCCCCCATTTTGCCTATTTGTATATAGAGTGTGTTTTCCAATGAACCGTGTTTTTGNGACTCTAAGCGTCCTTGTTTTGATTTCGTGGATCACAACAGTATCCATTGCTCAGGACCGCGTGGCTTATACCACCATTGAAGAATCCGGCAAGGATTACTCGATTCAAGGTGAATATGTTGGAGGAATGAAGCAAGGCGGGCTATTTCGAACACGCGTCGGACTGCAAGTGATTGCACGTGGTGAATCAAAGTTTGAAGCGGTTCTCCTGAGTGGCGGCCTACCAGGTGCTGGGTGGGATGGCAGTGATAGAGTCACTTTGACGGGATCCTCAAGTAATGGGATTACGAATCTCACGAACGATGAAAATGGGATTATTGTGTCTATTATCGATGGTACGGCCAACGTTCAAGACTCAGCAACGGGAAGTGCCGTTGGCAAGCTACGTCGTATTGAACGCGGCAGCCCGAGCCTTGGGCTTGAACCCCCGGAAGAAGCAGTGGTTGTATTTGATGGGTCAAATACTGATCATTTTGAAGACGGCGCCCAAATGACCGAGGACGGCCTTCTGATGCAGGGCGCATTATTGGGGTTTGGTGTAGGTGACTTTCGTTTGCATTTCGAGTTCAAGACACCATTTATGCCAAACAGTGTCGGGCAGGCACGTGGAAACAGTGGCGTGTATATTCAGCGACGCTATGAAGTTCAGGTACTCGACTCGTTTGGGCTTGATGGAGTTCAAAACGAATGTGCAGCGTTGTATCGGCAAAAAGCACCAGATGTAAATATGTGTTTACCACCGCTTCAATGGCAAACTTACGATATTTACTTTCGTGCCGCGCGTTGGAACGAAGCCGGTGAAAAAACAGAAAATGCCCGCATTACCGTCTACCACAACGGAGTCCCGGTTCATACCAATTACGAGATCATCGCTAAAACGGGTGCAGGACAACAGGAAGCACCTACTAAAATGCCAATTCTCTTACAGAACCACAGTGACCCGGTACGATACCGAAACATCTGGCTGATTCATGCAGATGATTCCGTATTTGAGGAATCAACACCGNCCGAGCGTGAAGGTTTGTTGAAGCGACTGCGCCGCAGAGCGTAGTACAGGATTCCTACGACCGTAAGATTTCAGGCTCTAAATTACAACAGCTACGTCCGTTTCACGGCAACGATGCACATGTCGTCGAACTGCTCGGTATCACCCATGAAGGCGAGCACATCGTTCAATAGCGTGGTACCGGCTTCTTCCGCACTTCCGCCGGTTTGTTTCACCAGGTCCAGCACACGGTCGTCACCATAGAGTTCATCTAGCGCATTCGGTGCTTCNGTGATTCCATCTGTATACATGACCACCGATTCGTTTGGCTCGAGCTTAAACGTAAATTGCTCGTAATCCATGCCTTCCATGATGCCCACAGGAATGCCGGAGATGTCCTCTCCTTCTTCGATGATGTTACCATCAGCGGTGCGATGAAGTGGTGCCATATGTCCGGCATTCACTACGGTAACTTCGTGTGTTATCGGATCGAGCACGATGAGCACCAGTGTCACGAATCGATCCAGGCTTAGCCCGGACATTCGATCGTTTAATAGTTTCAGTGCGTCGGCGGCATTGTCTTCCGCTGCGAGAGAATAGCGTGCTTCGGCTGATAGCTTTGCCATCAGCAATGCCGCCGCGACTCCGTGTCCGACAACATCTGCAACGATAATCGCCAAGCGACCGTCGGTGAGTTGCAGATAGTCGAAGTAATCACCGCCAATTTGGTTTGCTGGCTTGTAGTAGTCATAGAATTCATAGCCTTCGATGTCAGGCCGACTGTTAGGCAGAAATCCTTTTTGAACTTCGTTGGCCAATTCCAGTTCGCGATGNAGTTGTTGTTGTTTCAGAGCATCTTCGTGCAGTTTGGCGTTATCAATGGCGATTCCAGCCTGCGAGGCAACACTTGCAAGCACTTCCAAATCTTCCTGTTTAAACTGCTTGTTGCGTTCCACGGTGTCGACTTGGAGAACACCTAGGACAGATCCNTCGGTGGCAAATAATGGTGCGCACATCATGGATCGGATGTGGAAATCAGCAATACTCTGGCTGGCATCGAACTGTTGATCTGATGCCGCATCCGCTGACAGGACAGCCTGACGCAGGTCCATCACATGATTGACAATGGTGCGGCTGATCCGAATCGTTTCATCGGAGTCATCACGCCTGGCCTTGGACCAACGTGGCACGAGTGTCCCGTGTTCATCCAGTAGACCAATAAATGCACGGTCTGCTTGAACGAATACTTTAAATAGTGAATCCAGAACAGTCGGCAAGACTTCATCAAGTGACAGTGCTTTTCCAAGACTCTGGGTGATCTCGATTAGTGCGTTGAGCGTGACTTGCGGGCTGGCGGTTAAGTGGACTTGGCCACCACTGCTATGCACATCCAGTTTGGACATGATGGTGGAGCCACCAACCGGTTCACTGTCGCCAAAAAGCACCGAGAGTCCTGATGCCATCGAACTGTCATCAAGTGAGTCGCCGAAGTCCTGATAAAAGTGAAAGACGACATCACAAATCCCGATCTTGTCACCATTTCGCAACTGGTGTTTTCCATCGCCAAGTGCGATGTCGTTCAGATATGTNTTATTACGACTCTTTAGATCCTCAACGAGAAACTGATTATCCTGCAGGTGAAGCACGGCGTGCTTTCTGCTAACCGCGTAGTCTTCTACTTGGATATCGCACTCGGGTGACCTGCCAAGAACGGTTGAATCTTCAATCAATTCAAGACGTTGTCCGGCGAGTGGTCCGTTTTTTGCCTTTAGATATGCCACTTTTAATTTCGAAGTTGTTCAACAAGTTGGATGAGGTGAATTTACTTCTTATTCTAACTACTACAACCGCTTGTCAAAACAACCGGTCAGTATAAGTGCCATGTTTTAATAAAGGTCATTTTTGAGTGCTGCATTGGGCTACATACCTTTACAAGCTTTCTGCTGCATGTGCTGACTCATTGAATGCGATGGTGAAGTCTATTACACTTCACGGTTCGTGAGGTGCGCCGAGTTGTTGCACCTTTCTATTTAATATGACTTGGTTGTTTTTCAACAACTGCTAAAGCATTACCGAATGGCATATGTGCGATGGGGCGCATTAGTTTTCAGACGACCGACCGAAACCGGTTTACAGACCGGCTGTTGGAACGTGCCTTTGTCACCGGAATCGAAGGGATTCCCTGGCACGGCGAGATTGTTGTAGGTAAAGATGCCCTTCACGTGGATAAACCGACGCATGAGTCCGGTCACTTTCATGTCCCATGGCAATCTGAGAGCCACGGCGAAATTCTGCTGCCCACCACTTCGTTGCGGGAAAGTCAGCATCCGTATCAACTCGAGTTAGAGGTGGCCCGGGGTACTCTTTTCCGATTACAGACGTACTTAAACGAGCGACTGGAAGGTGCGGATATCGGTGACAAGTTGTATCAGAAGTATGGGCTTGCAAAACAAAGGTTAATGGAAGCACTGACGGGTCGGGAAAATCCGGAGCAGGCATATAGGGCCGCAGAGGAGTCCATCACGCTGACGCTTGATGTGATCGACGAACTCTGCCTTACCGATGCACGGCAATTGATTGATCAACGGAAAAATTCCAACGACCAGCTTGGGACATTACTTGGCACCAGGCTTGATAAACTACCGCAAGATGATGCCGCCATGCACGA
This sequence comes from Rhodopirellula sp., assembly GCA_002714565.1. Lineage (GTDB taxonomy): Bacteria > Planctomycetota > Planctomycetia > Pirellulales > Pirellulaceae > UBA11883. The sequence goes on from PAXU01000009.1 coordinate 83,168, forward strand.
AATCAGCGGTGCCATGAATAGCATTGTTGTGCCATTTAATTGGCGAGAGTGTTCCCCGGATGCTGGGAAATATCACTTTAACGATGTGGACCGTGTACTGGGCTGGGTCCATCAGCAAGATGTCAAAGTAATCGGCGGTCCGATCATTCAACTCGATCACAATTTACCGGATTGGGTTTATCTGTGGGATAACGATTTCACAACGTTTCAATCGTACATGAAACAATATGTGGCAGAGGTGGTGACCCGATATAAAGGACGCGTGCATGCGTGGATCAGTTCTGCCGGCCTCAACATCGGTGGCCCGATGCGGTTTAGCGAAGAGCAGATTGTGCGTCTGGCTGTGGACGTTGTCGAGGTTATTCGTGAGATCGATCGACAAACACCAGTGCTGATCACATTTGACCAGCCGTGGGGCGATTACATGGCAACACGACAGTGTGATCTTGCTCCAATTCAGTTCGCCGACGCATTAGCACGAGCAGATATTGGTATCAACGGTATTGGAATCGACTTGAAACTTGGTGAACACGAACAGCATTCCTTACCGCGAGACTTTTTGGAAATCAGTCGACTTCTAAACCGCTGGAGTATGTTGCAATTGCCTCTGGTGATTAGTCTCCAGCTACCTAACGAAAGCGTTGCAAGCGACAACACGTCACCTGGTTTTCACGGCATCGGATTACCGCCCTCAAAGGATGAAAACAGTGTCGTGGATGTGGCGTCCACGTGGAGTGAGCAGCGCATCATGCATCTAATGGAGTTGATCGTGGCCAAGCCAATTGTGCAGGCTGTCTTTTGGAATCAACTGAGTGATCAGGATAATCCAAATCATCCGATGGCAGGACTTCTGGATTCTGAAGGTAACCCCAAGCCAGTGGTGACGTCGCTCCGAAATCTACGGGAATCGCATTTGGGTTAGTCACCGATCACGCCATAAATCCCCAAATCTCACTAGGTTTTTTTGCACAAGATCGACATAATCGTGCCTCGGGCGAGTTAGCATGTCGATTTCTGGAAGTGTAATCAGCTGAGCTCTCAATCAAATAATCCGGTTGCCATTGGTTCTGCCGCATGTGGTCGTGGTGCGCCCTTGATGGTAATCGCCGGACCATGCGTGATTGAGTCTGCTGATCTCACCATGCATATAGCGGAGCATTTACGAGAGATCTGCGAAGGGCTACCTGTTCAATTCATTTTCAAGGCTTCGTTTGATAAGGCGAATCGCACAAGCATTCACTCATATCGCGGACCGGGATTGGACGACGGGCTGGCCATTCTTGAAAGGGTCAAAGATGCTGTCGGAATCTCGGTGACAACAGATATTCACTTACCTGAACAGGCATTGCCCAGCAGTCAGGTGTGCGACTTGTTACAGATCCCTGCTTTTCTAGCCCGACAGACAGATTTACTGGTTGCGGCAGCAAGGACAGGAAAACCTGTCAACGTAAAAAAAGGTCAATTCATGGCACCGTCGGATATGGAAAACGTCNTATCTAAACTCACTGAATCGGGCTGNAATGATGTGCTGTTGTGCGAGCGTGGGACGTTTTTTGGTTATGGCCGGCTCGTAAATGACATGCGAAGTATCCNGGAAATGCAAAATTTCGGGGTTCCAGTGATCTTTGATGCCACTCACAGCGTACAGGAACCGGGAGGCCGTGGTGANACCACTGGTGGCCAAAGAGAAATGGTACCGCCACTTGCGCGAGCTGCTGTGGCCATCGGCGTGGACGGGGTTTTCCTAGAAACGCATCCTNAACCGGATGAGTCGCCCAGTGACGGTGCGAACATGGTGCCATTGACTGAAGTGCAGACACTTTTAGAACAGCTTTGTGCGATCAGAGATTCTATTACTTAGCACATGGAATTGTGCACCGGCAGATTAGACTTAATTCATGAAAAGACACGTACGTTATATCGTAATTCCGCTGATTTGCTCNCTCCTNGTTATTGGNATTAGTGGTTGCCGGGATCGTGGCACACTCGACGTTTCCGTACTGGAACAAACGGAGACTGAGCAAGAGAGCTTGCATCAGAGTCTGGATAACCTTAAGCGGCTCGACAACGACCGCACAGGACGCATAAGNGACGAGTTGATATANGATTTGAATCATTGGCTCGACGGCGAAATCCATGAGGATAGCTGGATTTATCCGACCTTGGTNAATCAACTTCCGGCACATCTAACCAAATACGACGATGTAGTCGATCCTGATCCAAACCGCTTTTTCCCGGCGGATGTACTCTATCTGAGAGAATGTCAGTGGCTTAGCGGAATCTCACAGTGGGTCGTTAAATACAGTGATCAGGCTCATAACGACTTGTGGGCAAGCCTGATACCGACAGAGTTATCAAAGGNTGATCGTGCACAGTTGCGTATCGCTATGTCATTGTTTGACTGGACGATCCGTAACCTGCAGTTGATCGACTTGCCNCGNTATCCTTCCAGCGGAGCAGATGGGGGAGGTGCCATTCAGGTCACTGCGTCCTCCGANGGGCTTGCCGGGCCCGGTTACACCAAACGCCCNAATCAAATTCTCGACAACATGACAGCGGATTCCTGGCAACGGGCAAGAATCTTCATGTTGCTGGCACGACAGCAGCAATTAGAGACNCTGATGATCGGCCCCGCTGCGCAAGACAGAAAAAACAGAATGCCGTGGGTCACNGGAATCGTCATCAGTGATCAGATTTGGCTCGTGTCATGTGATGACGGTATGCCACTGCTTGATCCGAATAATGGTGTTTGGTTGCGACTTTCTGATTTGCAGTCCAATGCAGACTTGGCTCACACACTCCTTTCCGATGATGGCTTTGAAGTGGCGGCTGAGACGGCCAATGAATTTATCGCTTTTCTCGAAGGTAGCCCTATGGCGCTTTCACAACGAATGGCGATGTTNCAGCGGCATTTGACAGGTGACTTTCGGCTTACTCTTTATGCAAACGTGCTGCTTCTGGCCAGAAAACTGACGCAGGAATTCGATCTGCAGCGGGCTGTCCTTTGGACGACCGCGTACGAAGCAGAAGAGTACAGCCTGGCNATAATGCAAAAGGCCCGAGAGAGAGATCCNATAGCAGAGTTAATCCTGAAGGAAGAAGGTGAGCTNTATCGGAACGTTCCCGCCATTCGTGTCGCGCGTAACCTGTATTATTCAGGTGAATTTATCGACTTCGATGATGAAGACGGTATTCATCAGGATGGGGCAAGGACGTTTATGATGATTGCACGTATCAGCGACGGCGACCTGGAAAAACTCGAAAGCGAAAAGGAAGTTCAACAAAAACTTGGATTGGTGCGAGGTGAAAACGAAAATAAGCTGGCATTCACAAAGCGAGTCAGAGAACAAAAGCAGTACCTCATAAAGGCCAAACGGCTTGCATCGTTTTGGCTGAGTATGCTGCATATGGAAGAAGGAAATTATCAACAGGCCATCGAGTGGTTTGAAACTCGATTGATGCCGGAAGGTGACTCCCACCCGCTGCACCATATTGCGAAGTACAACTTGGCGCGATGCTATGTCGCGATTGGAGAGACGCGAAAGGCAACGGAGATTCTCAATAACTCCGAATCAGTTCAGGCTGACGGGGATAAAGCCTTGGCAGAGTTGTTATCGAATTAGTCAGCCGATGTGATTCATGCAGAGTCATCTGTGACTTGAATCATCAGTCTCATTTCACCAGCGATGCAATCGCACGTGATCGGAAGCGTTCCAGCAGGATCACCGTCGACTTGTACGCATACCTCGGACTTTTCGCTCGTTAATTCCACGCGAGAGGCAGTAAAGATCTTTGTGCTCTTGAGTTTATGATGGAATCCAAGCATAACTGCACAGATGTACCACATCATGTGAAACAGTGTGCCACCGGAAAAAACGCAGACATCCAGTTTGGAATCTGTCGGATCGCCGTCCCGACAAAACTTAAGTTTTCGGGCATATAGTGGCGTGTTGAAAACCAGCACCCACTTACCAAGTTCGTCAGCCACTTGTGTGCCTCGATCGTCATACGCAAGAACCCGCACCTTGGGATAACGATAGCGGATAGCACTTTTGATACTCGGCCATATGTATGACCAGTGACGAATATGGCCGCTGCGTTTGGCATGCAATGTATGAACGACCTGAGAATCGATTCCTACGCTTGCCATCAGGGAGAATCGCTGTTCGTTCTGAACGCCGACATCCAATACCGCATAATTTCCTTGTTCAATGATGTCCGCAAGTCGAGAAACTTGTTTTGGTTGCTTTAGGTATTTCGCCAGAACGTTTTCAGTACCTTGGGGAAAGATAGTGATAGGGATATCAGGTGCAATCGTATTTAAAAGAAGACTGATTGTGCCATCACCGCCGACGGACACAACGGTTCTCAAAGCGCCGTTTTGCCTTAATCGTTCAACCGTTTTCGTAAACGTGGATAGATTCGTATCACTGTGACAACGAAACCCACGATTTTCAAGTTCTGAGCAGAGTTGATCAACCTGTTCTTTACTTGAACCCCTGCCTGCTTTTGGATTGAGCAGCAAAACGACATCACGCTTGTCTTCATCGATCACTGCGATGTTATTTTCGGTAAGCAGATCGGCCATCAGACGCTTAATTGAGCTGTTTTAGATGTTCTATTTTGCAGCATTGTATCACGATGACACAGGTCGATTCGAGTTGAGCTACCGTAACTATTACTGTTATCGGCAGTATTTCAGATGTTTTTTGCACTCATTTTTGATGGTATTTGGTTACATACAGCAGGAAAACTTGGGGATTTGGCCCATTTACTTTTTGCGAAATGAAAATAATAAGGTGCAACTGGCACCGGTGACACGCTTTTGGCACACCTATTGCTTAAGTATCAGGTGTTACCCACAAGTTAGGATGACCGAGCCGACGTACTAAACAGGCAAACGCGTGTGAGTTACCAAGAGGCTTAACATTCAAAACTTAGACCCAGCGGGGTTTGGGCGTAGGACGGTACCATTGTTCAATTGCCCCTGACGATGGAATCAAAGCCAACGTGTGTTGGCGCGCCTAAGCCTCGCTGTTTTTGTGCGCCTGTCTCTAGGCTATTGACTACCCTAAGCACTTCTTTTAGGGTGTTAGTTTCCGACTGTTGCAGTGGGGAAGGTACGCCAGCGTAGCTTCAATTGGCAGAGCACCGCACTCGTAATGCGGGGGTTGCGGGTTCGACTCCCGCCGCTGGCTTTTACGCCGGAAACGCGGTTATGAGTCGACAAAGTCGGGCCGGGATCATTTTCGGAAACAGCTGTTTTTAGTAACTAATCTGAACTTCCAGACCATCTACGGGGGAATCAGCGAATGGCAAGCGTTATTGAGTTTGATGTCAAGTCAGCCGTCTTATCCAATGGTATTTTTGGAAAGGAACAAATTGACCAAATCGTAACTGCTATCGGTGAAGATTTTTCTCAGTTCTCTGTCTTACGAGACGGTGTAAGCGAACTAGAAATTGAAGAGGAACATAGTCCGGCAACGAGTACACGTCTCGGCGTGTGCTACTATCTGCTTGGCCGCTTTGACCGAGCACTTCAAGAGCTTACTACAAAATCCGATGGTGGTGCTGTTGCTCAGTTCTACATCGGCCGTTGCTATGCAGCCAAGAACGACCATAACAACGCCATTGACTATTTCCAAAAAGCTCGTCTGGCCTCCTACGACGAAGACTTTTGCAAGTTAGCCGAAGCCGAAGTGCGTCGCTTAAAGAAAGATAACGATGGTGCGATTGCTATCCTCGATGATATGCATGGCCCAATCGGACAGACCGCTGAATACCTATATCAACGCGGTGCAACGGTTGCTGCATCCAATGGCAACCCGGAAGAAGTTATCGCTCTGTATGAAAAAGCCGTCGAGATAGACGAATCACACTCTGGCGCTCTCTTTGGGTTGGCAGTTGAGAATGATCGTCGCGGAAATGACGACGTGGCAATGGATTTGTATCGACGCAGTGCTTCCACGTTCCCGTCACGCGTTGGTGTGTTGCTTAATCTTGGCCTGCTATACGAAGACCACAATCAGTACGACCGTGCACAACAGTGCTACAACCGAATACTTGAGATTTATCCGGATGAACCGCGTGCACGGCTGTATCTACAGGACGCCATCGCGTCTGATGATCAGTACTTTGATCTGGATGCTCAAAAGGCACAGGATCGACTGGCACAAGTGCTAAACATTCCTGTTACAGATTTCGAATTGTCGGTTCGCAGTAGAAACTGCCTGGCAAAGATGGGTGTTGCAACACTTGGTGATCTCGCACGTACAACCGAGCAGGAGCTTCTTGCAAGTAAGAACTTTGGCGAAACGTCATTGATCGAGATTCGGGAAATGCTATCCGCTAAGAATCTTGAGCTTGGCATGCTTTCTCATGAAGCCCGCGAAGAAGTCGTTGTCGATCGTTCTCACCTTTCCCCAGAAGAAGCCGCTGTATACGACCGTCCAGTTTCGGATCTGAATCTTTCGGTTCGTGCACGTAAGTGCATGGTTCGCCTGCGAATCAACACGATCGGTGAATTGTTGCGAAAGACTGGCGACGAGTTGTTAGAGAGCAAGAACTTTGGTGTAACCAGCCTCAACGAAGTTCGTGAAAAGCTCACTGCCATGAACCTGAAACTGCGTGGCGAATAAGGCACCATAGCGTGCCAGGACGTGTTATCAAATGAACACGGCTGCTGCTTTTCAATTTTCGTTGCTTACAGCGTCGACAGATTGTTCTGCGCGACGAAGTGTCTACTCCACTCCACACGGTGACGTGCAGTTACCAGCGTTCATGCCGGTCGGTACTCAGGCAACCGTCAAAGGGCTGACGATAGATCAGGTCCAAGATACCGGTGCAGAGATGGTGCTTTCAAACACCTACCATCTGTCCCTGCGTCCCGGTGAACAAGTGGTCAAAGAGCTTGGTGGTCTCCACGGCCTGATGCAGTGGGATGGTCCGATTCTCACCGATAGTGGAGGTTTTCAGCTGTTTAGCCTTGCAGCGATGAACAAGGTCACCGAAGAGCAGGCAACCTTTCAGTCGCACATTGATGGAAGCACGATCAACCTTTCTCCGGAACGATCCATCGAGATTCAGGAAGCCCTTGGTTCAGATATTGCCATGGTGTTGGATCATGTTGTGGCACTTCCCAATGACGAGAAGACCATTCGCGATGCGTGCGAGCGCAGTGTGCGCTGGGCCCAGCGATGTAAAGACGCGTCGTCAACAGATCAGCAGGCTCAATTTGCGATTGTGCAGGGTGGATTAGATCCCGCGCAGCGTGTGTGGTGCGCTGAAGCACTAGGCAAGCTGGACTTCCCGGGTTACGCGGTGGGCGGATTAAGTGTAGGTGAAGCGCCGGAGGATATGTACACGACACTTGATGTGACGTGCCCTGCTCTACCCGATGACCGGCCCCGCTACTTAATGGGCGTTGGGCGTCCGGAAGACCTGTTGGAAGCGATACGGCGCGGGATCGATCTGTTTGATTGCGTGATGCCGACTCGCAATGGCCGAAATGCACTTGCCTTTACAGACGAAGGCCCAATTAAACTACGCAATAGCGTGCATCGGACAGACAACCGCCCCATTGACCCGAATTGCCCGTGTGCGGCATGTAAACACAGCCGTGGCTATCTTCGACACCTGTTTATTGCCAAGGAAATGCTCGGGCCCATCCTGCTGTCCATTCACAATTTGACCTATTACCAGCGATTGTTGGCAGCTGCACGCAAAGCCATTGAACAGGATAGATACTTAGAATTTCTCCGGGAAAAAATGGTGGGTTGGCAACGATAGTCCGTTCGTATCACTGGTCGTTATTTACCGACGGTTACAGTAAATTCTCTGCAACTCGCGTGTGATCTCTCAAAGTATTTTGCGATCATGGTTCATATCGCATTGACAAGGCCTACTCATGCCGAAACAGGTCTCTTGTGGCTATTTATAGAACCCTTTAAGATAACTCGATTAGGCTCGTATATCCCTTTGTTTCAGGTATATCACTGAAAATTATATCGGGAAGACAGTTGTATCAGTCATTGCATCGAGTGAACTCGTGCGTGATGCATCTGAGAACGAAAAAATAAGCTTAGGACAGCAATTCAAATGGACTACATTTTTAGTCAGTTAGCAGTGTTGGCTACTCGCTTTGGAGCAGTACTACTAGCGGAGGCCGAGGCCGGTGGCGCAGATGGCGGCGCTGCGGCGGGTGAAGGTGTCGGGGCTTCTCCGGGAATTGGCAATATGCTCATGCCAATGCTCTTGATCTTCGCCGTGTTCTATTTCATTATCATTCGGCCCCAAAGCAAACAGCGCCGCAAGCAAGATGTATTGCGTAAGAATATCTCCTTGCACAACCGTGTCATGACCATTGGCGGAATCATTGGTGAGGTAAAAGAGATTAAAAAGGGTGGTGAAAACAAACCTGATGAAGTAGTCCTTGAAATCGACAATAAAACTAATTCTCGAATAACTGTGGTACGGGATGCAATCCGCGAAAATCTAAGTTTGACTCCGGAAGATCTGGAGCGTCAGGATTCTTCGGATGACGACAAAGCGGAATAGAAGAATAACAGCGTTAACAATACACAAATAGATCCCCCGTATACCTCGGGGTAGCTTAGTAACAGGGTTCGGTAGTGAACATGATTCTGGCAAAAATTAATTCCCTTCTTTTCACAATGCTGGCACAGGCTGAGGGCGCGGAAAGTACTTTAGCGGAAACTGGCGGTGATAACGCTGTGATGTATATCACAGCACTTGCTGCGTTGATCGCCGGTGGGTATTTCGGTGTAAAGGTGCTTGGCCCAAGCTTGAAAATTAAGTCCGGAGCCTGGGGCATGATGGTCGGCTTTCTTGCCTTTGGTGCGACCTTTATTGGCTTTGGGCTAGTCGCAGAGCCTACAAATAACTCCGCAGTCAACTTTGGTATCTTCTGTGGCGTCATCGCGCTCACATATATGGTCAGTCGGATTATGACTGAGCGGTTGCGAAACGATGAGCAAACTCCTCGCGTAACAACAGTTTTAGCCGTGTTTGTCTTTAGCCTGCTTTACCTCTACCAGGTCTTCGACAAAGAGATGTACAAGTTCGGTGTCGACCTGAGTGGTGGTGTGAACCTGATTTACAGCATCGAAACCCAGGACGGAGAGGAAATCGGTTCCAGCAACATCGAGGGCCTTATTGAAGCACTTGGTCGACGTCTAAACCCTAGTGGTGCAAAAGATATCATCCTGCGTCAGTATGGATCGAATGAAGTTGAAATTATTATTCCGAAAGCTGAGAACAGCGAAGTTGAGGAAGTTAAGCGGACGATCGCAGCAACCGGTGCTCTGAAATTCAATATCGTTGCCGATCTATCGACTCATGCCGATTTGATTCAGCAAGCTAACCTGCCGGAAAACGCCGGTGTGCGAGAGTTGGTTAACGAGTTTGACGAGGTGGTCGGTCGGTGGCATCCGGTTGCACGTGACCGCGAAGCTGATCCTGCTTCCGGCTTGAGAAAAATTAAGTATACGCCCGCCGGTGATATGGTCCGGAATGCGGTTACCAAGGAACCCATCACATTGCCGGGCAGCCTTGCAGACGAAGCGGAAGTAACACAATACTTATCTGAAAATGGTATCGATGATATAGAAGTATTGATGGTCGTCGATCCTGAGATTCAGGTTGAAGGTGAGCACTTGTCGTCGGTCAGCCCGGGTGTTGATGAAACATTGAGTCCTGCTGTCAATTTCTCGATGACCAGCGCAGGTAGTGGCTTGTTTGGGCGATTGACAGTATCAAACGTCAACGAAAAACTGGGAATCGTACTGGATGATTACCTTCTGTCAGCTCCGAATATCAATTCACAAATTACAGATCGTGGAATTATCCAGGGTAACTTTACTCAACAGGAAGTGGACTTTACGGTCGGAATACTTCGAGCAGGTCGCCTGCCAAGTACTTTGAGCAAGCAGCCGATCAGTGAAAACCGTATGGGGTCAGCTCTTGGTGAAGTAACTGTTACCAAAGGTGTCAATGCAATTAAGTACTCGGGTATTGGCGTTCTTATCTTCATTGTTCTTTGGTACCGATGGACTCCCGGAGTGATTGCCGCCATGGCACTTGCGATTAACGTCGTATTGATCGTGGACTTGATGGCGATGATCGGCGCGGCTTATACGCTTCCTGGTATGGCGGGGTTGGTATTAACCGTTGGTATGGCGGTGGATGCAAACGTGCTTATTTTTGAGCGCATTCGAGAAGAACTTAAAGGCGGTGCTGCGCTACGACAGGCCGTTAGAAATGGCTTTGGGCGGGCGACGGTTACGATTGTCGATGCAAACCTGACCACGCTGATTACCGCAATCCTGCTGTATGCCATTGGTACGGATCAGATTCGTGGTTTTGCTATCACGCTGATCCTTGGAATCATCGTCAGTATGTTCACGGCTATATTCTGTGCACGAACGGTATTCGAATTACTGATGGCAGCTGGGCGAATGAAAAAACCTTTTACTGAGGCGATACATAACGTGATCGACTTCATGTCGATACGAAAAATCATGGCAGTCGTTTCTGTCATCCTGATTGCCATTGGACTCGTCATCACAACTCAGGAAGGTCGTCGCATGCTGGATATTGACCTGAGCGGCGGTGCTTCAGTTATTTTTCCGGTTAAGGATCTAGACGCCGATGCGAACGCCCTTGAAGACGACATCGCTGTTGTAATAGACGGTGATCCGAAGTATGACGGCACACTTCACACGCTTACCAGTGTCGAGTTAGGTCTGACAGCTGAACAAAAGGCTTGGCGACTGGATTTGGCATTTGATACAAATCAAAACACGACCGATGAAACGAATAACGCTGATAAGGTAAGAGAATTCGTACAGCAGGCGTTTGGTGATAATCTTGTGAACAAGACCATCACCATTTCAGATCAGGTTGCTCTAAACGTACCAGCACCTGAAAGTGCTGATGAAGTATCAGAAGGTGCTGCAGACGATGCGACGTCAGAAGAGAGTGCTGAGGATGCAGGTGAAGCATCTGATTGCGGGCAGGAGGAATTAGAGGTTGATGCAGAGCCAGCAGCAGACGAGGCAGCGACCCCTGACCAGGCAGATGAGGCAGCGACCCCTGACGAGACAGATGAAACGGATGGTTCAGAATCCACGGACGTATCAGAATCCACGAACGACGCTGTAGATGATGCTTTTGAAACCAATGTAGACGATTCCGAAGCAGTACCCGCTCAACAGCAATATCAATTCTCCGTAGCATTTGGCNTAGATGTAACCGCCGGCGAAGAAGACGCACGTGTTGATTACGAGACACTGCTTGATGCGGTTAAAGAGTCTG
>PAXU01000010.1 GCA_002714565.1 Rhodopirellula sp.
TTACCAGCAGCCATCATCAAGAAGAGCTCCCCCGGTAGGACTCGAACCTACGACAAAGCGGTTAACAGCCGCTCGCTCTACCAACTGAGCTACAGGGGATTGTGTTATCGTTTCACTGCTGTAGCTAGCCGTGAAAAGGCCTAGTTTAAGCCAAGAATCCTTCTTCTGCAATTGGGGAATCTCGCCTACTTAAGCATCTAATCCTGCGATTCCACAAACATATAGTCACCAGTGCTATTGGGCTTGAACATGTAAAACTTTTGCCAAAAGTACCCCAGATTTAACGGCACGTGAAGCATGGTCGAACTGCTGTCGATCTCGCAAATCAAACACATGCTGACAATTCTGAAGTGCTTGCTGAAATCCTCGACGCACTCAAATCTAATTCGCACTGATATTTAATCACGTTTTTTCTCACCGTGACTTCAGCGTGTTAAAATCGGATCGGAATGACTGACCTGTACCGGGGACCGCGATTGATGACTGCTGCTATCCACTCAACCACAAAACACTCATTCATAGTTTTCTTAGCAATGCTAATATCATCAGTTGCAAGTGCTCAGAATCTCGACGAGCTCTCCAATCTCTCAAATGGCGAACCAGACCAGACTTTCACGCTGGCAGAAGAGGCATTCATCGCCACACCACTCGGATTCGATAAGCCCGGCAAACCTCAGAAGCCACCTGAGTCTGATGCAGCAAGCATAAGCGTGACAATCGTCGATCAGGAAACTAAGAAGCCCATTGCCTGCCGAGTAAATGTGGTGGGTGCAGACGGGCATTTCTATGAACCACAAGACAACCCCTTATTCGCATGGAGTCGCGAGCGAACGGCGATCAACGAATCGCATTCACCAAGCCGTTATTGGGGATGGTACTTTTACACAACAGGGCAATTCACCGTAGAGGTTCCCGCAGGTGCCACGCGAATTGAAGTGTGGAAGGGAATGGAATACCACCCGGAAGCAATTACGATCNATGCCCGCGCGAATGAAACACGGAAAGCTACGGTTGAACTGAAGCACACCTTGAAAATGCACCAACTGAATTACTTCGGTGGTGATACTCATATCCACTTCTTCCGTCGTAATGAAGAAGATGATGCCAGAGCATTGGACTTAGTTTCTGCAGAGGACATTCGATATGCATTTATTCTTGCGATGAATATCCCAAACACATATAGCGGGATTATGTCACGTCAGGAATGGCCACAAGACATGGGGTTCGGGGATGCCTCAGTGAAAACTCGTGGTGTCTACGGAATTGCATCAGGGCAGGAATATCGTGCGGGCACGTACGGTCACATCTCGTTTTTCATGCACAAACAACTGGCATTAAAAGGACTGACCGTTGATCCAAATAATTTTCCAACATTTGGAATGGTGTCGCGGGAAGTGCGCAAACTGGGCGGCTATTCATTTCACTGCCACGGTGGATACGAGCGGGAGATTTACGCGGACTATATACAGCAAGCGACCGACGGAGTTGAGTTATTACAAATGGCTCATTACCGAGGAATTGGACTGACCGGCTGGTACCACATGCTCAACATGGGATTCCGATTTCCATCGATCGGTGCTTGTGACTTTCCATACGTGCGGGCACTTGGCGATTGTCGAACCTATGCATACGCCAGCAAAACTCCTACCCATCGTTCCTGGTCGCAGGCTATTGCAGAAGGCCGNAGCTTCATTACCACCGGTCCAATGGTGATTCTTGAATCGAATGGCGCACGGCCCGGCGACACGCTTGAACTCAGAAAAAGGAATGGTCTGACCATTCCCTTGAAAATCAAAGTAGCCGCTGAAATCTCGCCAATTCAATANGTGCAGATCATCGTAAATGGCAACCCACGCACGATATGGTCTGCAACGGATGAGGATACCATTGCGCNTGGAAAGTGGCGGGAAATCAAAGCAGAAGTTGAAATCAGCGAGCCCAGTTGGATTGCCGCCCGGGCATTCAGCATTTCACCAACAGGGCGTCCCGACGGCGAAGCTCATACAAACCCACTTTGGGTGTACTTGAACAACGAGCGTCCGTTTGACAAGGAATCACGGGATTGGCTTCTCGATAAACTCGACGGTCGTATCTCAGCANTCAAGCTCAGGAAGTTTGCTGAACAACCTGAAGCATTAAGATTCTTTGAGCAAAGNAGGAAATTACTGGAGAATCAGCGTTAGNNGNAATATTTTAAAAGAAACATATATGNACGCGCCTCTTTGGAGATNCGTTNGCATCTTTCATAAGTGTTGGAATAGTCTCAATACCCAAACCACACCATCGAAAACGTAACTAGGAAGATTCAACGACGATGAACGACGATCAACACAAAAAAGGGCATGGCAATCTTACGCTATTCATTATCTGCGCGATTGTCGCTGCAATTGCCCTGGCATTAATCCTCCCTGCTACGCTCGGCGCAGAGTCATCGCTCAAGATCTTCCACGGGATAGAGATTGGTGGCGAAGTATTCCTGAGGGCATTAATGATGATGGTTGTGCCGTTGGTGGTCGCATCGGTCATGAACGGAATTCTCGGGCTTGGTGATGTCCGAAAGTTAGGTAAGCCAGGTGGCGTGGCCGTAATCTATTACTGCACTACAACCGTTCTCGCCGTGGTAATNGGATTACTGGTCGTGAACATCATGCAGCCAGGCAAAAGTGATGACGCTGGAAAGAAAGTCGCCGATACTGCTGTTGTCGCAACGGTGGATCCGCAGTCTGAGACTTTGGCCGACGAAACAACTGATGCATCAAGCGATGANGTAACCGATNCATCAACAACTGAGGTAGATGGCAAAGCTGCAACCGCAAGCCACGGTGGCGAGCCAGTAGTAACTGCTCAACACAAGCGATCCATGCTCGAATCGATGTCAACGAGCAGTGGTCTCAGCCAGGAACAAATTGCATCGATCTTCCCGTCACTCGAAGAAGGGCTGCCCGGAGCAGAACCCAGCATTGGAGANATTCTTAGCAATCTGATTTTGATGCTATTTACTGANAATTTGCTCGGCGCTGCCGTTGAAACAAATCTGTTGCCGTTAATTGTCTTCAGCATTATCTTCGCCGGTATGCTCACGACNATGGGGCAAAAAGTTGAGACCATTACGACGATGATCGGTCAAATCAACGAAGCAATGATGAGCTTCGTTATGTTACTTATGCGGATCGCACCGATTGGTATTTTCTGTCTCGTGTCTTCAAAGTTTGGAGTTGCGCAGGCCGAAGGAAAGTTTCTTGAAGTGCTACAGGAAACCGGTGGGTTCATTGCAACCGTCCTGGTCGGCTTNGGTTTTCACGCGTTCGTGACACTACCACTGATTTACTGGATCTTCGTAAAAAAGAATCCTTACCAATATATGAAAGCCATGTCTGAAGCACTTTTGACAGCATTTTCGACTGCCAGTAGCTCAGCCACNCTTCCAGTAACAATGGACTGCGCTAACAAAGCTGGAGTCTCTAAGCGGTCCACCGATTTCGTATTGCCACTGGGAGCCACGATCAACATGGATGGCACGGCACTTTACGAAGCAGCTGCAGCTATTTTCATCGCGAATATATCAGGAATCGAATTGGATCTCACCCAACAGCTGATCATTGCAGTCACGGCGACGCTAGCGGCNATTGGTGCTGCTGGAATTCCGGAAGCCGGGCTAGTAACGATGCTGATCGTACTTAATGCCGTAGGCTTACCAACTGAGGCGATATCCGTCATTCTGGCAATTGATTGGCTGCTTGATAGATTTAGAACTGCAACCAATACCTTTGGTGACTCGATAGGTGCCGCACTTGTGGATACAACTTTTGAGTCAGAGGCTACATCTGCGTTACCACAAGAAACATAAAGGTAGCAGAGGGCACTGCGGCTACATGTAGATTCTTCAATCTGTAATTCACCGTTAACAGATTTATTCCAAGCAGAATGATCAACAGAATATATAAACACGCGCATGGTGTGGAGCACGTTTTCTACTAATCTCAACGAGTAGTGCTCANGATCCTGTACAGGATGCAACGATCACAGAANTATCAAAGACATACGATGGCATACGAGCTCAAGAACTTCGAAAGTATCCAAACAGATGTGTTTGAATTAGGTAACGGTCAATTCACCACACTCCACANCAACTCACATGCCTATCAAGATGATGTGTGAATGCGACCTTGACCATTTATCTAACGAGACTCCGCAACCTTGGTTTCACTAACTAAGTCTTCGTTTAACGTAACGCCAAGTCCAGGTGCGTTGGGCACGCTGATCCATCCATCCACACCTTGCATTGGCTCAATAGTCAATTGAGTCCGCATCGGTGTTTCTTCCACGCAATCTTCAAATAGAAAAGCATCACGGCATGTGCTTAACCAGTGCAGACTGGCTGCCACGGTTAGAGGAGATGTGTAGCAATGATTGCACAACCTCGCGCCAATTTCCTGAACACGATCACGCACGTAGGCGGCCTGAGTAAACCCGTTGCGGGATAAATCCACCTGATAGACGTCGAGTGCATGCCTGTCGATGAACGGTCGGAAGGCCTCACTTCCACACTCACCTTCCCCGGAAGCAATGGGCACCGGACTGCGATCGCGCAGCCAGACGTATCCATCGACATCTGCCTGTTGCAGTGGTTCTTCCAGCCACTCGATATTGTATTCCGCAAACGCATGGGCACGCCGAAGCGCAGTGCGTGCATCCCAGACACAGCCGGCGTCTATCAAAAGGGTGGCATCTCCCAGACCTTCACGGGCGCCTCTTACCAGATCAATATCGACTGCCTCGCTCTCACCCATTGGCTCCCAGCCAAACTTAACCGCTGTATATCCGGCTTCCACCCAACGACGCCCAATATCTGCAGTCTCCTGACCGTCATCACCAAACAAGATAGATGCGTACGATCGGATGGCGTCATGACGCTTGCCGCCNAGNAATCGATGAATAGGTTCTCCAAAATGCTTTCCCTTGAGATCCCACAACGCCATATCAATGGCAGCCATTGCAGAAATGGTGACTGAGGTACGTCCGAAGTACATCGTACCGCGGTACATCTTGTCCCATAAACGCCCGATATCCAGCGGGTTTTCACCTATTAACAGCTCTCGCAAGCCGGATGCAATGTTATGGCTAAACGGGGCATCGATAATTGCCTTTACAACTTCCGGAGACGAATCNGCTTCACCAATCCCTTCCAATCCAGTGTCTGTACGTACNCGTACAATCACNGCATCCTGGCAACTTGCTGTTTTCGCCTCAACCGTTGGTATGCGTAACACCTGGCATATGATCTCTGTGATTTTCATGAATTGGGTCCCTTTGGTTCCTGCTGGTGCGTCTTCAGAGTCACTTGTCTTCAGATTCTTAGCATAGTCGTTTTGACAAGCCGACTACAGGATATCGACGGCTATTGGTNCGATTTGCAATCCGTGCTTAAAATNNGGCTATGCATCCACAAACATCNAAANTCCTGATTCCGCTTCTATTCATNTGTGCTGCAAGTACGCATGCAGCAACAGAACAAGAAGAATTCTTCGAATCNAAGATTCGACCGCTATTCCTATCCAAGTGTGGCAAATGCCATGGGCCTTCTGCTAAAGGTGGATTGCAGNTGGACAATCGTGACATGGCGCTTAAAGGTGGAAACACCGGTAAGGTAATCATTCCGGGAAATGCCAAGGACAGCATTCTTTATCAGGCCATCACAGATACACACGATTCACTATCGATGCCTCCGGATGAATCACTGGAACCGCATGAAATTGAAAGTGTAAAACAGTGGATCAATGANGGTGCCGTTTGGCCCATTTCGAAAGTTGAATTCTTCCANAGGAACATTTTCTATGTGCTTGAAAATCGTTGTGGATCTTGTCACAACGAGAAAANCAAGAAGGGCGGCCTGAGCATTGCATCACGTGAACGANTCCTCGCCGGCGGCGAAAGTGGCCCGGCAATTGTTCCCGGCGATCCCGATAAGAGCCTGCTGTTAAAAGCCGTTTCTTACGAACACGATCTCAAGATGCCACCAGATGAAAAGAAGAAGCTCAATAGTGGCAACATCCGCGCCATTACCCAGTGGATTCAGGATGGTGCTATATGGGTGGCACCCAATGCTGTACCAGAGTACGTCATTACGGATGAACAGCGACAGCACTGGTCATTTCAACCTGTAGTAAATCCAAAAGCCAACAACANCAAAGACCATCCTGTCGATTCCTTCATCGATAAGCGAATTACCGACGCCGNAATCCANGCCACACCGCTTGCTGACGCACGCACCCTGATTCGGAGGGCTACCTATGACCTTACCGGACTACCGGCAACCCCTGATGCCATCGACGCGTTTGTCACAGCTTATGCTAAGAACGGCAAACNAGCATACGACACACTGATTGATTCACTNCTGGATTCGGATCACTACGGAGAACGCTGNGGAAGGCACTGGCTTGATTTAGTGCGATATGCCGACACCGCCGGTGATGCAGCGGACTTTCCTGTCCCGGAAGCGTACAAGTATCGAAACTATGTCATCGACTCATTTAACAACGACAAACCATATGATCAATTTGTCCGTGAGCAGATTGCAGGTGACTTACTCCCATCCAAAAATGACGAGCAAAGGTGGGAACAGACTATNGGCACCGGGTATATCGCCATCAGCAGGCGTATTGGAGTCAGCCCGCAGAATTTGACGCATATCACCATCGAAGACACCATCGGAAATCTTGGAAAAACTTTTCTTGGGTTAACGCTTGGATGTGCCAGATGTCACGATCACAAATTNGATCCCATTCCGACAACAGACTACTACGCACTTTACGGAATTTTCGATAGCACACTCTATCCGCATGCGGGCGCTGAACATAAACCGTGGCGACAAGATTTCGTCTACCGAGTTGGAAATGAAGAAGCAGATAAAATCCTTGCCGACAAGCGAGCCGAGCTTGAAATCTGGAATAAAAAAGAACGCGTGAAGATGGAAGAGTACCGGGATTTCCAACGCAAGAAAATCACGGAGCCAGGCAAGACACGCGAAGCTGCCTGGGCAGCCGTTTTGGCCATGCGAGAAGCACGAAGGCCGATTGCTGAATCAATGCCTGAGCTTGAGCGATGCTACGGAGTTCAGGACGACGTTCCGCACGATGTGCANGTNCAACGTGGTGGCGATCCAAACCAGCGATCACGTGGGCAACTCGTTCGCCGCGGGTTTCTTCAAATACTGGGCGGACAAAAGCTCACTGACGATGCAAATGGAAGCGGNCGGCTTGAACTCTCACNCTGGATTACGAGCNACAACAATCCGCTGTTTGCTCGTGTGATGGTTAATCGAATCTGGCANTATCACTTNGGCCGCGGAATCGTTAAGACAACGAGTGACTTCGGCGTGCGAGGGGCNGCGCCCACTCATCCACAGTTACTCGATCATCTCGCATGGTATTTTGCTCAGCAAAATTGGTCGGTCAAACAAATGCACCGGTACATCATGACGTCGACTGCGTACATGCGACAAAGCTCCGATATCCCTGCAAGCTCTGACATTGACCCAAACAACGACATGTTTTGGAGGTTTAACCGCCAACGACTCGATGCAGAACAGATTCGAGACACTCTGCTGACATTCAGTCACGAGATCGACCATTCAGTGGGCGGTCGACACCCATTCGATCATCGCCTCACATACTTCTTCCGGCAACATGATCCGTTTGTAGGCAATTACCAAACAAACCGTCGTAGCATTTATATGATGCAACAACGAATCGTAAAAAACGACTATCTCGATTTGTTTGACGGTCCCGACGGCAATATCCAGATGTCTGAACGAAAAGTGACCACGACAACCTTGCAGGCGCTATTCATGATGAATTCACCATTTATTTATGAGCGTTCTAAGAAAATCGCAGGTGTCCTGATTTCAGAGCAAAATGANCCANAAGATCGTGCCATTGCCGCATANAGAATGGTTTTCGGCCGCGTACCAACCGAACAAGAANTCGCACAATCCACACTATTCACCCAGGACGCAGTTGCTTCACTGACAGACGGTGGAATGAATGACGCACAGGCAGATCATACTGCATGGACTAGTTTTATACGTGGTATGATTTCAAGCAACGAGTTTATCTACATCGATTGATAAATCACGAAGAGCAGGACTTTGCAATGCAATCGAATCGCCGACAAATGATCCGATCCATAGCCGGTGGTAGCTTATTGCTGCCGGGCATTATGTCACAACTAATGAGTGACTCTGCAAATGCTGCAAAGTCNAATAATCCGCTCTCNCCAAAGGATTCNCATTTCCCAGCCACCGCAAAACGCGTCATTTTTNTGTTCATGACCGGTGGTGTCTCACACGTTGATACCTTTGATCACAAACCCATTCTCAACGAGCGGCATGATCAACAACAACGNCCTCGCAACTTCTATAAAGGCTCCGGCTGGAAGTTTCGAAAATATGGCGAATCGGGAATGGAAATNAGTGACTTGTTTCCACACATTGGAAGCGTCGCTGATGAGATTTGCATGATCAACTCCATGAAGAATATCAATGGTGATCACTTCGGTGCCACCATCGGTATCCANACGGGATCAGCTACTTTTAACCGACCGAGCTTCGGATCATGGGTCAGTTATGGTCTTGGAACTGTAAATCAAAACCTGCCGTCGTTCGTAGTCGTGTCCGAAGGCATACCGTACGGCGGTGGCCAGAACTGGGGATCAGACTTCCTGCCAGTCCTGCATCAAGGTACGCAGATCGTGCCAGGAAACGATCCGATCAAGAACATTCGGCCAGCAGGAGATTCCGGCAAATTACAAAAGGCCGAGCTAGACCTCGTAGAGTTTTTCAACAAGCAACATCTAAAGGGACGCGAAGCTGATAGCAATCTTGCCTCGCGGGTCCGTTCATTTGAAACGGCAGCTGGAATGCAACTAGCCGCTCCGGAAGCCTTTGATTTGTCTAATGAAACTCAAGAGACTTTAGATCTCTATGGTCTGGAACCGGGACAAACAACCTCGTTCGGTTGGCAGTGCCTTGTTGCAAGACGTCTAGCACAACGCGGTGTTAGATTCATTGAGCTGGTTGACGGTGATACATTCCTAGATCGCAACTGGGATGCACACGCAAATATCAGTAAATACCCGAANCTCTCCAAGAATGTCGATCAACCCATTGCTGCNTTAATCAAGGATCTNAAACGTCTTGGAATGCTCGANGATACTCTGGTCGTGTTTACGACCGAATTTGGGCGAGGACCATTTGTACCAGAACCTGGCACAAACGGTCGGGGACATCATGCGAGTGCNTATTCTTCCTGGATCGCTGGTGGCGGTATCAAGGGTGGTTTGGTGTATGGCAAGAGTGATGAATTCGGGTCACAAGTTGCGGAAAACGTCGTATCACCTCATGACTTCCATGCAACGCTGCTGCACTGCCTAGGTATGGACCACGAGAAGCTTACGTATCGTCATGCCGGAAGAGATTATCGCCTGACGGATGTCCATGGTGACGTGCTCCACGACATCCTGAAATCATAAGACGACCGATCGGCGGATAACGCTTATGACTGCTTGCGACTTACGCCACGTCGGACGAGTTCCTCGCAATCCTTGCTGCATGCCGGATATTCGATAACATCATCGCATTCACGACAGATCACCGCTTCGGCATCGCAACAATGACAGTTGATCCTCACGTCTCCGGGGACGCCGCACTTCGCACACAGCTTAAATTGCGAGGACGGCTTTAAATNGCTATCGACAGCCACTCGATCATCAAATACGAAGCACTCGCCCTGATATCTGCCGTCGGGCTTNTCCTTGAGATAGTTAAGAATCCCGCCATCCAGTTGGAAGACTTTTTCGTACCCGCGCTGTTGCATCGTGTAAATTGCTTTTTCACAGCGAATACCGCCCGTGCAATACATCAGGACGGTCTTGTCTTTTTCAATGCCGGATTGATCCACCCATTCTGGAAACTCTGAGAACTTCTCGATCTCGGGGTCAANCGCTCCCTCAAACGTTCCCAACACCGTCTCGTATGAATTTCGAGTATCAATTAGAACCACATCCTCGCTTGCAAGCTTCTCATCCCATTCATCGGGAGACAGATGATTGTGTTTCCCATCCGGAATAACTGAGGGATCACCGAGTGATACTATTTCAGGACGTGTCTTAATTGACCAGCGTTTAAACGGCTCCTGCTCACACTGACTATCCTTAAACGTCAAATCTCCATACAAAGACTGAACGTGGTCTTTAAAGCTGGAGAGTCCTGCTGCGTCGCTCGCAGCAACCGTACCGTTTACGCCTTCGGTGCCGAGAATAATCAGCCCTAGCATCCGATGGGTGATACCGTATTCATAAAAGTCCTGCCGATAGTGCTCGACCTGCGATTCACTTACCGACTTGAATTTATAAAACGCCGAGACGAAGTACATGGGATTCGATTTATCTGTGAGAGGGTGATACAACAGACATTATAGTTACCACTTCAAACACGGATACTCACCCGATGGAATCTCAGACTTACCTTCAACAAGCACGCAACATCCACCAGTGGATTATTGAAAAACGCCGGACATTNCATCGTCATCCGGAATTGATGTACGAGGAATTCAAAACGAGCCAGCTGGTGCAGGATACCCTGACGGAACTAGGCATTCCTTTTGTAGCTGGCATCGCCGAAACAGGAGTTCTTGCAACGGTCGGTAATGGTGATGGTCCGTGCGTTGCACTACGCGCAGACATGGACGCGTTGCCGATTCACGAAGAAACCGACGTCGAGTTTAAGAGCGAAGTCGANGGAAAAATGCACGCATGCGGACACGACTGCCATACATCCATGCTGCTCGGTGCCGCACGGATTCTGAAGGAAAACGAAGCCGACATAAATGGCACCGTTAAGCTNATCTTTCAACCTGCTGAAGAAGGTGGAGCCGGCGGCGACCGAATGAGCAAAGAAGGGGTCCTTGAAAACCCCGATGTACAGAGAATCTTTGGGATTCANGTTGCAGCAGATTTACCNACCGGGCAAATGGGAGGTAGAGCGGGAACGCTATTAGCGGCCGCCGGTGAAGTGACCATCAAGGTGATTGGTAAGGGCGGGCATGCTGCCATGCCTCATATGGCAATCGATCCGGTACTGACGGCATCAAAAGTGGTTGTGGAATTACAGNCCATCATTTCACGGGAACTGGACCCACTTGGGTCAGGCGTTATCAGTATTTGTGCTGTTCATGGCGGTGAAGCATTTAATGTCATCCCGCCCTATGTTGAATTACGAGGTACGATTCGTGCACTCACGTTGGAAACGCTGGCGTGGCTGCAAGAACGNGTCACCGCAATCGCTCAAAACGTTGCTGCAGCACATCGCTGTGAAGCAGAAGTCGCATTTCCCGGCCATGATTACCCACCAACCGTGAACACCTCAGAGTGCTGGGACAGCGCGAAACGAGTCGGTGCTTCTATCTTTGGAGAAGANTTCGTGCATGAAATGCCACCCGTCATGGGCGGTGAGGACTTTGCTTATTTCACACAGCGGGTGCCGGGATGCTTCATGTTCCTGGGAGTTGGTAATGAGTCCATTGATGCATGCTACAGCGTACATCATCCAAAATTCAAAGCAGACGAAGACGCCTTACCTTTGGGTTCAGCGATGCACGTTTCGTATGCGATGCAGGCGATTGATGAATTAAACCAATAGTTAAACAAGTATCAACATTTTCCTAAAGAGAAAGTCTGTTATGAAAACGGTTTCCAGACTAATTGCCTTTATCATCATCACGATAAACGCATTACATACGGCAAATGCGGCTGATGTACAGATTCTCACACAGCGAAACATTTCGCAGTTAGTACCTGGCGGTAAAGAGGTAGACGCCATCATCGGTGACGTGATACTACGCAATGACATCGTTAGCGTTGTCATTGCAGCACCGTCTCCACTGCGAAATGCCAACCTGACCACTAGGACCGTTGGCGGCTGCATTATCGACCTGGTACGTAACGACTCTCAGAATGATCAGCTAACTTGTCTGTTCATTAACGCATTGGCACACGAATTTCATTCATGGGAAGGTGCCAGTGTGTCGGTTGATGAAGCTGCCATTCCGGCTTACAGCAAAACTCGTGGCGGAACGCTCGTACCGGGATTTGCACCAAAGTCCGGTGAATCCGTGTCGTTTACAGTGGTAAGTAATCCCAATGACGACAACACCGTCGCCAGCATCACGTACTCACTAACGGACGGGCGTCCATTCGTTGATGTCGTCGTCAGTCTGACCAATCAACACAAAACCAACGTGGCAACACTCAATATTGCCGACAGTATTAGAGCGGATAGGACGTTCATCTTCGGTGTGCATGATGGACTGTACTGGGCAAGTGACGACTGGTTTAAGTACGCAGTCGGTATCCTGCCAACTGGTTCCGTTCCCGTTAGAGGATCCGGCAACGTAATTACATACCAGACATCCGACAGCAGCAAGATAAAGCTCGGTCCTGACGAAACGGTCATGACTCACCGACGCGTTGTTCCTGCTGACAATCTATTGCAGCTCAAGGGAATCACAGCTGGAATTCAGGAAGCGACGACTCATCCTGTTAAAATCCAAACGCTAGATGCAGCGGGGCCAACATCACACGCCAAAGTGACGATAGAGCAAGGTGACAATCTCATCGGTACAGCACGAACGGATGAGAAAGGAGTCGTGGCATTTCAAGCTGAACCAGGAAGTTACTCGGTTACAGTTCAAAAGATCGGTAGAACTACCATCACTCAGGAACTGGTTATCGAATCCGATGTGGACATCGACTTAATTCAAGACGGATGCGGCTATGTCGTTGCCAACATTACAGATAGCAAGGGCAATCCAATTCCGTGCAAGGTGTCCTTTTATGGATTAGGTGAAACGGTCGACCCGTTGTTTGGGCCACCGCATGGTGAAGTCGCGGTCGGAAACGTGCATTACAGTATCAACGGCCAATTCCGTCAGGAAATCCCATCCGGAACGTATCAGGTATTGATTAGCCACGGGCCAGAATACGACTTAATCACAAAGCCGATTACCGTAGAAAGGGGCAAGGATACAGAGATTACCGGCAAGCTCATCCGTTCGGTCGATACAAGCGGATGGATAAGTGCCGATCTTCACAGCCATGCATCTCCATCCGGAGATAATGTTTCAAGCCAGTTCGGGCGTGTGCTCAGTTTGATCAGTGAACACATTGAGTTTGCACCATGTACAGAACATCAGAGAATCGATACGTATGATGCGCATCTCGCTCGACTGCAAGCCGCACACTTGCTGGCAACATGCCCGGGCATGGAATTAACCGGTCAACCGTTACCTATTAATCATCAAAACACATTTCCACTTCAATTCAAACCATACCGTCAGGATGGTGGTGGACCGGTAATCGATGAGAATCCGATCACTCAGATCGTGCGTCTGGCAGGTTGGGATAATAACGCCAAAAAACTAATGCAGGGTAATCACCCAAAGTTGATGAGAATCTACCAAGATGGCGATGACGACGGGAATTCAGACGGAGGATTCCGTGCGATGCTCGATTACATGGATGTCATTGAAATCCATCCACCTCAGTCGATTTTCCAGGTTCCTGCTGAGCTTGCACCTCCGGGAGATCGCGGCAACGTTATCTTCCAATGGATGCAGCTCCTGAATATCGGCTACCGAATCCCAGGTGTGGTGAATAGCGATGCCCATTTGAACTTACATGAATCTGGCTACATTCGAAATTTTGTCAGGTCATCCACCGATGACCCGAGCAAGATTCGTACTGATGAAATGGTCGACCGTTTCCAAAACGGAAACGTCATGATGACAAACGGGCCATTCCTAGAAGTGGTCGCGCGATCACACAAGAGGCGAAAGCAGGTTGAAGCGATCCCCGGTCAGGATTTGATTGCCGATGAAGGGCATCTCGAACTGCATGTCAGGATTCAATGTGCAAATTGGTATGACATTAATCGTGTACAAGTATTTATCAACGGTCGAATGGATCCGGACCACAACTACACCAGGCGCACTCATCCGAGAATGTTTAGCAATGATATTGTCCGATTTAACCAGACAATTTCGNTGACACTGCCAGAAGATGCGCACGTCATCGTTGCAACATGCGGAGAAGATCTGAAAATGGGACCTGTATTTGGACCACGATTCGGCGATCGCATGCCCACCGCTGTTACCAATCCTATATTTGTGGATGTAAATCGCAATGGATTCCAGTTCAGTCAGGATGACCTTGGCGTACCGTTCGTCGACTCTGAAGACAGTCAATAGATTAAGAGAGTTANGAATACGACATCCATGGATTTAGGATTGACCGACAAGGTTGCCATTGTCACCGGCGGCTCAAAAGGAATTGGTGAGGCCATTACAAGGCTTCTAATTGGCGAAGGTGCACACGTTGCCAACGTCAATCGCAGCACAGAGGAAGGCCTTGCCTTAGAGGCGGAATACGCTCAGCAGGACAAGCGATGCAAGTTTATACAGGCTGACCTCTCCGAAACAGAAAACTGTAAGCGTGCGGTTGATGAAACTCTGGCAGAATTCGGCCGTATCGACATCGTGATCAACAATGCAGGGGTTAATGATTCCAAGGGTGTAGATTCGGATGTAAGTGAATTTGTGGGGTCACTTCATAAAAACCTGACCCACTATTATGCGATGGTGCATTTCAGCCTTGAACAACTAAAAGCAAACCGAGGTTCAATCGTAAATGTCGGTAGTAAGGTCGCCATTACCGGCCAAGGTGGCACATCTGGATATGCTGCTGCAAAAGGAGGGATTAACGCACTTACTCGAGAATGGGCTGTTGATCTGGCAGAGTATGGAATACGTGCCAATGCAGTGCTTCCTGCGGAAACATGGACGCCNCTTTACGACCGNATTCTTGGTGAAATGGACGACCCGGCAGGCGAAAAGAAGAAGATTGCTGACTTGATTCCACTTGAGCGACGATTCACAACCTCACAGGAAATCGCGGACACCGTCGTGTTTGTTGCATCACCACGTTCAAGTCATACTACCGGCCAGATTTTATTGGTGGACGGTGGTTATACACACCTAGATCGCAAGTACACGAGTGGTTAACCGATATGGTCATTCAACCGTCAAATGGCCACGAAGACGTCAAACGCGTGACATACTCGATCCGTTGATTACTATAAATCACATAGCTGATTACGCTTCATAATTGCTTCAAGCTTTTCAAGGCAGTTTACGTGTCTGCACACTTATTCAGTTCACGATTCCATATCGCTACTTTATGCATACTCATCACGGTGTCATTGGGCGGTTGTTCAGATAGCGACCAGATTCAATCTGATACTTCGCAACTCGATCAATCCGTAGAAAACGGTCAGGATTTGGCGATTAGCGAAGAGGAAGCTCGCTACTTNCAGGATGTTGAGCACTTTGGTGGTTTTGTGCTGGGCGATCTCTGTTTTCCTAAAATTGCTAAGTGCATTCGAAATCAGGATTGGGATGCCTTANAAGCATTCTTCACAGAAGACTTTGCAGCTTCTGTGTTCGTACTCGAAGACACGTCTGAAATCCGTCGAGACTTTGCCACGTTCAAACTCTGGGGTGAAGACCAACAGAAATTGGAAACCGGAACNGATGGCTTCGTCGAATCGGTAACTCGCATTCGTGGGTTGTATGACACGTTGGACATTTGTTCACTCAAGGTGATGCAAATGAAACCTCGCACACATGGCGAATTCGATTCGGATTGGGATGGCAGTTGTAAGTTGAGTTTCGCTGGCATGTCTNCTGATGGCCAGACGATGTATCACAACTTTTTCTTTGATTGCTCTATCACACAAATCTCTGATGANCTGCCTCAAGAGACCGGTTGGTTCTCGAGTTGCCACGTTACCAGCGGAAAGTCTGGCATGTGCGAAGACTTCCTGATGCAGGATATCACCTTGGATACCGGCATCGAGACACTCGGCCTTCGTGACAANTGGCAACACAAATACAAAGAAGGGGACGTGCGACCGTTCAATACCGGTGGGGTCTATGCGTGCGACTATAACAACGACGGCCATATTGATTTGCTGATCACGGATATAAATGGTCTCTTCTTTTATCAAAGTAACGGTGATGGCACGTTTAAAGATGTTACGTTCCAGGTTGGATTGAAACGATTTGAGAAATCTCAAGTTGCCTTGGTTGGCGACTTAAATAACGACGGGTTTGAAGATGTCATCATCGGCCGCACGGTTTACAAGAATATCGATGGCCGTGAGTTTACCGCACTAGGTGACAACGAACACAGTTTAGATCTTTCACGTGTTCGCGCAGCGCTTACGGTAGTCGACTATGACGGTGACGGGCTACTTGATCTGTTTTCNGTTGGAGAAAACATGACATCCGACCCGCTGCCNTACATTAATCGTGAAGGGATGCGGGGCAGCGCGAATATCCTTTGGAAAAACAAGGGAGAGTTCCAGTTTGAAGACGTCACAGAAACCGCCGGTGTAGCAGGGCACGGAACAAATGCTTTTGCGGCGGTGTGGTTCGATGCGAATGGCGATGGATTGCCCGATGTCATGACAGCGTGTGAATTTGGTCTGAACGACTATCACATTAATAACGGTGACGGGACATTCAGCGAAGGTAAACTGCCCGGACTGCATGGCGGCTTTTCGATGGGGATCACCGTCACTGACATCGATAATGATGGATTCGGTGATCCGTATATCGCAAACATGTATTCAAAAGCCGGTGAACGAATCGTCGCAAATATGAAACCCGGACTTTATGACGACGAGGTCTATAAGAAGATGCAGGAATTCGTCGAAGGTAACGAGCTACTGCGCAATAAGGGCGACGGAACATTCACTGCGATTGGAAAATCTGCTGGGGTGAACGATGTGGGCTGGGCCTACGGAACAGGTGCTTCGGACCTTGACGGTGATGGGTTCCCTGAAATCTACGCTCCNGTCGGCTATCAGAGTGTCGATAAGACCAAGCCNGACGGCTGACGATGTGTCTGGCTGGCTGTCGTGTCACAGCCTTTCAATACCCAGAGCGAAGTTCCGGCTTTAAGGGAAATGGATGAAGACAAAGGTGAATTCTGGGTAGGAAATCCCTTCGCCTTCTCATATGTAAATGAAAACCTCAGTTCCTTCGAACGCAATGGTAGCTTCNTAAACCTCGGTGACGGTGANTTTGTAGACATGTCCTACCTGACCGGAACNGATAATCCCGGGGACGCACGAACGGTTATCGGTTGTGACATCACGCGTGATGGAATGCCTGAATTGATCCTCAGGCAAGTTGGCGGCGGACCACTAGTGGTATACGAAAATCGCTTTCCGAAGACAAACTGGCTTACAGTTACGTTGAGAGGAGATAAAAGCAATCACTTTGGAATTGGCTCACGCATCATCTGCGAGACGGATTCAGGCACGATTCAAAGAGAGTTATTCCCCATCGTGAACTTCCTTTCACAAGCTCCATCTCGCGCNGAGTTTGGAATTGGTAATGCCGACATCATTAANAAGCTTACGGTGAAGTGGCCGTCCGGACATGAGACTATTTTGGAAAACGTGGATGCTAACCGTCATATCAGAGTCCACGAAGCAGATGATTCCATTGAATCNGTCTATTAATCTCTAATTTGTCCCGTAAAAACACGGTGAATCTGAGACAGTCCAACGAATTAATCCGTTAGGATTCGCATCAGTTCAAAACTGTTTTATAATTGGTACATATAGATACACCGATTCCATGACTGGAATTCAGATCGCACTATTGAACGGAATATGGCAATGCAACGAATCGCAATCGCAGCCTTGATACTTATCACTACCAACAGCGCTTTGGTAACAGCACAAGAAGTAGACTTCGATCGGGATATTCGTCCTATCCTCTCCAATTCATGCTTGGTCTGTCATGGTCCGGACGAAAATGAGAGAGCGACAGACTTAAGACTCGATTCAAAGGATAGCGTCTTTAAGAAACGCGATGCATTGACCGTTGTACCCAATGCACCTGAAAAGAGTGAACTGGTACGACGCATCTTTAGTGCCGATGCGGATGAACAAATGCCACCAGCAGACTCGGGCAAGACACTAACAGATGCCCAACGTGAATTGCTAAAGCAATGGGTTGCCGAAGGTGCAGACTGGGATGAACACTGGGCCTGGGAAGCACCCACTCGCCCAGGTGTACCGGAGTTGAAAAACAAATGGATCACCAATCCGATCGATGCTTTTGTATTGTCGCGTCTGAAGCAAAACAAGCTTTCTCCTGCAACACACGCCGACAAGGTTACGCTCATTCGCCGCTTAAGCTTTGACCTTACCGGATTGCCACCCACACCAGCACAGGTGGATGCGTATCTGGCTGACAACACTGATAATGCGTACTCAAATCTTGTTGCATCATTGATGGAATCGCCAGCATACGGCGAGCGACTCGCCATGTATTGGCTCGACGTTGTACGTTATGCCGACAGCAACGGATATCACAGCGATGAAGCGCGACAAATCTCACCGTATCGAGATTATGTGATTGAATCATTCCAAAACAATATGCCGTACGACCAGTTCATAATTGAGCAACTCGCAGGCGACTTATTGGAGAACCCAACCGTAGATCAGAAGATTGCCTCCGGCTTCAATATGCTGCTGCAAACGACCAGCGAAGGTGGTGCTCAAGCGAAAGAATACACTGCAAAGTACGCGGCTGACCGTGTTCGTAACACCGCTTCCATATTCATGGGTGTCACGCTCGGATGTGCTGAATGTCATGACCACAAGTACGATCCGTTCACAACCAAAGACTTCTATAGCTTTGCTGCTTTCTTCGCAGATATCTCAGAGATTCCTGTCGGAAACCCACGCGTATTCCCAGTCATTACCAAAGACGTGCAGGCACGNATCGATCAGGTTCAATCTTCGATNGCCGAGCAAAACAAAATCATCGCGGAGAAGGGGAAGACCTTAAGTGCGTCGCAAGCAAAATGGGAGGCCACCATACTTGAATCTGCTAAACAAACGGTGCAGATGGACGACTGGCATTACGCTGGTCCCATTCAGGCTGCAAACTTTGACGAAGCACATGCCAAGTCCTTTGTCGATGAATCTGCTCCGATTGACCTAACGGCCAAAGTTGCTGANAAACCNTGGACAAAGTCGCCTCAGTTTGAAAATGGCAAAGTACATGCACTGAATCAGCAACCAAACTCAGCTCATTATCTNTTTAGGAAGCTCAGCACCAAAGTCGCCCGCAAATTGGAGTTNAGATTTGGTAGTGATGACGGTCTGCGNGTATGGCTTAACGGCACACTGGTCCACGATAACAAGATCACTCGCGGATCTGCTGCAGATCAGGACAAGTTTGAAGTTGAATTGGGCGAAGGTGAAAATACCCTGCTCGTTAAAATTTCTCAGTCTGCCGGAGGTGCAGGTTTCTACTTCAATATTAACCAGTCCTCATTGCCNGCTGATATCATCGCCATCGCTGAACTGGATGCCGGCAAACGCGACGCTGCTCAACAGAAGAAGATCGCGGATTACTATTTCCAACTTGCTCCGGAATTAAAAGAACATCGCGATGCTATCGCCAAGTTACAGGCGGACGAAAAGAAGATTCAGGATGCAGCACCTCGCACGATGATGACAGTGGCCATAGCCCCGCGAACCATTCGTGTGCTACCGCGTGGAAACTGGCTTGATGAGTCCGGGGAGATTGTTGAACCACGCACACCATCATTCCTGAAACCGCTACCAGAAAAAGAAGGACGATACGATCGTCTGGATCTTGCAAACTGGCTGATTGATCGTGAAAACCCCTTAACGGCACGGGCCATGGTAAATCGACTTTGGAAACTGTACTTCGGTCATGGCCTGTCCGATCCACTCGATGATCTCGGTGGACAAGGAGAACGTCCTTCACATCCGGAATTACTCGACTGGCTCTCCATGGAATTTGTCGAAAGCGGATGGGATATAAAGCACATGGTGACACTGATTGTCTCATCCAACACGTATCAGCAATCNTCGCTATCCAATGACGATCTCGACGAACTGGATCCGTACAACCGATTGTATGCCCGTCAGTCACGATTCCGCCTGGACGCGGAAATGGTCCGNGATAATGCTCTCGCGGTTAGTGGATTACTCGTACCCACGATTGGTGGACCAAGTGTGAAACCATATCAGCCCGCTGGTTACTGGGCACACATGAATTTCCCGAAACGAACCTGGCAGGCCGACATGGACAATAACCAATATCGACGCGGCCTCTATACCTGGTGGCAACGCATGTTCCTACATCCAAGCATGGTGGCATTTGATGCACCGAGCCGTGAAGAATGCACCGTTGAAAGGCCTCGGTCAAACACACCGCAACAAGCACTCGTATTGCTCAACGACCCGACCTATGTCGAAGCAGCACGAAGCCTTGCCGAACGAGTCNTGCTGGAAGGTGGTGAATCCACCGCGGATAAGCTGCAATGGCTCTACAAAGTTGTTCTATCCAGATCAATTGAACCACATGAGTCGAAGGTCTTAAACGCAGTTTTGACGAAACAACTGGACCGTTACAACGAGAATACTGAAGCTGCGAAACAATATCTGTCAGTTGGTCAGCGGCCCATGAATGAAAAACTTGACACCGCCGCATTAGCTGCATGGACAAGTATTTGTCGCGTTATCTTGAACCTGCATGAAACGATTACGCGTACATAACTTTTTCTCCAACATTTAATCNTCCCACACAAAACCACCAAGCCGTCAGTCATAGGATCATAGAAATGACCCAACGTGAAATCAAAAACTACTTAACACGTCGAAGTTTCATCGGAAGAGGAACGCATGGTGTTGGAACGTTCGCTCTCGCCAACATACTGGCTTCCGCCGTAAACGGAGCCGATGGCGATATCAAGATTCCAAAGTGGACTGGTGCTCTGGACGAATTACACCACCAGGCTACAGCTAAACGCGTAATTTTCCTGTGTATGGCCGGTGGCATGAGCCATCTTGAGACCTTTGATAACAAGCCAAAGCTACGTGAGATGAACGGCAAACCAATGCCAGACAGCTTTACAAAAGGACAACCAATTGCACAACTGCAGGGAAAAGCACTTACATGTTTGGGCGGGCAGCATGAATTTAAAAAGCACGGCGAATCCGGTCAGGAGCTTTCGGTTATCTTTCCAAAGCTGGCAGACGTTGTTGATGATATTTCGATCATTCGATCGTTGAAAACAGAGGCAATCAATCACGATCCAGCCCATACATTTATGAACACAGGCACAACGATTAGTGGTCGTCCGTCNATGGGTTCGTGGCTAACCTACGGCCTTGGGACGGTCGCCGATGACTTACCGGGATTCGTAGTACTTACNTCAGTCGGCGGTGGTCAGGATCAACCGATCGCATCCAGACAATGGCACAGTGGATTCCTCCCTAGTCGCTTNCAGGGCGTACACTTCCACAGCAAGGGAGATCCGGTTCTCTATGTGAACAACCCACCAGGCGTTTCACGTGAAGATCAGGGAGAGGTGATTGACGCAATTCAGCAATTGAATCAATTCCGTGATGACGTGGTGGATGATCCTGAAATCGCTACGAGAATCAGCCAATATGAACTTGCATTTAAGATGCAAAGCAGTGTTCCAGGCCTGATGGACACATCTGATGAAACTCAGGAAACTCTGGATTTATACGGCACCAAAGGAGCTGATGGTTCCTTCCCGGCAAACTGTTTGCTGGCAAGACGACTTGCCGAACGCGGTACACGATTCATCCAGCTCTACCATCGTGGCTGGGATCATCACGGTAATGTTAAAGCTGCGAGTGCTAACACCGCCAAAATCGTTGACCAAGGTGCCTCAGCTCTGATTAAAGATCTGAAGCAACGTGACATGCTCAAAGACACGCTCGTCATTATGGCTAGTGAGTTTGGCCGCACACCGATGGCACAAGGAAGTGGACGAGATCATCATATCAAGGGCTATTCAATGTGGATGGCAGGTGGCGGTATCAAGGGTGGTATAACACACGGTGCCACGGATGAACTGGGCTACAATGCAGTGGATGATGTAGTCAGCATTCACGATATGCATGCGACAATGTTACATACACTGGGAATCGATCATAAGAAAATGACGTATCGATTCCAGGGACGCGACTTCCGCCTCACAGATGTTGAAGGCGAAGTTCTTCGTGGGCTTATAGCGTAGGCGGTAAATGAGCGATCAATTCAATCAAGACGACCCAGTTTTGCTTGAACCAATTCAGGCCGCGCAAACACTTCATCATCCACCTGAATCCACTGAGCCAGCTGTTCTGGACGCTGCCCGGGAATCAGCACCGCACAGCATCGTGCCAACCGTAGGTGAAGCGAATGGCCCAACGGGGGAAATGCTTGAATATGACCCCGACGATACCAGCCACCGTATGTGGGCATTTATGCTCGGAATCACGAGTATCATCTTTGGGTTTATTGCACTGATTGGATCCTTCATCAGCGTCATCGGAGGCGCTGCACTTTGGGTAGCGATTCCGGGATTAGTCACAGGCGCACTAGGACTATTTCACTCGCGTCACTTACCTAGTNCTGTCACCGTACCAATGCTAGGCACGTTCCTTGCAGTGATTGCTACCGTGAATTCAATGAATGCCNGTCGAAGCCCCGGAGTACTAAGCGGCCTCGGCGGTGACCTTGACTCTGTTAACGAACGGGTTGAGCAGATTATCGGCGGCCACGGAAACGGTGAAAAACAGGGTGGACCGCTTAACGGACTGCCTTCCACACAAGAATCCCTCGACAACATACGCGAATATAAGAAGACCATAGATGGGCTGCTTGATGGCTCGTTTATGAAGGAAAAATAGCTCGATTTCGTGCATATGCTGCCATGCATTGCAAATAATAAACATTGAGTTTATCGTTAATGAACCTACCTAATGCGGTGTGCGTTATCATTCCCACCTAAAAGCACACCTCACGTGGAATTCCCATTGGAATGAGTCCAATGGCTTCAGTTCAATGGATTGCTTCCCACCACTCCACACCACACGTATTCGGTTACTTATTCTTATGAATCTCCGACTGGAATCAGTTTCCCACGAGGAAGGATCCTTGATCGAACTACCGAATTTGCCGGCCACGATTGGCCGCAGTGATGAATCCGATGTGCAGTTGGATGACCGGTGGCTGAGCAGACAGCATTGCGAACTCGATGTNCGTGACGGTGAAGTCGTATTGCGTGACCTGGGAAGCAAGCACGGTACATTTGTCAATGAAACTCCCATCGATGCCGCAGAAGTTCAACCCGGAGATGAGATCCGCGTTGGCTTATCTCGATTTGTGGTACGATTTGGATAATACAGGANCTGCTCATNGGTCGCTGTGTTTCAAATTTAACTGACGTATTTCACTGCGCTCGCGATGTTGCCGGTGCAGCTTTCAGCCAAGGAGACAAACTAGTGGTCAAGACAGCCAGCACGATGTTATCGCTCGGGACAAGTGCACCGGACTTTTCGCTTATCAACGTGGACAGCACTGAAGTTTCATTGTCCGACTTTGAAGGCAAGTCAGCACTTGTCGTGATGTTCATCTGTAACCACTGTCCTTTCGTTAAACATCTGGCTGATGAATTTGCTGTGTTTGGAAGAGAAGTNCAGGCTANGGGAGCAGCCGTCGTGGCAATTAGCAGCAACGATGTGGCNAGTCATCCGGCAGACTCACCTGAACAAATGGTTCACGAATCTGAGAATCGGGGTTATACGTTCCCGTATCTATACGACGAAGACCAGTCTGTCGCCAAAGCATATCAAGCTGCTTGTACGCCAGATTTCTTCGTGTTCGACGGAGATCTCAAACTTGCTTATCGAGGACAATTCGATGACAGTCGACCGGGTAACGAAATTCCAGTTACCGGAAGTGACTTGAGAGCAGCAGTTGAAGCTGTAATTGCCGGCACTCCTCTGAGTGACAATCAAACACCGAGNATTGGTTGCAATATCAAGTGGATAGAGGGCAACGCTCCAGAGTATTTTGACCCNCAAGGNACCGCTTAATCCACCGTCGGTGGTCCCAAGTTCAGGGTCGAAGCTGGTTTAACCGCGGGCCGGGAAGTCTAACAGTACTTTCAGGGCACCATCTTTGTGCCCCTGGAATACCTCGAAGGCCTCTTGAATGTCTTCCAACTTCATGTGGTGGGTACAGATCGGTGACACGTCGACGCGACCTTCACTGATCCAACGCATCGCCAAGGGGAAATCNAGTCCAAAGTCCGGTCCAACGGTGGTGTACATCGTTAGATTCTTCCAGAAGAAATCGAAGATNTTAAACTCCGGNACCACCTCCGGCGGCACGCCAAAGAAGAACACCGTGCCGTATGGTCGACACATTTTGACGCAGAAATTCAGCACTTGTTCCTTGTGCCCGACAACTTCGATCACCAGATCAGGGAGTTCTCCACCAAGCGCATCTTTTACCTTGGCGATTGAACCATCTTCATCATTTGGATCTACCAAGACAGTATGGGTTGCTCCCATTGCGGGCGAAGTCTTTAAGCGGCTTTCATCTATATCACATGCCACGATTTGGTTTGCACCAAGTTGGCGTAGAGTGGCGTTAAACAACTGCCCCATCGGCCCCTGACCGACGACTGCGACGTTCCATCCAACAATTGGCGGAAGCTTGCGTAACGCATATAAGACTGTTCCGAGTGGTTGTGCCATCAACGCTTGTTCTTCAGGCTTTCGATCATCNACATAGATTGCCTGATTCTCTGTCACCACAAAGCGTTCCTGCATTCCGAGTTGCTTGTATGGAACACAAAGGACACGGTCGCCCACCTTAAATTTTGAACCGTT
The DNA here is from genome assembly GCA_002714565.1 of Rhodopirellula sp. GTDB lineage: Bacteria > Planctomycetota > Planctomycetia > Pirellulales > Pirellulaceae > UBA11883. The sequence goes on from PAXU01000010.1 coordinate 24,866, forward strand.
GGTATCCACAACGGTACCAATTAGCTCATGAAGTGAATGGCCTATTTCCGGTGGATATGTCGGGTAGTCTGCTTCGTAATACAGGAGGTCACTGCCACACAAGCAGCCAAGTTCAGGCTGAAAAATAATATCGCCACCCGGGCTGTTCTCAAGGGTCGGTTCTTCGACATCGATTAATCTGATCTGCTTNTGTCCGTAGATTTCGCCAGCTAACACGTTGTATTCTCCAGAAAGCTATTGCTGTTTGACCACGCATCAATGGCGATGATCCACTGCTTTTATTGTGACTTGTTTTACTGCTTGTTGAGTTTCCATGATACACCGGGGCGAGCGGCACGAAAGCTCACCAGACGACCATATTCCATTTCAGTGACGTAGCATGTCTTTCCATCCGGTCCGCCAAAACAGATATTACTCGGCTTGCTGCCAAGTACGTCTATCTCTTCGAGGATCTTACCCTTGGGTGTCATGATCACCACCGTACCCTTGCCGTGACGGGTAATGTATAGATTTCCGTCTACATCACAACGCATTCCATCAAATCCAAAATCCGGGAACTGGCGTAGTAGTTTTTTGTTGCTAAGCGTCCCGTCCTTGGCGATGTCAAAGGACCATACGTTGCGTTGAACCGATTCGTTAACGTATAGGTGCTTACCNTCGGGACTCACTTCAATACCGTTTGTAGTNCCCATGTCATCGGCAAGGAGTTGAACTTTTCCCTTGTTCGAAATCCGCCAAAGCTGACCAGTACTCTCACCCCAATTAGGGTCGCTTGCGTATAGATTGCCTTTCGCATCGATCGCTAAATCGTTGGGTTGATTCATTTTGTCGTTATGAGCAAACACAGACAGCTTGCCCGTTTTCGCGTCCACGCGAAGCACGTTATGCTGTGGATAGTCCGCGATATACATATTGCCCGATTGATCAAATCGGATACCGTTGCCGACGCTACCGTCAGGCAATTCAATGAACAGGCTGGCTTCGCCCTTCGGGGTGACCTTGCCGATCGTACCTTGCTTGGCGAAGTTCACAGCGAAGACGTTGCCTTGAGTGTCACAGGCAGGACCTTCTATTCCCCCTGTGAAGGAGTTNTTAGCTGTCACCGGCTTAGCCTGATAAAGCGCTTCTTTATCGTCTGCGTTTACTGCCTGTAGTAATGTAACGCCCAACAATGCTGTCAGTGTTACTCCAAATCTTTTGAACGACATGATAGTGCCTGCTCTATTTAATCGGTAAGTGATTGAGACACTACCATTAGACGCCTTTCGATTCCGGATGCAAGCAGTGCGATTGGCTGTATCTTTCATTGGATGCACCTTTGTGTATTCGTGCAATTCTCTGAGCGGTATGATGGGAGTACTCCGCGACAGACGATATGCAGTTTCAACACTTAAATTGTGAAAGACGCCTCATGCAGTTTCGATCTACCTCATTCGCTTTNTTATTGACGCTCGTATTGGGCATTTCGTCCGGTANCCTGTTGGCGCAAAAGGCTGCTTTGTTTGAATCGGTAAACAAACGTGACAGCGAATCATGGGACGCTGCTTTGCAGATTTGGGAATGGGCTGAACCTGGTTATCAGGAATCCAAGTCATCGGCATTGTTGGCTGATATGCTCAAGGATCACGGATTCAAGATTGATAAAAAAGTCGCAGGTATCCCGACTGCATTCACAGCAACATTTGGATCCGGCAAGCCTGTCATTGGGATACTCGGCGAATATGATGCATTGCCCGGACTTTCACAGGCAGCTAAGCCAATTCGCGAGTCNCTTGCAGACGGTGCATACGGTCATGGTTGTGGACATCATTTGTTCGGTGTTGCCTCTGCCAGCGCTGCCATCGCAATCGCTGAACAGATCAAAGCTGGAACTATCTCCGGAACGATTCGGTTCTACGGCTGCCCGGCAGAGGAAGGTGGCAGTGCTAAAGTCTTCATGGTGCAGGATGGACTGTTTAAGGACTGCGATTCCGTCCTCCATTGGCACCCGAGTAGCCAAAATGCGGCCGGCGATCGTTCGACACTTGCACGTGATGCTGTGAAGTTTCGCTTCCATGGAAAAAGTGCACATGCTGCAGGTGCGCCCGAGCAGGGACGCAGTGCTCTTGATGCGGTCGAACTAACAAATTTCGCCAGCCAGTTAATGAGAGAACATACTCCTGACAAAACTCGCATTCACCATGTCATTACCTTTGGCGGTGGTGCTCCCAACGTCGTACCAGACTTTGCTGAAGTGTATTACTATGTGCGTCATCCTGATTCAGATGTCGTGCGGGATCTCTACCGCCGGCTGGTCTTGTGCGCAAAAGCGGGGGCCATGGCAACCGAAACTGAATTGGAAGTTGACTTTCAAGGCGGCATTTTGGAAATCCTGCCGAATAACACTCTAGCACGTGTCACCCTAAGTAATCTTCGCGAGCTGAATGACCTTCGATACGACTCGGAAGATCTGAAATTTGCTACCAGAATTCAACAAACACTCGATTCTCCCTTTCCACTCGAGAGCATTCAAACGGTAGTCGATGTCAGCGGATCAATAGGAATGGGATCGACTGATGTCGGTGATGTCTCATGGGTCGTACCAACAACTGGATTTAACACTGCTTGTTTTGTGCCGGGAACTCCTGGCCATAGTTGGCAGGTTGTTGCCTGCGGAGGTACCGAAATCGCACGTAAGGGGATGAATCTCGCATCGAGAGTCCTTGCCGCTACCGCATGGGACCTATTCACCAATCCAGACTTAGTTGCTACGGCAAAAGCTGAGCATATGCAAAGAATTGGCAGTCGCCCGTACCGTAGTTTGATGCAAACTGGGCAAAAACCGCCTCTGGATTATCGAAATCCACCAAGAAAGAATAAAACCCCCCGAGAGAAGTAGAATCGAAACCAAATCTATATAAGTTAGAGTGCAAACACAAAAAACACTGCTATCCAAGCACTAATAACGCTTCTCGGGGCGTTGACGACTAGTGAAAATAGAAATAGTCTGAGTTGTTTGCTGCTAATATCAGCATTAGCTTCTATTCAAATCATTAATTCAGACATCTATCTCGCAAGAATATGCATCTGAAGTCACTGAAAATCTACTGTGATGTTGTGCGCAAACGCAGCTTTTCGCAAGCTGCTGCTGAGAACAGCATTACACAATCAGCGGCCAGCCAAGCGGTACATCAGCTTGAAGAGCATCTGGGAGTACAGTTATTGGACCGTTCAACACGTCCATTTGAAATGACACCGGAAGGTCAGTTGTATTACGAACGATCTCGGGAACTATTGAAGCAATACCGAGCTTTGGAAGAAGACGTACGTAACCTTCATCGTGAAATCTCTGGACGAGTGACGGTTGCATCAATCTACTCCATTGGGTTGAGCTCAATGAAGTACTATGTCGATCAATTCCACCGAATGAACCCACATGCGGAGATTCAACTGGAATACCATCATCCAGAGCAGGTATATACGGCCGTTGAAAACGGACAAGCGAATATAGGATTGGTGAGTTATCCAAGATCCAGTCGTGCTGTCAAGGTAATCCCGTGGCGTGAAGAGCGAATGGTCGCGGTATTCTCAAGACACCATCCTCTGGCAAACAGAGAGCATGTCTCGATTACCGAATTGGGAGATTTTGCAATGGTCGGTTTCGATGAGAATCTTCGGATCCGGCAGGAGATCAACAAGTTGATGTCCAATTACGGTGTGATTCCAAACGTGGTAATGGAGTTTGACAACATCGAGATGCTCAAGCGAGCGATCGAAATTAATGAGGGTGTCAGTTTGCTCCCGCAGCCTCACGTTGAACGCGAAGTAGCCAGCGGCACACTTTGCACTGCACAAATCGAAGGTCCACCTGTTGTACGACCTATCGGGATCATACACAGACGATCACCACAACTTAGCGAAACGACTGCCCGATTTATCGAACTCTTGCTCGGCGATGAACAGCAGCAAAGTAGTCATGCTGTTTCGTCTGCACCGGCAACACCAATTGAAGCACCAATCGTGGGTGTAGAAGCACACTGAATTTACACACAGGGGCATAGCTCCCAACGACTAGATAACAACATAGATAGGCTTTTTAGATCGAATGACTAAACAAGTACAGTACGGATATCCTGAGAAGCAGGGGCTTTATGACCCCGCTAACGAAAAGGAAAACTGTGGCGTCGGTTTCGTAGCGCACATTAAGGGCGAGCGAAACCACCAGATCGTTCTGGATGCATATGACATCCTGCTAGCGATGGACCATCGCGGCGCATGCGGTTGCGAATCAAACACCGGTGACGGTGCCGGCATTATGACAGCGCTACCACATGAGTTTCTGGCTCGCGTTGCCAAAGATGAGTTAGGCGTTGAGTTACCCGAGGCAGGTAAATTCGGCGCTGGAATCGTGTTCCTACCAACAGACGAGCAGGAACGTGCTAAATGCAAGGAAACAATAGAACGCATTATTCAAGAGCAAGGGCAAACGCTGGTCGGTTGGCGAACCGTACCCGTTGATCCTGAAGGTGCCGACATTGGACCAACAGCCCTATCTGCAATGCCTCACATTGAGCAACTAATCATCGCTGCTGGCGAAGGACTTGAGGGTGATGCATTTGAACGCAAGCTGTACATGATTCGCAAGGTCGCCAGTCGCGACTTGCGGGGAGATCACTCGTTGCAGCAGCGCCTGCTGTTTTACGTTTGCAGCTTGTCGACCAAAGTGATCATCTACAAGGGTATGTTGACCACGTCACAGCTACTGCCATTCTTCACTGACTTATCGTGCGAAGACTACACTACTCACCTGGCAATGGTGCACTCGCGATTTTCAACCAACACGTTTCCAAGTTGGGATCGGGCACAGCCATGCCGATTCATGTCGCACAACGGCGAAATCAACACGATGCGGGGCAACATCAACTGGATGCGCGCTCGTGAAGGTGTGGTAAAGAGCGATCTATTTGGTGATGAGCTAAGCGAGCTTTTCCCAATCATGGAACCGGACTGCAGCGACTCCGGCAATTTCGACAATGCACTAGAATTCCTGCTGATGAGCGGCCGCACACTGCAGGAATCAGTCATGATGATGATTCCGGAAGCCTGGCAGAAACATGAAACCATGTCCGAAGCACGCCGTGCTTTCTATGAATATCACAGCTGCTTGCTTGAGCCATGGGACGGTCCGGCTTCGATTGTCTTTACCGATGGAAAATACATCGGCGCTGTATTAGACCGAAACGGATTACGTCCAAGCCGTTTCTATATCACCCATGACGACCGTGTCATCATGGCAAGTGAAGTCGGCGTACTCAAAGTTGATCCGGCCAACGTCAAATCCAAGGGCCGACTGCAACCAGGGAGAATGTTTCTGGTCGACTTCGATGAAGGTCGACTGGTTCCCAACGATGAATTAAAGGATACATTCTCCGGCCGTCAGCCATATGCGGATTGGTTAAAAGACCACCGCGTTGAACTCAGTGACATTGCATTGGATGGTGACAACAAGCAATTCGATCAGGAAACGCTGATCAAACGCATGCAGGCATTCGGCTACACGCAGGAAACCATGCAATTCATGCTTATCCCGATGATTCATCAGCAGCGTGATCCCATTGGTTCAATGGGCAATGATGCCGCCATTGCATGTTTGAGTGATAAGCCACGCCTGATTTATGACTATTTCAAACAATTGTTCGCACAGGTGACGAATCCGGCGATCGACTCCATTCGTGAAGACATTATCATGTCACTCGAATGCTATATCGGTCCTGAACAAAACCTACTTGAAACCACGGCGGAGCATGCAAATCGCCTCCTAATACCTCATCCGATTCTCACGAATGAGGAGATGGCAGCCATTAAGAGCATGGATCATAAGGGCTGGAAGTCAAAGATTATTGACATCACTTATCCACGCTCTGAAGGCACAGCCGGTCTGACAGCTGCGCTCGATCGCATCTGTACCGAAGCAGAGCAGGCAATTGATGATGGTTACAGCATCGTCGTTCTCTCGGATCGCGCTATTTCAGCACAGCAAGTACCCATTAGCTCGTTGCTCGCGTGCGGGTCACTGCACCACCATCTCGTGAAGCAGGCCAAACGTACACGAATCGGTGTCGTCCTTGAATCCGGCGAAGCAAGAGAAGTGCATCATCATTGTCTTCTTGTTGGGTATGGTGCGGACGGCATCAATCCTTACCTTGGATTTGAATCGCTGTGGCAAGCTCGTCGCGATGGCTTAATCGATGAAGAATTGTATAGTAGCGACGAAAAGCTGGTGGCTCAGTACAAGAAGAGTGTCGCCAAAGGTATTCTTAAAGTGATGGGCAAGATGGGTATTTCAACCCTGCAATCCTACAAAGGCGCACAGATTTTTGAAGCGGTTGGATTGAAAGACGAAGTGGTGGATCGCTGTTTCGTTGGCACAGCCAGCCGTATTCAAGGTGTCGACTTTGAAGTATTGGCTACCGAAAGTCTGCGACGTCATGCTCTGGGCTATCCAGAAGATACGAAAGACTACTTACCTGTCCTTCCTAACCCGGGTGAATTTCATTGGCGTGCAGAAGGTGAGCGGCACGCCTGGGATCCGCAGAGTATCGCAGATATCCAGATGGCCGCACGTGGCAATGATGAACAGGCTTACTGGCGATTCTCAAATCACATCAATGAAGACGCCAAGGTACGTTGTACACTTCGCGGTCTGTTGAAACTCAAAGAAGGTGCCAATGGTGGCCCCATTCCAATCGAAGAAGTTGAAGAGGCAAAAGAAATCGTTAAACGGTTCTGTACCGGTGCGATGAGCTTCGGCTCGATTTCAGCTGAATCCCATGAAACGCTCGCCATTGCGATGAATCGCCTTGGCGGTAAGAGCAATACAGGTGAGGGCGGGGAAGATCCAGTCCGATTTGAACCGCTTGAGAATGGTGATTCGAAACGCTCGGCCATTAAGCAGGTTGCATCCGGGCGTTTTGGTGTCACGATCAACTATCTGACCAATGCGGATGAACTCCAGATTAAAATTTCGCAAGGCGCTAAGCCAGGTGAGGGTGGAGAGCTACCAGGCCGAAAGGTCGATGAGAACATCGCTCGCATCCGTTATTCAACTCCGGGCGTTGGTTTAATCAGCCCACCGCCTCACCACGATATCTATTCGATTGAAGACCTTGCTCAGCTGATCCATGACCTCAAGAATGCTAATCCGTCAGCTCGCATAAGCGTAAAACTCGTTTCTGAAGTGGGTGTTGGCACGATTGCTGCTGGAGTGGCCAAAGCACATGCAGATCACATCCTGATTTCCGGTGATACTGGAGGTACGGGGGCTTCACCGCTTACGAGCATCAAGCATGCGGGTCTACCCTGGGAATTGGGGATCGCGGAAACACACCAGACACTTGTCCTTAATGACTTACGCAGCCGAACCGTTCTTCAAACCGACGGTGGACTAAAGACTGGGCGTGATGTCGTTATTGCAGCGCTACTTGGAGCAGAAGAAATGGGCTTCTCAACAGCTCCACTCATTACGCTCGGCTGTATCATGATGCGAAAGTGCCACTTGAACACGTGTCCGGTCGGCATTGCTACTCAAGATCCCGAACTTCGCGAGAAGTTTACGGGCAAACCCGAGCACGCAGTAAATTACCTGTTCATGGTCGCGGAAGAGGCACGCCAACTTATGGCAAAACTCGGATTCCGCACCATGAACGAAATGGTCGGTCGTGTTGATTGCCTTGAAACGGAAGAGGCCATCAAGCACTGGAAATCCGATGGTCTTGATTTAACTTCGCTCCTGACACCGATCGAACTGCCCCACGACGATGTTGGTGTGTACTGTTCCATTGCACAGGATCACGGTCTTGAGCTCGCACTGGATAACCAGTTACTTGAATTAGCCAAACCAGCGTTGGCAGACGGTACGCAGGTAAACATCGAACTTCCAATCGTAAATACTAACCGCACCGTCGGCACCATTCTCAGCCACAACATCGCCAAGAAGTGGGGTGCGGATTGTCTGCCCGATGGTACGGTCAACATCAAGTTCAATGGCTCTGCCGGTCAAAGCGTCGGAGCATTCCTCGCCAAAGGAGTTACGATCGAACTCGAAGGCGATGCGAATGACTATGTAGGAAAAGGGCTTTCCGGAGGAAGAGTCATTATCTATCCACCGAAAGTCAGTAGCTTTACTGCCGAAGAAAACATCATCGTTGGTAATGTCGTACTTTACGGTGCAACCAGTGGTGAAGCCTTCTTCCGAGGCCGCGCAGCAGAACGATTCTGCGTGCGGAACAGTGGCGCCCATGCTGTCATTGAAGGAGTCGGCGATCACGGTTGCGAATACATGACCGGTGGCCGTGTAGTCATTCTTGGCGAAACCGGACGCAACTTTGCAGCAGGCATGTCCGGGGGCGTTGCTTATATCCTTGATCGGGACGGCGACTTCAACATGAACTGCAATCTCGGCATGGTGGAATTGGAAGCAGTCGTCGAACAGGAAGATATTGATGAACTGAAGGGGCTTATCGAAAAGCACCAGCAGTACACCGATTCAGCTGTTGCCAAAGATGTACTTGAAAACTGGGATGCAACCTTGCCACAGTTCGTAAAGGTCATGCCCACGGATTACAAACGCGTGTTGCTTGAACGTAAACAGCAGCAAGAGCAAGCAACATCCAGCTAGTCGCAGAAACCTGCTGAAAAATCACAAACACACATATCAAAAAACAGACAGAACAGTAGAAGTAAAACGAAATGGGAAAACCAACAGGTTTTAAAGAATTCGAACGCGAGACAGTTCCATACCGTCTACCTTTAGTACGGATAGAGGACTTCGACGAGATTTACACTGATCCAGATGAAGACCACCTGAAAACTCAGGGTGCCAGGTGTATGGACTGTGGAGTACCATTTTGCCAGTCCACCACGGGCTGCCCGATAGACAACCTCATCCCTGAATGGAATGACCTCGTCTATAACGGCCGCTGGCGTGATGCATTGGACCGACTCCATAAGACAAACAATTTTCCGGAGTTTACCGGACGCGCATGTCCCGCTCCATGTGAAGGCGCCTGTGTTCTCGGGATTACAAATCCGGCAGTCACCATCAAGAACATCGAAAATGCGATCGTTGACCGTGGGTGGTCAGAAGGCTGGATTACCGCTGAACCACCGGAAATTCGCACTGGAAAATCTGTAGCCATTATCGGAAGCGGTCCGGCGGGCCTTGCAGCAGCAGATCAGCTAAATAGCGTAGGCCACAATGTGACTGTCTATGAACGTGCTGATCGGATCGGCGGTCTACTCATGTACGGTATCCCGAACATGAAACTCGATAAGGGAGTGGTACAACGCCGACTCGACAAAATGGCCGATGAAGGTGTTCAGTTCAAGACAGGCGTAAATGTCGGTGAAGATATCTCTGCCAAAGAACTACTTGATACAAACGATGCTGTTCTTCTTGCAACCGGTGCAACAAATCCTCGAAACCTCAATGTACCAGGACGTGAACTCAACGGAGTTCACTTTGCAATGGATTTCTTAACTGCCAACACAAAGAGCCTTCTGGATAGCAAGCACGAGGATGGAAACTACATCAATGCAGAAGGTAAAAAGGTTGTTGTAATCGGCGGTGGAGATACTGGAACGGACTGTATTGGAACTTCATTACGACACGGCGCAACATCCATTGTCAATTTGGAAATCGTCCCGCAACCACCCGAGTCACGTGCACCAAACAATCCATGGCCACAGTGGCCACGAATTTTCAGAGTGGACTATGGTCATGCAGAAGTTGCTGAAAAATTCGGATCTGATCCTCGCGAGTACTGCGTTGAAACGACTGAGTTCATTGGTGATGACTCCGGAAATCTAAAGGCACTTAAGATCGTTGAAGTTGATTGGTCAAAGCCTCAGGAAAATGGACCGCCCTTCACTCGAGTTGAAGGTACTGAAAAAGTTATCGAAGCAGATCTCGCATTCCTCGCTATGGGTTTTCTTGGACCAGAACAATACGTCCTCGGATCACTCGATGATCTGGATTTGGATCAGCGTAGCAACTATCAGGCAGAACATGGCGAATTCACTACGAGCATCGACGGCGTATTTGCTGCTGGCGATTGCCGACGGGGACAATCGCTTGTAGTTTGGGCCATCAACGAAGGACGGGGAGCTGCTCGAGCAATTGACAAATACCTGATGGGTACGTCGATGTTACCCGCGCCAGGAGTCTCGCAAGGCAGCGCTCTAAATCCTGCATAGCTCTGAACCGGTAATTATGATGAATCGTATTACTAACCAAGTGCCAGCGAATTAGCGACATATACCTCTCAGGAATTACTTCGTGGACCCTATCATCTCTCTCCGGTCGATCACGAAGCGGTATCACACCGGACATCTGGCACTAAACGACGTGTCACTGGAGATTCCAAGCGGACTGACCGGCATGCTAGGCCCAAACGGTGCCGGTAAGAGTACCATGATCAAGATCCTTCTTGGTCTGTTAAAACCATCGAGCGGTTCAGGTGAAGTCCTCGGAATCCCGCTAGACAAGGATCAAGTAAAAATCCGGAGTTTGGTAGGGTACATGCCTGAAGATGATTGTTACATCGAGGGCATCAGCGGCGTGGAGATGGTTCAATTCGCTGCCCAACTAAATGGCTATACACGCACTGAATCACTTAGACGTGCACACGAAGTTCTTGATTTTTGCGGAATGGAACAAGAGCGATATCGACCGGCAGATACATATAGCACGGGGATGCGGCAAAAACTGAAGTTCGCACAGGCCATCGTGCATGACCCGCAATTGCTCATTTTGGATGAACCCACCTCGGGGCTTGATCCTGGTGAACGGCAATTGATGTTGAGACGAATCAAACAACTAAGTGAACGACTCGATATGTCTGTGTTTATCTGTACTCATATACTGCCTGATGTTCAGGATACGTGCGATTACGTCGTGGTGATTGCCGCCGGGGAAGTGCGAGCTGCAGATACCGTTGAGACGCTACAATCACCCCCAAGTCCTTCGGTGGAGGTATCGGTTATCGGTAACATCGAAGACTTTCAACGCATTGTCAATTCCAACGGTTATGTAACGGTAACCAATGCCAACAACTCTCTTACGGTTGTTGGAAATGACTTGATTGACAGTAATAAGATGTGGCACTGGGCGACCGAAGCAGGTGTCTCCATCTCATCACTCACGCCTACCCGTCAATCGCTTGATCAGATATTCCTTCAGGTCATCTCGGAGGAAGATCATGCCAATTAATGACCTGGGTTATCGAAACTGGGATGCTAAGCCAACCCTCCGCCCTGCTATCTGGACGGTCATCACCAAGGATGGCATTCGGCTGGCATGGCGTCACAAATGGTTGAGACGACTAATCATACTTAGCTGGATCCCTGCATTTATCCTTGGCATTTTTATNTTTCTGTTTGAACAAGCAGTCCAAAACAAGGCTATTGAGTCTGAACTTCAGGGAGTTCAGCAAGCGGCACTGATGGTGTTTATGAACGGTGAGATTGATGTCCAATCGCTCGGACAAGTGCACTTGATGATGGGAGATACCGATCAATTTCAGGCAGCCATCAGTAACGTCATGTCTCGAATCGGAATCAGTGGAAAACCAAATGTTGAAGATCTGCAAAAGCCGACTGAACTAAATCAAGATTTCANTCGACCAAGTCGTAGGCAGCGTCGGCGGTCGGCAGCACAATCACTGTTAAGTCCCACCTCACAATATCCCGTCTATTTTCTGGAACTGCTGGCAAGCCAACTAAATACCAATAGCTATGACGACCGAATGCGGGTCATCAAGATAAACCGAGTCATAAAATCAGACTTAGACAAAGACGGATTGGTCACAAGAGATGAATTGGTTAATGAACTTCGACCACGAATCTGGTCCCGTATTCTGTTTAACTTCTTTAAGATTCCACAGGGCATTGCGCTGATTATCGTTATCGGAATCGTTGCGCCGAAGTTAATCGCACACGATGTCCGATCTCGCGCATTTCTTTTGTACTTTTCTAAACCGATCAAGCCATGGCAGTACTTACTTGGCAAGATCATGGTGGTAATCACGTACGTCGCAGCAATCACTACCGTACCGGCATTTATCCTTTACTTTATTGGCATAGCCCTTTCACCCGGACTGTCTTCCATTCTTGCCACCTGGCATGTACCGTTTCAAATCATTCTGGCATCTCTAGTCTTGTGCGTACCAACGACGCTTATTGCACTTTGTTTTTCATCGCTGACTTCACAAAGCCGAATTGCTGGCTTTGCATGGTTCATGGTTTGGATCATAGGTAACGTGGCATTTATGATCATGTTTGCCGTTGATGCCGATCAGGCATTCCGTGCAGAACAGCAAAGGGACGCAGTCCAAATGCAAAATGATAATGTAGTAAACAACAGCCAGACGCTTCCGGGAGTAGAAGGGTTTAGAGAAAGCAGCCGACCGCGGCTGATTCTTAATTCGCTTGAGTCGAAATGGACTGTCCTCTCGCTGTTTCACACGATTTGGAAAGTGGAGGCAGCATGTTTTGGGTTTGCTGATGAAGTCGTCTCCCTTTCTACGGCGTTTACGCTCCTTTTGATTGTGACTTTAATTTGTTTCTTTGTCCTAAGGAAGCGAATCACGGCGCCAATACGCGTCTGATATGTAATTCAACACTCACACCATAGCAACATGATCGAATTGACCAAAGTAACGAAACTCTACGGCACCGTGATCGGTGTTAATGAGATCGATCTGGTGTTAGAACCCGGTGCCTACGGACTGCTCGGTGCCAATGGTTCAGGAAAGACGACACTTATCAACTTACTCACCGGACAGCTTAAACCCTCAGTTGGAGCAGTTCGTATATTCCAAAGCGATCCGTGGGCAGAATCGAACGTGAGATATCGACTTGGACTCTGCCCGGCAACCGATATTCTCTACACAAATGTCACTGCCTTTCAATTCGTCCGATTTCTCTTGGAGTTGCAGGGAATAAATCGATNAGACTCAGCGGAACTTGCCAACAACGCCCTCGATGTGGTCGGATTAGACGACAAGGATCGTAACCGGCCGATGGGCGAATATTCTCGCGGTATGAAACAGCGTGCAAAGCTTGCTCAGGCAATTGCCCACGACCCTGAGTTATTAATACTTGATGAACCGTTTAGCGGACTTGATCCAGTTGCCCGCCATGAAATGACGACGTTTCTTCAAGACTGGGTTGCAAGTGGAAAAAGCGTAGTGGTTTCCAGTCACATCCTTCACGAAGTAGAAAATATCGCCCAGCACTACCTATTGATGAATCACGGTCGCTTGCTCGCGCATGGCAGTACAACTGAAATCCGTGATTTATTGGCGGACATTCCGCGTGAAGTGACTCTGCGATGCACGGACGCGGTTAAGCTCGCCGGTGTACTTCAATACCAGGAATGCGTGGAAAGCGTCGGTGTGCTCGACGGAAATTTGGGCGTCATCGTCAGGTCGACCGATGCGAATTCATTGTTTGATGCTTTACCGAATTGGATTACTGAGCACGAGCTAAATGTCACCGAAGTTGAGTCGTCAGACGAGTCACTCAATTGGATCTTTGACACCTTGTTGAAAATGCATCAGGGAGAGATCTGATATGGGTGGATTAGCTTCTAGAATACTATCGGTATACCGATTCCAATGGCAGGAAACGTTCAGCAAAAAGACGTGGATAGTATGGTTGCTAATGATTGCTGTCCCTGTTGGTATAGTCATTCTCGTCGACCTTACAGCACATGGAAATATTGAAACCTACTTGTGGGGATTCTTCGCTACGACACTTATTGCGGGAGTCATTCCGGGGCTCAATCTGCTTTTGTGGCTTACACCACTATTGAGCGCGGAGCTTGAAGGAAATACCTGGACATTTATCGGTGTCAGGCCGAGTGGAAAGCTCTGCATGGTTCTTGGCAAATATCTTGCCACGGTTAGTCGTGCGATCGTCTCTGGCCTACTGGGATTGCTGATCGTGATTCTCGTGACCAATTCCATAGCCGATCGACCGGANACTACCAGACTCTATGCGACGATAGCGCTTACCGTCATTTTAGCTAGNCTGGCATACGGCTGTCTGTTTGCCGCCCTTGGTGTCATCTTTCATAAGCGCGCTATGGTCTTTACCGTTTCCTATACATTATTAATCGAAGTGATTGTAAGCATGCTCCCGGCGGTAATTAACAAGCTCTCGATTACGTATTACCTGCGCAGCATTGTGACACGAATAATGGACTGGTCGCCACACACGCCAATTGCAGAAAGAAAGCTATCAGATGTCGCTGCTGCCGATCTGTTGCCGGAGATGTTCAGTCCGAATTCAACGTTTTCTGATCTCGTTGATTTAACTGTACTCTGTGCAGCCTTTCTCACCGTCGCATGTGTGCTAACAATCAAGCGAGAGTACACACGGCATACTTCTGAGTAACAGTGACGATGCTGATCACAGGTCAGGACTCCGCTGAACCCTAATAACCTTGTTGATCGCGTTTATTTTCCCGCCGGTGTAGGAAACCAGCAAGTGCCAGTACCAGAACCATGAAGATAAACAGGCAGATCACCATGATGTTGCCGACACCACCCTGTGAGAAAATCAGTGCCAATATGGGTAGAATCATGACCGCACCAATCGAGTAGAGAAATGCGACAATTCGCATGCGTTCGTTTTCTTCAACGTATCCTTCTGAAAACGTCTCCGAGGCTTTGAGTTTCTCCGCCACGGTTTCTTTGCGGCGAGTGACCGGTTGACTTACTTGATTGTCAGTCTTAATTGCAACAGACACTTCACGGTAGCACTGATTACATGTTCCAGTGGTGGTAGCCATTGCACCACCACAATATGGGCACACGAGCTTGCTTTTACTGCGGTCAACAGCATCAAACAATCCACCTACCGTTACAGCTTTAACCCATTTCGCATTGTCTTTGCGAACTAGCGTGGATTCAGAAATAGCACCGGACTTCACCTTCTCTAAGAACTCTTGATTCGAGAGTGGTCCGACATCCTTACCGTTCTTATTGTAAAACCATTCAGCCATGTTTGATAAATGCTAGCCTTTTTGTCTACGAAAGCTACTTTGGATTATCGAATGAAATGCAATCCCTTACTTAGCGTCTTTTGATGTCTTATCCGATTACTAAGAATTGATGCTGTTATAACTCTACTACTTGTTGATATTCCGGCACAACAACCGATGTTTCCAGATTTAATTCGATAAGTTCTTTAAGCGCTTGCGCTGCATCCTCATCACCGTGCGATAAAAAGATGCGTTTAGGCACGGGCGTAAAGTGGCTCNCCCAACTTATCAACCCTTGTTGATCTGTGTGGCCGGAGAATCCAGAGAGACTCTTAATCTCAGCCTTGACTTCGATTTGGCGACCGTGGATGCGAACTGGGTTTGTACCGTTCTTGATGATTCTGCCTAATGAACCATTGGCCTGATATCCCACGAAGAGAATCGTCGACTCTTCTCGCGGCAAATTGTATCTCAAGTGGTATTTGATACGACCTGCCGTACACATTCCGGAAGTAGCCATAATGATCGATGGACGATCGTCGATATTTATCGCGCGAGATTGCTCGCGAGTTCGTGACAGATTGAGATTAGGTATATCAAGCACCTTTTTCCCATCGTGAAACATCCCAATCGCTTCTTCATCAAAACAATTTCGATGTTTTACAAACACTTCTGTGATATTAGCAGCCATCGGGCTATCGAGNAAAATCGGTACACTCGGAATCCGATTAGCACTAGCAAGTCTCCCTAGGTAGTAAATCAACTCCTGCGCCCGCTCTACAGCGAACGTTGGAATCACAACGTTTCCACCGCGAGCAATGGTCTCCGTAATTGACTCGGCCAACATGTGTTCATGGTCACCGTGTGGCGGATGATTGCGATCACCGTAAGTTGACTCCATCACCACAAAATCTGCATGTTCAAGCATGGTGGGGTCACGGACAATTGGCTTGTCATGCTGACCAATATCACCTGAGAAAACGATGCACTTACCGTCGGACGTGCGAACTTCCAGCATGGAAGATCCCAATATGTGACCGGCATCGTGATATGTCACGCTAAACTCATCAGCAATGAGAATCGGTTGACCATAATCCACTGGTTGAATCAATGGCAACGTTTGTGAAACATCTTCATCGGTATACAAAGCCTCAACCGGATGCGGTCCTTCGCGTCCTTCTTTCTTATGGCGGCGTCGCTTGTACTTTGCGTCCTCTTCCTGAATGCGAGCTGAATCGCGTAGCATGATCTGAGCCATATCAGCAGAGGGGCGCGTCATGTAGACAGGTGCAAACAGTCCGCCGTTTACCCGGCGTGGCAGTAGCCCGATATGGTCGATATGTACATGAGTAATAGCAACGGCATTTATCGACTTAGGATCGATTGGTAGGGGAGACCAATTCCGATCCTTAAATGGTCGTTCCTGGTACAAACCACAATCCACGAGCAAGCGTTTACCGTTGGACTCNAGGCAATAACATGACCCTGTAACCTGTCGATTTGCACCAAGGAAATGTAGCTTCATCGTTCTACCGAGTATTCCAAATTAACGGCCGTCTATTTATTCAATTGTGACGGCTATATAGCTAAAGATGCAATTTCAAACGCCAAGAGTCGCAGCAATTCTCGATAATATTTTTCGCACCGTGCGTGCATGCACGCCTAACTCGACTGCAATTTCCTGATTGCTATATCCTTCAACCTTCCGTGTAATGACGCGCAGTTCACGTGAGTTACATAGCTTTTCTAGTTTTAACCAAAATTCTCTCATAACGGTTATCGCACTTGGAGTCTCCGTTAGATCCACTTCCAACTCGTCCACATCCATGTTTACTAACTGCGTTTCATAGCCAACATTACGTTTTTGATATTGAAACTTTTGCCGATATACTTCTCCAACCTTGTTTCTCGCAACACTAGTAACATAGTTTTTCAGATGCTCAATATTCTGAAACAGACCAGATGCACATCCACGGCTTAAAAGGGAAGCCCAGGCCATTTGCATGAAATCCACCGAGTCAAATTGTGATTTCATCGACGCGTGCATTCTCCGCCTGATAACTTTTTTTACGTGGGTAGAAACGGCCTCTATTTCTTCATTTGCCAAATTAGCTGTATAGNAATCATAATTTTCATAAGAGGCCTCAACATCTTGTTGATTCATTTTTAGTTTCCAAGTTCTTCAAACGACTGCCCATTGGATTACCCGTCGGTAAATGTAACATCCATTTATGATTACATCGAATATTTGGCAACATCCCATCAGGTCTGTTTATTGAGGAAAAGATCAATTCAGCCTATATTTATAGGTATGAGCGACGTGTGGCACTGGTGTCAGCGCACGCACACCGCTGAGAATCTAATTGCATGAATATGGGCACTTAAATGACCAAGAAGCAACTTCCACTAATTGCACTTACATTGATCTCATTGGCGTTCGTTAGCACCGGTTACGCCGATGATGAGGCAGATCCAGTAACACAAAGAAAAGTCAGTTTTTTCAGCGATATCCGTCCGATTTTCCAACTGCATTGCAATGGTTGCCATCAGCCAGCCAAGCAGGGTGGCGAGTACGTGATGACGTCATTCGATCGTCTCAGCAAAGGTGGTGAGTCTGGTGAACAGGCCATTATCCCCGGCGACGCAGCCAGCAGTCATTTGATTCAGATGATTACACCGACTGATGGTCAGTCTGAAATGCCAAAAGGCAAGAAGCCCATGAGCGAATCAGAAATCGAGATGATTACGAACTGGATCAATCAGGGTGCTGAAAACGATAGCCCAGCTTCTGCGCGACCTGCATTCTCCGTCGAAAACCCTCCTAAATATACAGCACCTCCCGTTTTGACCTCGCTGGATTTCTCACCTGATGGCAAATTCCTTGCTATTTCCGGATACCACGAAGTACTTCTTCACAATGCGGATGGATCAGGCATTGCTCATCGCCTCATCGGGCTATCCGAACGTATCGAGTCAGCTCGGTTTTCTCCAGATGGCACACGCCTTGCCGTAAGTGGTGGATCACCAGCACGCATGGGCGAGATTCAAGTTTGGAACGTGGCCGAAACTACCTTGCAATTCACCGTACCCGCTGGCTACGACACGGTTTACGGTGCCAATTGGTCACCTGACGGAAAAATGATCGCATACGGAATGCCGGATAACACCGTGCGCGCCATCAATGCTGAATCCGGAGAGCAGACACTTTTCAATGGTGCTCACANCGATTGGGTGTTGGATACAGTTTTCTCGACCAAGAGCGATCACTTAATCACGGTAAGTCGCGATCGCTCTATGAAGTTGATCAAGGTAGATACGCAGCGCTTCATCGACAACATTACGAGTATCACGCCTGGAGCACTCAAAGGTGGGCTCAATGCTGTGGACTGCCATCCTGAACGTGATGAATTGCTTTGTGGCGGAGCCGATGGCACACCAAAAATNTATCGAATGATTCGCGAGAAGGCCCGCCGAATCGGTGACGACTTCAATCTCATTCGAGCCTTTCCCTCCATGCCCGGTCGANTTTTCAGTGTGGTATATAGCCCGGACGGAAACCGAATCGCCGCCGGTAGTAGTCTGAACGGTTCCGGACAGGTTCAGGTTTACAACTACGAAGACGCCAAGGTCATATCCACCGTAGATATTCCTGGTGGCGGAATTTACAGCGTCGCCATTCACCCGGACAACAAAACAGTCGCTGCGGCTGGATTCGATGGATTTGTCTACCTGATTAACTCAGACAGTGGCGAAATCACGAAGAAATTTCTTCCCGTCGAAATCACAACCGAAGTTGCTGCAGCTAAGAAATAAGCTCACTTTACAAATCAACCTTTAATCCTGTTTCCAAACGGATAATCACATAATGCGTAAGCTACTCACAAGAACTTTTGGGATTCTAACAATTCTGACCGCGTCGCTTTCGACCCTCCATGCTCAGGAAGAAGCAGCGGAAGTTGTTCCGGCAGGTGTTGAAGTCTCATCGCTTTCTTCATTCCCAGAAGTAATCGAATTGAACTCTGGATTCGAATACCGACAGCTCGTGATAACAGGACATGTCGAAGGTGGTGAATCCCTTGACCTAACACGGATTGCAACACTCGAAGGTAAACCCACTCACGTCGATATTACTGCGGACGGATACGTATCATCGCTAAGCGAAGGCACAGAAGCTGTAACCTATCGCTATGGTGATCTGACCATAAGCATCCCGGTCAAAGTCAGTGGTTTGGATAAAGTGCAGCAGGTAAGTTTTGTACAGGACGTTCAACCAGTGCTTTCAAAAATGGGTTGCAACGCCGGCACATGTCACGGTGCAAAAGATGGTAAGAACGGTTTTAAATTGAGCCTGCGAGGATACGATCCGCTATATGACCACCGCGCACTAACCGACGAACTTTCAGCCAGACGATTTAACCGCGCTGCACCTGACCAAAGTCTTATGCTTCTGAAGGCAACAGGTTCCACGCCACACGTTGGTGGCGTACGCACTGAATTCCAGTCGCGGTATTACAACATCGTACGAGAATGGGTCGCTAAAGGTGCCAAACTTGATCTGGATGCATCACGCGTAACATCCATTGAGCTATTTCCTAAAAACCCGGTTCTGCCCAGAGCAGATATGATTCAACAAATCGCTGTCCTGGCAACCTTTGCCGATGGAACCGTACGTGATGTTTCACGAGAAGCATTTATCGAAAGCGGTAACATCGAAGTCGTAGAGACCGAAGGAAGCCATCTGCTACGTACGCTAAGACGTGGTGAGGCAGCTGTTCTCGTCCGATATGAAGGAAACTATGCTGCGACAACGCTTACCGTAATGGGCGACCGTACCGGATTCGCCTGGGAAGAAACGGAAACTTACAACTATCTCGACCAGCTTGTGTACGACAAGTTGGAAACTGTACGCGTTCTCCCATCCGATGTGTGTAGCGATGAAGAGTTTGTTCGTCGTATATATCTCGACATCACTGGACTACCGCCAACAACCCAACAGGTTCTGGCATTTCTCGACGATGAGACGCCAAGTCGTACCAAACGCGAGGCTTTAATTGATCAGCTTGTCGGCAGCCCTGAATATATCGAGCACTTCACAAACAAATGGGCTGACCTGTTACAGGTGAATCGTAAATTCCTCGGGGAACAAGGCGCTATTGCAATGCGAAACTGGATCAAGCAAGCGATCGCCACAAACACACCTTATGATGAGTTTGCAAAATCCGTCATCACGGCTTCCGGTAGTACGCTGCAAAACCCGCCGGCGTCTTATTACAAGATTTTGCGGACGCCGGAAGACTTAATGGAAAATACAACTCACTTGTTCCTCGCAGTTCGATTTAACTGCAACAAGTGCCATGATCATCCATTTGAGCGATGGACTCAGGATCAATATTACAATCTGGCTGCTTACTTCGCCCAAATCGGGCGTAAAGAAGATCCATTATTTACCGGCCAACGCATCGGTGGATCCGCAGTTGAAGGAGCTAAGCCGCTCGTCGAAGTTATCTACGACACAGGTGCTGGTGAAGTCACTCACAACCGAACAGGGGAAACAGCACCCGCATCGTTCCCTTACCCACATNATGACGTTGCTGCGGACGGTTCACGACGTGAACAGCTTGCACAGTGGATTACTTCGTCAGAAAACCAGCACTTCGCATCCAGCTATGTGAATCGACTCTGGGGTTACATGTTTGGTGTGGGGATCATCGAGCCAATCGATGATATCCGTGCTGGTAATCCTCCGACGAATCCACGATTACTCAGCGCGTTAACAGAGGACTTCGTGGAAAGTGGATTCAATGTACAGCACATGTTGAAAACCATCTGTAAGTCCCGTGTATATCAACACTCCGTCGTGTCTAACGAATGGAATGAAGACGATGAAATCAACTACTCCCACGCTGTGCCACGACGGCTGCCGGCGGAAGTACTTTACGATGCAATTCACGTCGCAACCGGATCCGTACAACAGATTCCCGGAGTACCAAGAGGATTTAGAGCAGCTGAATTACCTGATGTAGGTATTAAAGTGCCATTCCTCGATGACTTCGGACGCCCGGTACGTGAAAGTGCGTGCGAATGCGAACGTAGCAGCGGTATGATGCTCGGCCCAATCATGAAGCTGATCAACGGCCCAACCGTAGCAGATGCATTACAGGATCCGGAAAATGCCCTTAACAAGATGGTCAATGAGATCGAAGACGACAAGGAATTGATCAAGGCTATATTCCTGAGATTCCTTTCCCGATTACCATCCGATGCAGAAATCGAAGCTGGATTAGGTGCGCTTGAAAATGCCGGAAATGAACACGAAGGAATTGCAAAGGCGTTAAGTGACTATGAAGCGACTATTCCAACTCGTGTGGAAGAATACGCTGCATCGCTGCGTAAAGAAACTGCTTGGCAGGACGTAGAGGTAGTCGACACAAAGACTGCTACAGAAGCCACGCTCACACTAAACGAAGATAATTCCATTACCGCAGGGGGCCCCACTAAGAAAGATACCTACACGGTAACGCTAAATTCCAAGTCAGCCACACTACGTGGTATCCGACTAGAGGTCTTCGCTGACGATGCATTGCCAGCGAAAGGACCAGGACGGGCACCAAATGGTAATTTCGTCCTGAGTGAATTTCGTGTGAAAGCAGCACCGATTGCTGACCCGACGAAAGCGATGGAAGTGAAGCTTCAGAATCCGGTTGCCGACATTAATCAGGATGGATACGTAATCACCTCGGCTGTTGATGGCAACAACGGCACAGGCTGGGCCATCGCAAATGGAATTGGTAAGTCACACACAGCAGTCTTTGAATTTGAAAATGACGTTACATTTGAAGGTGGTATTCAGTTGACGATCGAGATGATTCAACATCATGATGACTCACACCAAATCGGGAAGTTCCGTCTGGCCGTTTCTGATTCACCACGCCCAATTACGCTTAACAAACTAGATGAAGCACTGGCTACTCTGGTCAATACGCCTGCTGATCAACGGACAGATGAACAGACAGCTCAGTTGCGTGCNAAATACATGGAAACGGATAAGATCTATCCGCTGCTCAAGCAACAGTTCGATCTCAGTGCGAAACTGATCGAGAACAAGCGTTTGACAGGTGTTCAAGATTTGTCATGGGCACTAATCAATACTCCGTCATTCCTATTCAATCGATAATCTCAACACGAATTGCTGTCCGAGATGACTTGCCCCAAGATGGGAACATATGACGCTTGTTGAAACGCATGAGTTACGCAAGGAATATCGTGACGTAGTTGGCCTGAAGCAGTGCACGTTTAACGTGCAGGAAGGTGAAGTTTTTGGTCTTCTGGGGCCAAACGGCGCTGGCAAGACTACGCTATTGAGAATCATCTGTGGATTCATTTCACCTACTTCTGGAACTGCAACTGTCGGCGGACTGGATTGCCATACCGAGTCACTTCAAGCAAGACAGTTAATTTCATACCTTGCAGGTGATCCGCAATTGGATCGACGATCACGTGGCAGAGAAATCCTGAGATTCTTTGTTGGCCTAAGAGCAACGGGATCTTTCGAACGAGGATTGGAAATTGCCGAACAGCTGGAATTAGATCTGTCACGTCGGGTTGGATGGATGTCGACCGGCATGCGTCAGAAGTTGGCATTAAGCGTTGCACTATCAAATGCCGCGCCATTGGTCATTTTAGATGAACCTACCGCAAATCTTGATCCGACCGTTCGAGGTCAGGTTATCGAGTTAATTCATGATATTAAGTCAGAAGGCAGAACTGTAATTTTCTCATCACATGTTCTCGATGAAGTAGAGGCATGTGCAGATCGGGTGGTCATATTACGATCCGGTGAAATCGTTAACGACCAACGAATGGATGATATCCGCCAACGTCATCAAATCCATTTGGAAACAAATGAAAGCTTGCCACCGATTCCATCAGATTTTCAGGATCGATTCGTGGTTAGTTCCTCAGATGGCAATCGACATACGATCGATATACAAGGAAACCTCGCGGATGCATTCGATTGGCTCTCCGCAGCAGATATTGAACAGGTGCACGTCGAACCAACACGGTTAAAGTCGGTGTACGACGAATTTCACAGTGATCAGGAGGAATCATCGCCATGAGCGCCTCCACAACATCCGCCCTGATCAAACGAAATCTTAAACGTGGTAAGGTCGTATTCATTTCATGTACGCTGGCGCTCTTTCTGTTTGTCACGATGCGGACCTGGGCCATCACCTTGATTGATGCGAGTCAATTCAGGGAGATCCTAGAGAATTTTCGTGACTTTGAGAAATTCGCGTCTGTACCATTTGATCAACTCATCACCTATACGGGCAGAGTCGCTGCAACGTTTTCAGAACCCATGCTGTTGGTTTGTATTCTGGTTTTCGTAATCTCCAGAAGTTCGGATTCCATAAGCGGAGAACTGGCGCGTGGTACGATGGAAATGATCATGGCTCAACCGGTTGGCCGCAAGCAATTCTTGCTGGCCAGCATGGTTACGGTTTGGATAGGTATCGCTGGTATCTGCATTGCGTGTTACGCCGCCCTGTATCTTAGCGCTCATCTGAATCACGTTACAGAAGTCGAGAGACCTCCAGCAATTACCGTCCCTGGTACCGAAGTTGATATTCCAACTGATTGGCTACTAGAACCAAAAACGACTCAGGTACCGTTAGCTGATCGCATCGACTTCACTACGTTTGCACCAGCGATCATCGCTTTATTCTCAATGGGTTTCTTTGTCGCTGGCTTCACCACGATGTTATCAAGCTTTGACAAGTATCGTTGGCGGACAGTCGGAATTGCTGTTGGGTTCGTGGTGCTTCAGCAAATGATAGGAGTCATTGCAAAAGCAAAACCGGAGCTAGAGTTTCTAGGCAGCTTCTCTTTCTTCTGGCTATACGCACCGGAATTGTTTGTGAGCACACTTGCAAATGATCCCGATAAATTCTGGGATCCGATTTTGCGATACGGAGATGGANATGCTCAGGCTGGCTTTACCCTTGGTATCGGGCTATTACTTTTACTCGGTTGCGCCTTCTATGTCATAGCATTGCGGATCGTTACTCGGCGTGATTTGCCCGCCCCCCTCTAGTCCTTCGGTGGACTGTGCCATCAATTCAGCTTCGTGGAACCACTGATTCCAGCTTGCCAATCCAATCAGTGCAAATCCAACACTATTGAGGATTCCGTGAGTAAACACCATAACTGGAATCGATAACCACTGTTGATTAGAAACTTCTCCGATTGCATATATCGCCGCCATAATCATGGCGATAATCAAGCTCACTGCTGAGGTAATTAACCCCCCGCGAATAGTCGCATACGAGTCGTGTGATGACAATTTCAGCTGCATCATGGCTAAACCACATGAACCTACAACTAAGAGCAACGCCCCAACAACTTCAATCACCGGACTCCACGTAATCCCAATAGCAACAAGCGGAATACCCACTACGATTAATGTAACAACGACCGAGGACGTTACTCGTGAAATNTCTGAAAACTCTGCACGATTGGAAATTAATCCGGTTAACAACATAAGTGCATATCCGGCGAAGTGAAAATGAGCAGCTGTCAGCAAAACTATTTCCGCGTCAAATTCCAACACGGTCATGTTGTTTCTACTTAACGCAAAGAACAATGCGCCGATTAGCAGGAAGATATTCGAAGCCCCGACGGAAATGCTTACCTGATCTCGTGGTTTATGCGAACAAATAAGCAACAGTCCATTAACCGCGATGAGCAAAGAAACACCAAACCAGCCCCAAGCCAAATTCGTCGTCCATCCCGGAATAAAAGAAACCGCGGCTGCTAGCATGCCAAAGGGCAAAAGGCGAAACAGCGGAGCCTGTAATCGTCTACCACCAGCAACGCACCCGAGCATGAGCTGAATGCGCAAGCCCAGTGGTACCACGCAAACAATGGCTCCGACAATAGCCGCATTTACAAAGATGTTGTGCATTTAAAAGGTTTANGCTCTCGACTTAGNCGGGTTCAACTCCAAGCTTCAAATCTACATAGGATTTCATTGCTCGACCAGCGAGACGACGGAAACGTTTTTGCTCTCGGGTCATAATCAGACTACCAATCCAACTTAAGAGATGACCCGGTCTTGAAATGACCGTGATTCGAAACTGAACTTCATTTGTAATCGTATCTATCTCCACACTAAAGCATTCTTCACCTTTTGCAATGTGCCCAGGTAAGGTGCCATACGCAAATCCAAACTGTCTTACACGACCGTCTCGCAGGCTGGATTCAGACAGTCGATAGAGGATGCGGGCTGGATTTAGAATCCACAAACCATAACCTCTAAATAACACTGCGACACAAGTTTGTAGTGAAGTGTCGATGCCCACCGGGTGTAGGGATGCCATGGAATGGTTGAACATTTGCCAACTGTCTATGGCTTCCTTGGCTGCTTCGAATACTTCGTCACCTGAACCCAGGCTGNNTGTGAAGCGATTNAGCCGAAANCCTTTAGGTCCGTCACCGTCTACAAGTAGCTCGCGAGTGACACCCGTAAACGGATAATTGAATTCCGCTTCACGACTTGAATCCAGAATGCGTTCTATATCCCGACCACTTGGTTTTCTTAGCTTAATCATGTTATCTATAACCGCTCATCGAGGCCGCGATTAACAGTATTTTTTCGAATACCGATGCTTAACTACGACGGCTTGCTTGAAGTCCTGGGATAAAAAAGCACAGAGCTGAAACGGCGCCAAAGACTAACAGTGCATATCGTGGAAACACAGCCATTACCGGTGCTGTGGCAAAGAGAACGATCGCGTGAATGTAAAACCGTCCACCAAGGATGCCGGCCTTCATGGTGAAGACTGTGCCACTTACCAACGCAAGCACGGGCGCTAATGCTAGTGGTGGTTGATCGAGTAGCCACTCCACGGGAAACAACAGAGCAATTGCTAACATGCTGGCGCCCCANGCGTGAGCAATCTGACGTTCCACAAATGTCACCGGCCCCATCTTGCGTCTCATACCCCAGAAGACAGACGACCATGCACCCAACCCGGCAGTCCACAGCGCGAAATAAGACCAACGGTTTTCAATCTGGTTCAAGTGCATGAGATTCGTAACGACACAGACTACAAATAACGCCAGACTGTGCCACATCCACAAACGACCCCAGTTTTGAAGTATGTGTGAATGATGCGTTTCACTGAATAATCTAGCCACTACGTGACCGAGTCGCCCGCTTCTNGCCGATACAACCTCGTCATGAAGAAATGCTGATAGATCAGCAGATAGTGATTCCGCAGAGCCATATCTTAGGTCTACTGGTTTCTGGATACTCTTCTGGACAATCATTTCGACATCGCGAGGTATTTTCGAGTTGAGCAACCTGGGAGAGACCGGCTCTTCCTGTAATACCATCAGCACAANATCCACAGGGGTCGCAGCCTGAAACAGGGGTCTGCCGGTAATCATGTGATACAGCAATGCACCTAAGCTATAGATGTCCGAGTGAGTGCCGATCTCTCCTCGCTCACCCGCTGCCTGCTCCGGTGACATGTATGCCGGCGTCCCAATTACAACACCAGTTTGTGTCAAATCCTTATCAGTATCAGTTGAAATTTGTTTCGCGAGTCCAAAGTCTGTTACATGAGCATGGCCGTATGAGTCAATTAAGATGTTTGACGGCTTCAAGTCGCGATGCAAAATCCCTTTTCGATGAGCAAAGTGGATTGCATCACACACCTGAATTGCTATTCCACATGCATGGCTTATATCCATCGGACCGGATAACAAAATGTCACTCAACGGCTTACCATCGATAAACTTCATACTAAAGTACGGTCGACCATCTGCATCACCCACTTCATATACTGGCACGATGCCCGCATGTGTTAAGCCCGCTGCGGATTCTGCCTCCTGACGAAAACGCCCTTGCTGCTCGACGGTTGCCAAGTCACCCTGTAACAACATCTTCACTGCAACCATTCGATTAAGGCTTTTTTGTCTGGCCTTATAAACGACCCCCATACCACCACGACCAATTTCTTCGATCAACTCATAATCGCCAAAGTCGTCTGGCATCACTGTCGTGGACGCATCGACGGTGTTTTCTATCTCTACAGAGAATTCTGCGGCGACGTCTGTGACCGCCACCATCGCCCAGAGTTGTCGAAGCTCATCTGCCAAGTCAGGATACTGAGCGCACACCTGATCCAGCTCTGATGAATCGGCTCCATCAAGCTGCAACTGGGAAATCAACTCCGCAAGTTGAATATCCCGTTCATATGAACTAGCATCGTGAGACGGAAATGGACGTATATTATCTTCCATTGTCTCAGTCACTTTGAGAATCGTTGATCAGGTGGTCACGCAGTTTCTTTAGCGCCCGTAAATACCGCATGCTAGCTGCTTGCTCCGAGATTTCAAGAACGTCCGCGACTTCCTGATTTCCTAGTTGTTCGTAGTGACGCATTAGGATTATATCCCGATCGGTAGCAGACAAATCTGCAATCGCGAGCTCCACCTGTTTGGCAATCTCTTTCTGAGTAGCCCTAGCTGCCGGCGTGAGTTCCTTATCCTCGAGTACTCCAGCTAACAAAATAGTGGAGCGTCTGTCGTTTGGCCGGCCATCAATCGCCTGCTCCCTATCAACACTCCGCTTGGCCGACTTGCGGTGGCGCCGGTATGCATCAATGATCCGATCTTTCGCAATCTGCCTTATCCATAAATGAAACGGCATCTTACCTTTGGATAAGAAATCTGAGAGTCGCCTATTCGCTTCGATCATGACGTTTTGCAACACATCACTAACCGCAATGCGTCGGCGTACTTTATGATCCAGACGCAGTTTAATCAGGCGTTCCACTGATGCACGGTGCCGCATGAGCAGTTCATTACGTGCTTCGGGATCACCGTCACCCACGCGAATTAATAGCTTTTCAGTTTTATCGGATTCTGGCCACATCACTTATACACGTCATGTTTCACTAACTTTATCGCTCTGGATATCAAACCGTATCAGCGACCGGCATTTAACATCCAGAACCAAACTCTACGTTTCATACATCAATATTACACATGTTCTCGCAGGAGCATAAAAACAGGCCTGAAAACCAAGCGGTTTCCAAGCCTGTTTGTTTATACAATTCTGCTCTAGATCACTTTGCAGTAGCAAACTTGTAGATNATTCCACCACCAAGCTGAGTTGTCAGATAGACTTCGCCCTGTTCATCTTCACCAAAAGTAATGATTGGTAGATTCATACTCTTGATTTCATGATTGCCAAGAATCTTACCGCTCGGCGTGTGCTCAAGTGCCCATACCTNGCCACTGACGTAGTCAGCATACATGTACATACCCTTTAGTGATGGAACAGCTGAGCCTCTATAAACATGCCCACCGGTAATCGATTTTCCAACATCGTGATGATACTCGAATATTGGGTCGATAAGCTTGTCGCTCGCTTCTGATCCGTTGTCACCAAACTTGTGCTTAGCTTCGCGAAGATTCCAACCATAGTTACCACCCTTTACTACGATGTTGATTTCTTCCCAGATATTCTGACCAACATCAGCGGCATAAAGTGCACCAGTTTCCCGGTCAAATGAGAGTCGCCATACATTCCGAAATCCATAGGCGTAGATTTCCGGCCGCGCTTCCTTAAGCCCAACGAAAGGATTGTCAGCGGGAATGGCATAATTATGATCTTTTGACTTCTTATCTACGTCAATACGAAGAACCGAACCGTTGAGAGTAGCCAGATTCTGACCATTCTTGAATGGATCGTTCGCCTTACCGCCATCACCAAGTGCAATGTATAGATAGCCGTCGTGACCAAATGCAAGCGTTCCGCCGTTGTGATTCCAAAACGGTTGTGGAATCCGCATCAGCTCAACTTCAGAATCGGGATCAGCTTTGCTGGGATCTGTGCTGCTTACATTAAAGCGAGAAATAACGCTTACATGAGGCTCATCTGTTGTGGTGTAAAACAGGAAAAACTGACCGTTTTTCTTGTAATTCGGATGGATAGCAAACCCAAGCAATCCTTCTTCGTTTTCTTTATCGATGTAACGAACGCTTTCTTCGATATCCAGATACAGATTTGGCTCGGTAACATCGGCCTTGTTTTCAAAGCAGTAGATTTTTCCAATCTGCGATGCCACAAACAACCGATTTGATCCATCATTTGCGTGCGTCACAACAATCGGACGGGCGATTCGCAGTTCCGGAAACGCCTGAACGATTTCAACTTTTGGCGCTTCGGCCAACACGGTCGTACTGGATACCAATAATGTGGCCGCGATCGCGGCAAACATTTTAACCAACTTCATTACTTCGATTCCTCTTTACAAACAAACTAGAGCTTATTCGCCAGCCTTTTTCACCTTGATAAGGGAGACCTTAAAGATGAGCACTTCATTTGGACCGATATCTTGTCCGGCACCACGTGTTCCGTATGCTAATTCTGCTGGAATGTATAGCTCGTATTCAGCACCTTCCTTCATCAGCTGAAGTGCTTCCGTCCAACCCTTGATAACTCCGTTCACTGGGAAGGTAGCCGGTTGACCTCGTTTAATTGAGCTATCAAATACCTTGTTGTTAATCAAACGGCCTTCGTAATGCACCGTGACTTCGTCTGATGCAAGTGGCGATGCACCATCACCTTTTTTGACGACGCGATATTGTAGACCACTTTTGGTCGTCATAACGCCTTCTTTTTTGCCGTTTGCCAGGAGAAAAGCCTCNCCTTTTTTCAAGTTAGCAGCAGCGGCAGCTTTTGCTTCTTCTGCNGCTTTGGCGGCCATTTGCTGCTGCAGCTTCTGCATNACAGCGATCATTTCNTCTTCCGANAATCTACTCTCTTTACCGGCAAGTGCTTCCTTGAGTGCTGAAACGAGAATATCAACATCCACATCNAGATTCTGTCCAACNATGGACTCACCGATATTTCTCCCGATTACATAGCTCGCATCTNTCTTGATGGACTCAGTCTCGTCGGGCTTCTTGTCTTCGCTTTTGGCATCATCTTGCGCCAGTGCCTGAGTCGACAGCATCGAAATCAATGCCAAGCTCATAAATACGGATTTCATCGTAATTCCCTTTCAAAGGATCAACTGGGGATTGGTTGGGAACAAAGAAGGAACTGCCTGTGGATCACGGTGTCGTTGGGCTTTCCGTGATCTCCTTATCCCCATTGCACTTATACGCCTAATACGTAAGGCACCGTGCAAGCGTCTAAACCGTTAAGTATACGCTTTAAAACTGCCCAAGGTCAGTGGGCAGATACCATAGATGATGACCTATTGATTCGGCCTTGCCTGAAGGGTTTTAAGCACTTGCTGCGCCTTGATATCCCAAACACGAATCTCTCCACTGAAATCGCCACTGATGACTCTTGATCCGTCTGCNGAAAAATCTAGGCTAAATACCCAATCCCCGTGTCCATCAAACGATGCAATCTCCTGGCCATCTGAAATTCTGAAAATGTTGATTCGACCGTTTGCTCCGGCCACCGCTAGCTTGTCACCATGAATCTTCAATATCAAAACCTGATCATCTAGGTTATGTGCGATAAACCGGGTATGACCCATCTTAAAGAATCGGCCCTCCATATCGGCGGCGGTACCATTTTCATCCTTGGCTTTGACTGGATCCCATACGCGTATCGAACTACCTTCACCTGCTGAGTACAAAAGCCTGGTATTTGCATCGGATCTGATGTCGTTAATAGTAAATCGCCCCGACTGGCCACCNAGTTGCAAACGATGGCCGTTGTAAATGGTGAACAAAGTCCCGTCATGGGCTAAATGTACTTTGGCTGTTTGATCTCGGCTCGTAGTGACTACAAATCTATCGTCATGACTAAATGCCACCCCAGTAACCCAATTCGAATGTGATCGAGTCTGCCATAGCAACTCGGATGTCTTCACGTCGTACATACGAGTTTCCTTAGCAGCCGTCCCCACTGCAACTCGATTACCGTCTGAGTTCACCGCGCAACACAACACGATATCATCAAATGTCCCGAAGACCTTGGTGCGTTCTCCAGAATCCACATCAACCAAGGATAATTCACCGTATTCACCAGGCGTGCCACCAGCAACGAAAAGTTGCTCAGCTGTTTCCGTCCAAATGACAGCCTGAATTCTTTGGGGAAGATTCTGCAGACGTTTAATGAGCTTCATCTCATCAAGATCCCAAATCAAAATCTCATGGTATCCACTTATGGCTACCTGATTCTTTTCAGGATGACAAACGATGGTTTGTGCAGGTACTGGCACTCGATAACTCTCCGGACTTGCCGGATGTTCTCTGGGGGGCAACTGTGTAACAAGTCGTTTTCCTGATTCAATGCCATCAAATACCGCACCCTCCGATATCCACGTCTTAATGAGAGAGACCTCGGCGACAGATAGGGAGTCATCTTTCTGCGGCATACGAATTGAGTCATCCTTCTCAAGAATGCGATGCAGCAACAACGACTCTTTAGGTTGGCTGGATACCACTGGTCGTTCGCCGCTATCACCGGGTGTCAACAAATAATCATATGTATGCAGCCGGTATCCTCCTTCTGCCTTCTTATCACCGTGGCAACCTGCACAGCGTCGCAGTAGAACAGGCGCCACGTCTTTCATGAAACTAACCTGCTGTGCATGAGCAACTGTGGTCAGCATCGACAAGGAGCCGACGACCAACGTCGATATGTAAATTATTCGATTCGTCATTAAAACCTACCCGACCGGTTAATGCTGAAACATAAATTCCGCAGTATTGACTAACGCCCAAATCAAATCGCGAATTGCATCATCCCGATTTTCATGCTTCGTGATAAACTCAGCCACAATCGTCTGTTCATGCTTAGTTGGGTATCTGGAAAGTGCTGCCAAATACAAATGCTCGGTCAGTTCGATATCCGTTAACTCGCGATGCTTTTCTGCACTGGCATTTACCTGATCATGAACATGCCGACCGTTGAGTAACTGCAGTGCCTGTTCCAAGGTTGGCTCATCTGTACGCTCACAAACACATGCTGACATACGCTCCGGTTGACCAAACGCCTTTAGAAAGTNGCTGCGTTGTGGGTANGGGCGTTGTGTCGAATAATCGTTGCGNCCACCCTGTCGAATCCTGTTTCTGAGNACCGGAATGCGACCGTCTCGGGTGTAGTAATACTCTCTTAGTATGTTCGTTTCAGAATTGGTGCGTTTGTCGCCTAACCGAATTAAATGAGCGTGGTAATCTGGAATATCTGAAACGAGATTTGCATCGCCTTCATTGTCTTCCAAGTATGTGAAATTGACTGTGAAATGAAAGGCACCACCTTTATTTATTGGCTTAATCAGAAAGCGATTAGTCCCTACTCCCATCGANAACTCCACGATTCGCTCTTCGATCACATCAATAATCTGATTTTTGTCATAGATTCTTTTCCCGTTATGAATGATCCTTAGCCCGTCGTCCGCCGTACAAGTAATCCGAATCTTGCAGGGCCGATTCACCATCACTTCGTGATATGAATATGCTGCGCCAATGTTTTTATCAGTAAATGTATTTGTTCGGTTGTTCTCCCAGTCTGTTTGTAACAACCATTTCTTTCCCTCAATTTCTNGNGTTAAATCAACCGGCTCCGATTCATCAATGAGCTCCTTCATTTGCGCTTCTTCATGGCTGCCTGCTTTAAATGGACCAATCAACCACCAGCGTCCGTGAACAAAGGCAGCTTCATCAAACCGTCTTCGATATTCCTGCTGCCATTCATTAAACGCGCTGTCTAACTCCTTTTGCACCAGTTGAAGTTCATCNCGCGTTGAGGCTATCACCTGATCAATTTGCTCAATGGGCTGCAGCACCCCGGTCGTATATCCGATGGCATCTTGCAATTGTTCTGCCGTGAGTAACCGTGCCGTCGCATGTGAAAACAGTGAGTCATCTGTTTCATTAAACTCTGTGGTTACTGTCGTGCGTTGATATGTCTGGCTATTACAGATCAACCGGTACATATGCTTTCGGTCATAACCGGATTTAATGAAATCCTGTGCAAGAGCTTCCAGCAGGTCGACATTCGATGCAGGATTAGAGCTTCGAAAATCATCAATTGGTTCAACAATGCCACGTCCAAGTAAATGGGCCCAGATCCGGTTAACTTCCACTCTTGCAAAGAATGGGTTGGTATCAGACGTTAACCAGTTTGAAAAATCTTCCCGTGGGTCGATCTCCNGCCCGGANTTAAACAATTCAACTCGATCGTCCTCCATACCCCAGGGTGCCATCGCCTTCCCCGTNGTTGGGTTGGACATTCCTCCGGAGCTTGATATGCCAATCGAAGGTCCCACATGATTTATACCAACGAAGACACTACCGATACTGTAGTAGTCGTTTTGCGTCCAGTTTTCAAACGGATNATTATGGCACTTGGCACACTGAATTCTTGACCCCATGAAAACCTGAGCTGTTGATTCAGTTAGGTCTTTTGGATCGTTGATGGCTGCGATGTAATTTGCTTCCGGTACAAAACGTGAATCACCTCTAGCGGTCAACACCTTCTCCGCTAACTCATCAAATGGCATATTTGCAAAAACAGCATTGGTTAGCCACTCTGAGAACAACTCTGCCCGACCATCTGTTAGCACTTTGGGATTCACCCGCATCAGATCTGCGATGCGAAGCGATTGGAAATGAGCAAAGGCCCGCGATTCCAGCAACTTATTGATTAGATCTGAACGTTTGGTTTCCGATTTATCCTGTAGGAATTTTCGCGTTACATTTATCGAAGGTAATAACCCGGTGAGATCTAGGTAGAGGCGGCGAATAAACACCTCATCTGAGCANGTCGCAGACGGAGCGTATTGCAGTAATTGCAGACGCTTATTTACCAAAGAGTCAACAAAACTGTTCTCCTCAACCTCCGGCCATTTGAACCCCTCTACATCTTCGCAAATCGTAAAGTGCACGCTTTGCAGATGTTCCATGTATCTCACGGTCACGGCAGACTGACCACGCGTTTTCCCTTGAACTAGCCCGTCTGCGGTTACACCAATAACGTCCGAATGTGAAATCGTGTACGTTGCAATGTCCGTTACATCCCGGATCGATCCATCGTCAAAATGTGCTCTGACACTCAGCTGTTGCTCGTGAAACGGTGCATAGAGTATTCGATTCTCTCCAGGAAAGACTTCGATATTCACGCAAATTGGTTCCGTTACGGGATCGTCGTTACATCCTTCGTGAATCCAATCGCGGAGAATCGTATACGCCACATCTGTTTTTCGCAACTTCTTGCCGCCAACATGAGGTACACGTAGCATTGGCTTTTTTAGAATCAGACTCTGTTCCGGTTCGAACACATTTGTCCTGCGATTAAGGCCACTGCGAACGAGAGATTTCTTGTCCAGAACTGGATCAAAAGCAAACAACGACAAAGAGAATCCACCTTTGCCTTCTGGTGAACCATGGCAACTNCCTGCATTGCATCCCTGTTTCGTGATTACGGCCAATGCTTCAGAACGAAATCGGACGGGGTCCGGGTTTCTGGTACCACTTACCGTTACATTGATCGTCGCTTGATGATCACCCATCTTGGCTGTTAGCACACCTTTACCGTCTGCAGAAGCAGTTACAAGACCCTCAGTGGTCAGGCCGAATATCTCAAAAGCACCGCCGCTGAATCCGCCGCCAGNAAAGTACTTCACTTCGCGTGTAAGATCGCGGACGACGCCATCGGAGTATTCACCGAGAACAATGAGCTGCGCCTTTGCTCGTTTCGAGTTGANATTTAGTTTGTCCGGATAAATCGAAAGTGTTTCCAGATCTGCAGCCATTGCAGGTGGAGCAGCCGCCAGCAACAGGATCACAAAAAATGTCAGAATTGAGTATTTGTAATTCATTTCTATTTCTTGTCTAGTAAGCCCTAATAGTTCAACAGGCTACCGTTTTAGAACAACTCAGGAATTGGACTTCCGTCTTTACTGAGAAAAATTGGTCTGTCATCCGGCGTGTAGATTGGAATCTCTCGATCCAGACCAAGTTTCTCATAAACCGTGGCAGCGTAATCTTCAATCGTGTATGCCTTGGATGATGTGATATATCCACCATCCGGATCCGTGGCGCCGAAAACCTGACCACCCGGCACTCCTGCACCAGCAAAGATAAAGGTAAACGCGTGCGTCCAGTGNTCGCGACCCTGACGATTATTAATCTTTGGAGTTCTACCAAACTCAGAGACGAGGCAGACTAGAGTCTCGTCCAGCAGCCCACGTTCATCCATATCTTCAAGCAAAGTAGCAAATGCCTGATCAAGCGAACCCATCATNGGCCAGGTGTGAATCCCATAACGCCCTGCTCCGGGGCCACCACCTTTGATATTGGTATGGCTCTCGGAATAGATTGCATCGTGGTGATCCCAATTCATATTCGTGCCACCATCATAGGTTTTAGCCTCGCCATCGACGAACGACTGATGAGGTTCGCGGACATCGCAAGTCACAAAACGTACTCCGGATTCAATCAACTTTCGCCCCAGGAGATAGCACTGACCGCGATGCCCTAACCCGTATCGGTTTCGNAATCCTTCAGGCTCTGCGGTTAGGTCAAATGCCAAACGGGTTTTGGGATTTGTCAGCATATCCGTTGCCTGAGTCATCAGGCTCTTCATGGCCTCCGCATCTTTGGCCTTGCTACGACCCGCAATCCCAATATCCAGATTGCTCAACAAATCTGCCCGATTCTTGAAGCGACCTTGGTCAATCCCCAGCAGTCCAAGATTCGGCACAGTCCAGTTAGGATCTGCTAGATTGCCGGACGTCTTGAAAACCTGATATGCCGGCGGTAGGAACCCAATACGTGATGATNCCGCCTGCTCGTTCGTGCCCGGCACCATGATGTTTGAAGGTAGGTGCTTGGCATTGGAATCCAGAAGCATTGCCACAACACTGCTTAAGTCAGGCATCTCCACCGGACCACCCGGTGCATGACCTGAGTAAATGTATTGAGACCCTGCAGGATGTGAGTTACCGATCCCTGGAGTTGGCTGCGTCATACAACGTATTAAGCTCAGCTTATCCAGATGTTTTGATGAGTGTGTAAGAAGCTCTGTGACATTAATCCCGGGAACATTCGTTTGAATCGTCTTAAACGGACTGCGATGTTCTGCAACCGCATCTGGCTTAGGATCCCATGTATCAATATGTGATACGCCGCCCTGCTCAAACAGCACCAAAACCTGTTTGGCCTTACCTTGAGCTCGCGCAAACGCTGATGCCATCGACGCATCAAATTGTGCTAAGCCGGCGGCCATGCCAAGGCCAATGAAACTACGTCGCCCTATGCGNCCCGTCGGACAGTGCATTGTTTTATTTCCCATGAACGGAAACCTAGTATGTAAACCAATGCATCTATTTTACGAGATATCAAGTCTCTCTGCCTACGACAGCACATCCACAAGAATCACTCCAGACATTGACGCTGGTACGACACATATCTAATACACGATCCACCGCCAAAATGATCCCCTGCATTTCAATCGGCAGGTTTACCGCCTGAAGAATGATTACCATCATCACTAAGCCNGCATGTGGGATTCCTGCTGCACCAATGCTCACAAGCAGTGCTGTTAGCGCAACAATTAATTGATATGACAGCGGCAAACTCTCGCCATGATGAAGCTGGGCAATAAATAACACTGCAACCGCTTCATACAATGCAGTACCGTCCATGTTGATCGTCGCACCTAACGGTAATACAAACGAACTCGTCTTATTATCAATGCCAGCACGTTTTTCAACACACGCCATGGTCAACGGTAGTGTTCCGTTACTCGATGCGGTGCTAAATGCTGTCAACAATGCAGGGCTCATGCTCCGAGCATATTCCCATGGACTGCGTTTGGCAAAGTACCTCAGTATCAGCGGTAACGTAATACAT
The DNA here is from genome assembly GCA_002714565.1 of Rhodopirellula sp. GTDB lineage: Bacteria > Planctomycetota > Planctomycetia > Pirellulales > Pirellulaceae > UBA11883. Next base: position 61,788 of record PAXU01000010.1, read on the forward strand.
GCATGGATCCCCAAGGCAGTCAACACTGCACACATGTACCAGGCAAGCGATGAAAATACGCTGGCACCGTGTGTGGANGTTACATACAACATCAAGAGAAATACGCCGTATGGTGCAAGCATGATGATAAAGAGAGTCAATTGCATCATCACTTCAAAACAGCTCTCAAAGAAATCCTTAATGAAGGATGCCGTTTTCCCTCCTACGATCAAAGCACAAATCGCAAACATGATGCTGAAACTAATGATCGACAAAAAATCGCCATTTGCTAATGCATGAAATGGATTCTTGGGTATCAAGGATTCGAGCTGTGCGAAAAGAGTCTCGCTCAGCGAAGTAGTCCCCACAACTTTCTCCCCACCGGCAAACACCATTTCCTGTCCAACTCCCGGTTGAATTACATTTACAACAACCAGTCCGGTGACAATTGCAAGGAAACTCGTGCAGAGATAGTAAGTCATGGTCTTGCCAAACATCTTGCCTAGCTGAGAAGCATCGCCCAAGCCCATGACTCCGCTTATCAATGATGAAACCACCAGCGGTATCGCAACCATCTGTAGCATTCTCAGAAACAGCCCGCCAAACTTCCTTGCACTATCGCCGACGATTCGCGAGGTACTGCGACCATGGTCTGCAAACCAGCGGTAGACATCGGGGTGACTGGATTTAAGTTTGTCGACGGTCGGAACATCCGCATCGGCACCTTGTCGGCCATCCACAATTAACTCGTGTTGATCACCATCCGTCGTCTCGTATCGGATTTCAACTCGGTCCGGGGAATCTACGATAGCAAGCGATGTCAAACCGGGCGGAAGAGTATCTTGCTCAAGTTGTACTTCGCTACGCCCTTGAGTTGAATTCAGCAGGATTCCAATAATCGCACCTGCCAACATGCCGATCAGAATCTGCCAGTGCTGTGCCAACCCCGTGGTTTCATGGTTTGGTTGCATAGCAAAGCCCTATCACCTATTCAGTGATCATGTCGTCAACAGTGGCACCCGATGGAATCATCGGTAATACGTGCTCTTGATAAGGCACTTCGACATCAAGAACAAATGGCCCGTCGTAGCTAATCATCTCTCTCAATGCATCAACCAGATCGGCTTTCTTACTGACAGATGCAGCTCCACAGCCATAACCCTTGGCGATCTGTACGAAATCGGGATATCGCTCAACTGCGAAAGGACCAGATCCTTTCCCAGCAGCTTCTGCATCATCAATTGGACCAAGATATGTGTGAGCACGATTTCCATGCATGAATCGATCTTCCCACTGAACCACCATCCCAAGATGTTGATTATTCAGTAGCAGAACTTTCACCGGCAACTTCTCACAGTAACATGCCGCAAGTTCCTGGATATTCATTTGAAAACTGCCATCGCCGTCAATATCGACGACCAGTGCATTTGGATGAGCTGCCTGAACACCCATTGCGGCTGGCAGACCAAATCCCATCGTTCCTAAACCAGAGCTTGAGTGCCATGATCGCGGCCTAGTAAATTGGTAAAACTGCGCAGACCACATTTGATGTTGGCCGACACCCACCGTGATGAACGTCTCCATCTCTTGTGTAAGATTCGATAATTCTCGTATAGCGTGTTGCTGGAGAATTCCGTCGAATCCCTCATCGTATTTATATGGATTGGCTGCTTTATCCTGCTGGCACTGTTCTCGCCAGCCATCAATGTCATCCTTGTATTCAACAAGCGGTAGGAGTTTGTTAAGTGCCAGCTTCAAGTCGCTAACGATTGGTATGTGTGCCGGCTTGTTCTTGTTGAGTTCGGATGGATCAATGTCGATATGAACAATCTTTGCATCTTTAGCAAATGCCGAGACTTTCCCTGTTACGCGGTCATCAAACCGTACACCTAATGCAATCAGCAGGTCGCAATCTCTCACGGCGTGATTTGCATAAACGGCACCATGCATGCCAAGCATATCCATCGACAGCTGTTCAGNATTTGGAAAAGANCCGAGTCCCATCAATGTCATGGTGATNGGAATACCAGTCTTATGAACCAATTCCCGAAGTTGCTCGCTCGCTTCNGCAGCGATGATTCCACCNCCGGCATAAATCACTGGCCGTTTTGCATGTTTAATTGCCGCAGCNACCTGATTAATNTGTTCGTCCGCCGGTTCAGTGGCCACGCCGGCTCGGTAGCCCGGCAATGAAAACTCANCATCCCAATCNGGAACACAAGAATCCAGTTGTACGTCTTTTGGCACATCGATAAGCACAGGACCGGGGCGACCGGTAGTTGCAATGTGGATAGCCTCTTTGACTACACGAGCNATATCATTTACATCTGTAAGCAAATANTGGTGCTTCGTAATTCCGCGACATACTTCAACGATCGGTGTCTCTTGAAATGCNTCCGTACCGATGACCNGTGTGCNTACCTGTCCGGAAATGGCAATCANTGGAATGCTGTCGAGTTTNGCNTCTGCGATCGCAGTAACCAGATTCGTCGCACCGGGGCCACTTGTTGCCATGCATACGCCGACACCACCTGTACTGCGAGCATACCCTTGAGCAGCAAATCCACCACCTTGCTCGTGGCGTGGGAGAATCGTCCGCAAATCTTCTTTGTTGCGCAACAGTGCCTGATGCAATGGCATGCTNGCACCACCTGGATACGCAAATATTGTCTCTATGCCGTTACGAACCAGTGCCTGAANAAGTATGTCTGCGCCACTGATCATCTGATTCGTTGTTGCTGAATCGGTAGTCGCCATCTGCGATGCTCACCTAATCAAATTACTCTGTTACTAACGTCATTGGCAAATTCGTTTTCTAACGAGCCAAATTCGAAACGTCTCTCTATTATTTCCTACATATCGCCTGTTTGGACCTTAAAAAACGGCATTTATCGCGATTCAGCAGCAATCCAGCCTTAACCAATCCGTTTTGTAGTTGTACTATCCCTGATAATCTTAAAAGTCCAACAGTTCAGCCTATGCGAACATCTGAATTCCATCAACAGGCAACGCCATGATCGATGCAGATACACAACCACGAATGCTTAGCTCNATCCTCANAGTGGCCGCCGGTGGTGCAGTCGGAGCTGTTCTGAGGTACGGAGTTAGCGGAATTTCAAGAAACCTCNTTGGNGAGTCCTTCCCATACGGCACACTACTCGTCAATGTCATTGGCTGCCTTGTACTCGGAATACTCGGCGGATATGGGATCACAAAACTACCTAGCACTGCTCAGCTGTTTGTTATCACCGGACTGCTCGGTTCGTTAACGACGTTCTCCACATTTGGGTGGGAATCTACACAGTTAATGCTGAACTCAAAGCCGTTGCTGGCTGGCATGAACATTGCCGTAAATATGGTGATTGGCATCGGTGCGGCAATACTGGGTTANCANTTAGGAAAAATGATTGCTGCTTAGGCTTGCGGGCTGGACTTGCAGCCTAAAGTAGCTCACGTAGAAAACGGCCGGTGATGCTATCCGCGTTACTGGCAATCTCCTCCGGCGTACCAGTTGCCACCACGTGACCGCCACCTTCTCCACCCTCGGGACCAAGATCAATGATCCAATCTGCCACTTTTACAACATCCAGATTGTGCTCGATGACAATGACCGTGTTTCCGCNATCCACTAGCTTACCGAGAACGAGAAGTAGCTTTCGAATGTCGTCAAAATGNAAGCCAGTTGTTGGCTCATCGAGTATGTATACAGTCTGGCCCGTGTCCACTCGAGAAAGCTGACTTGCGAGCTTGATTCGCTGCGCTTCACCACCTGATAACGTCGTCGACGACTGGCCGAGCCTCAGATAACCAAGCCCAACATCCTTCATNCTCTGCAAGGTACGTTGAATCACGCTNAAGTTCTCGAAAAACTCCACTCCCTGATCAACAGACATATCAAGAACATCTGCTATCGACTTGCCGCGATATCGCACCTGTAATGTCTGACGATTGTATCGNGCACCATGACACTGNCTACATATCACGTACAAATCCGGCAGGAAATTCATTTCTANTTTTTGTACACCCTGGCCCTCGCACTCGGCACATCGTCCGGNCTTTACATTGAAGCTAAAACGATTGGCCTTAAAGCCACGCTGTTTGGCATCTCGGGTATTGGCGAACACCTTTCTAATTTCATCCAATACGCCAGTGTACGTCGCAGCATTACTGCGCGGTGTCCGACCGATAGGTGACTGATCAATCATGACAACCTTATCAACCAGCTCTGTACCTGTTAGCGAGTTGTGTGGCCCGGGCTTTGGAGTCTTCAATCCAAGATACCGGAGAAGGGCAGGTGCCAGCGTCTCGTTTACAAGAGAGCTCTTTCCAGACCCGCTGACACCAGTGACACAGATCAGCGTACCCAGCGGGAATTCAGCCACGACCTGCTGCAGGTTGTTCGTTTCCACACCATCAATCACAAGTGATTTGCTGCTATCTGGCGGACGACGGTCGGCTGGAACTTCTATCTGGAGTGAACCGGATAAGTACAATCCGGTTAATGAATCGTTACATGCGATGACATCATCTGGAGGACCTTCCACAACAATGGATCCACCGTGTTGCCCGGCTCCCGGGCCCATATCAATCACCCAATCTGCTTCGCGCATCATCGCNTCGTCGTGTTCTACGACAATCACGGTGTTTCCTATCCGCTGCAAATCTCTCAATGAGTCAATCAGTCTGTTGTTATCACGTTGGTGCAAGCCAATTGATGGTTCATCCAGGATATAACACACACCGACTAAGGCACTGCCTATACTGCTGGCAAGCCGAACNCGTTGCANCTCACCGCCACTAAGCGTGTCCGCTGGACGGTTTAANGCCAAATAGGATACGCCAACTTTCTTCAAAAATGTAAGACGCTGAATGATCTCACTAATTATGGGATCTGAAATTGGGCGGTCTTCGTCACTGAATTNCAAGCGATCNAAAAACTCGTGCGCATCACCAACTGCCATTTTGGTAATTTCGTCGATATTCAATCCATCGAGCCGAACGCTGTTGGCCTCCGGTCGCAATCGTGAACCGTTGCAATCCGGACAAAGCACGCTTCCGCGGTATGACTCAAGTTGAGCAAGTCTCTTTTTGCCGGTGGCCGTAACTAACTCCTGCTCAAGCAACGTGAANAGTCCTATATATGTCTTGCCGATGCCGTGNACGAATTTTTTNTACTTTTCATCTCCAAATTCACATAACGGCGTATCCCGATCTAGTTGCTTCAGCTTTAGGAATCGATTGATCTGGGTGTTATGCTTCTTTAGCACCTTGGGTGGGGCGCCCTTTAGGGCTGTAATNGCACCTTGTTCGATCGACAAGCTTAGATCCGGGATCACGAACTCTTCATCAAATAGGTATTGATGTCCTAAGCCGCCACAGCCAGAACATGCGCCGTAGGGACTGTTAAAGGAAAACGTCCGTGGCTCTACCTCTTCATAATTGATNTCGCAATTCGGACATGCATACAGGGTGCTGAATAAGATATCCTTCCAATCACCGTCGGTTGAATCAACCGTCGCATCGACGGCATCAAAGTAACACACGACAGCAAGTCCTTCGCCATGATCCAGTGCCAGACGCACAGATTCGCCAACGCGATCCTTGATACCCTCGCGAATGATCACCCGATCAATAACGACGTCGATATGGTGTACTTTACGAGCGGCCAATTCTGGAAAGCTGTCCACATCGTAAACTGTCCCGTCAATTCGGGCTCTAACAAACCCCGCTTGTTTGATCTTTTGTAGTAGTTCCTTGTGTTGACCGCGACGGCCACGAATAATCGGAGCCATGATCATGGCCCGTGTGCCTTCCGGCAGAGACATCAACCGATCCTGAATCTGTTTTGCCGACTGCTGACTGATTTCCGCACCACACTGATAACAACTTGGTTCACCTAACCGTGCCATGAGCAACCGTAGGTAGTCGTAGATTTCTGTAACCGTTGCGACTGTTGAACGAGGATTGGCAGCGCCTNGTCGCTGGTCGATGCAGATTGTCGGCTGGAGACCTTCAATGATATCCACATCCGGCCTCTCAAGCTGATTGAGAAACTGGCGTGCGTACGCTGAAAGACTCTCGATGTACTGACGTTGTCCTTCTGCGTAGAGCGTGTCAAACGCNAGCGAGCTCTTACCGGACCCACTTGGGCCGGTAATTACCACCATCTGATTCCGAGGAATCTGGAGATCCAAATCCCCCAAGTTGTGCATGCGCGCACCGCGGATTGTGATACAAGGTCCATTTCCTAAGGACGCGCGCGTCTTGGTAGGTTGGTCGATCGTCGCCACCGGAGTGTGACCCTACAGCTGAAGATATCGGGACAAGTGTAAACCGCTCACGGTATCAGAGTCATACAGTGGATTCAACTAGAGGGTGCGCCGGGACGAAACCTAGCGGACTTCTTCAAATGCCGTGAATATCATGCGCCCGGCGCTTGTCTGCAGCACACTCGTTACACTGCAACGCACCGTCTCGTTGATATGGTCACGCGCACCTTCGACAACAATCATCGTGCCGTCATCCAAATATCCAACACCTTGCTNGTCACCTTCACCTACCTTGACGACCCGGATTTCNAGGTTCTCCCCCGGCAAATATACAGGCTTGAGAGTATTAGCAATCTCGTTGAGATTAATCACCGGTACACCATTCAGGTCTGCAACTTTATTGAGATTAAAGTCACCTGTAACTACTTTCCCGTTTAATTCCTGGGCGAGCAGTACGAGCTTCATGTCGACCGGTTGCGATTGCATTTCCTCTGTCTCACGCAAGTGAATCACTACGTCTACAGACTTGTCTCCCTGTAACTGCCTTAGGATATCAAGNCCTCGGCGTCCACGTGTTCGCTTCATCTTGTCGCCGCTATCCGCTATGGACTGCAATTCAGAAATCACGAATTGCGGCACGATCAACTGACCGTCAAACAGATTCGTAGAGACCATTTCAGCGATTCGCCCGTCGATGATCACACTTGTATCCAGTACAAGCGGTCGAATACCTTTAAATTCCTTGGAGAATTCAACGTACGGAATGACAAAACGAAAGTCGTGACGCGTTTGTAACAAAAATGAAATACAGATGTAACAAAGGGATATAAAAAGTACGAGACTCAGTATTCCTCGGTACTGTTCTTTGTTCTCCACGTTTGAATACGTCAGTATTGGATCAATGGCCACACCGATTACATATGTGAGAAACATTCCAATCGCAATTCCAAAGTAAACACAGGAGATTACTTCTATACTCTTGCGTCGAATCAACACATCCACTGCAACGAGACCAACCGCACCGATAATCAGCATCGTTGCGTAGGTGTATTCATTTTGAACTTCACCTGGCCGGGTAACCATTGAAATCCCAGCACCAAATGCGATCGCGAGAAAGAGCNCGCGCAGCATCCAAAGGGCCATAATTAAATCCTCTTTTTTTCGAGGCCCCACGGAATAATCGAATAAATAAGTGCAAATGAATCAAATGATGCAGTGATCAGTGTAGGGCCACCACTGGCCATTCTAATTCACTGCTGTTGAATTGCTAGAGATTTCGATGCAGCATGCCAAATTCAGCTGCCAGATTTAACTGCCGAATTTAACTGCACTGTATGGCATGTTGCTTTTCGAAAAATCGATCCGTCATACCGGCAATATAATCACCAACGCTTCGTTCTACGCCGTGAATATCACACCGCTGTATAAAGCGATCCGGCATTTTCGAGGGATCATCTACNAGTACNGTATATAGGTCTTTAATCTGAGCCTGCGCTCGATCTCTNGTGGCAATCAGCTCCGAATGACGGTAAACCCGNTCATATAGAAANGATTCAAGCTGTNGCTTAGCATCAGCCAATTCACCAAGTGGCTCAATGATGANACCGCCATCCCTGGCTTCTGTNCTCGATTGCCAACCACTCTNTGAAACCAGTTTTCCACTTTCCATCAAGACATTATTNACCTGAAAGTCGATCAGCGTATGAACAACCGCGCGTCTCAACGAATCGGAGTCGAGCGAATCNGCACGACTACCAAGCTCTTCAAAACACCANTGAATCATGANCAACTCACGNCGTAATTCTNCCAANGTCACAAATTCAAGCTTGATAGCATCGTCNGTGTCNTGNGCGTCNTACGTNATGCTATCCGCTGCATCAACCACTTGCGCCTCAAGCAACGGTCGCCTATTGTCTGCCTCTTTATCNACACGCGACTTTTGCCCTTCGAGTACTTCGTAGGTGAGATTGAGACCCGGAATCGGTTGATGACGTGTCTCCAGTTCTTCAGCTATCGTCAGCCCATAACGGTTGTGCGAAAAACCACCGACATCACTGAGACATTCATCGAGCGCATCTTCACCAGCGTGACCAAATGGTGGATGACCAATGTCATGAAACAACGCGAGTGCTTCAACAAGATCTTCGTTTAATCTCAGGCTGCGCCCGATGGTACGGGCAATGCTGGCTACTTCCTGAGTATGTGTTAAACGCGTGCGGTGATAGTCGCCCTTGTCACCAGTAAATACCTGCATCTTACCGCTGAGTCTGCGATAGGCGCTGCTGTGCAGAACCCGATCACGATCTCGCTGGAATGGACCACGGTATAAGTGCTCTGTCTCAACATGGCGGCGACCTGCGCTATCACAACTGTGCATCGCATACGGTGCCAGAAGTAACGACTCTCGTTCTTCAACTGTCTGTAAAAATCCGCTTTCCATATTCGATTCTTACATTCCTAGTTAAAACCAGCGTGCCTTACATTTTGTCTACAACGCGTATACCTAACAAATCTAAGCCTGTACGAATCACCCGGGATGTTACATCACATAGTAAGAGACGGCTTTGCATTATCGTCTCACTTTCCGCACGTAATACATGACACTGCTCAAAAAATGAGGAGAAGCGTTTGGCCAGATCGAACAAGTAGTTCGTGAGATGATTGGGGCGATAGTCTTCTATAACCTGATCGATCGCTTCACTTAATTGAAGGATAGTCAACGCAAGAGCTCGTTCCGCCGGCTCCTCCAATGCGATGGAAGAAAACGATGCGCGTAGCCCATCGATGTCGATCTCACCGCGGCGGAAGATACTCTGTATGCGAGCGTAACTGTACTGCATGTACGCCGCAGTATTTCCTTCAAGCGCCATCATCTTCTCATAGCTAAATACATAGTCACTCGTACGGTTGTGTGACAAATCTGCATACTTGATCGCACCGTGACCAATGCAGTCTGCGATGTGAGTGCGTTCCTCGTTCGTTAACTCCGCA
>PAXU01000011.1 GCA_002714565.1 Rhodopirellula sp.
CACCGGCTACACCTCCGTCTATAACCCCACCAGCACCGTTTTCCCCTCCCAATACAGCTCCCTCTTTTCAGAGTTCACTCCCTGGTTCTAAGCGACGCACACCAACTAGATCAGAACCTACTGGTGGAAAAAGACCGTCATCCCTTCGTTGGATTCCAGCGGCCTTCTATATTATTGCCGTACTAGCGTCAATTGCGTATTTAGTGATTATTATCCGGGCTGCCGACAACGGTGTTCCCGGAGCGATCATTATTAATCTTGTTGGCATCGGAATAGGACTCGTCTTAGCTGTCTTGGCATCCGGACGCACGATCGAGTTACTGCAAAACATTAGTGACTCATTATATTCCCGACGACAATGAAGTTACTTCTTCTGAAAGAACGCCTACTCGATAACAAACCCTAGTGGACTGGCCGTTACTTGAGTCTTATNATGCCCGTATCGCACTTTCGTCCACTCACCGTCAATCGGCAGTCGNACCTCCATCCAATCCCAAGTCTTCGGAAGAGCTGGACGTATCGTGAGTTGCCTATCCGGCAGTGAATAACTCAATCCGGCAAGTCCCTCGAGATACAACAGAATCTTACCCGCATTAAAATTGGAATATTGATCACCAAACAACGTCAGATCCCTNCGATATGCCTCTGGTGCTACCGGAATTTGCCATTGCTTGTGAAAGTTGTAGTTTTCCAGATGGTTGAGGGTCAATTCAGACGCTAACTCACGCATATCCTGACGAAACATACCATCGAGTGTGAAATAAGCTGTGTCCGGTGTATACCCAAAGTCCANATCGGCAGGCGACTTAAACTTNTCCATCGACTCGCGCGCCATCGCAAGCGGAAAGAACTCGCCGTAAAACCCTTTATCACGGTCCAATGCCCAAGTNTTTACCATTTGNCNCGCNTATTCCCGNGGAAAGCCANTCGACCTCATCGACCAAAACGAATTGGTGGTCAGCATGCCGTTCTTCGGTGCCGCGAAAAAGCCCGGTACACCGTTNGCCTCCCANCGCTGGTCATACATCAGTCGCANGAATTCCGGATCTCGCCTTACGANTTNTTGCCAGTGNGCGACGTCTTCCTCGCTACCTGTCAGTTTGGCCATCTGCTCAAGTTTTTCACCAACATCAAATCTGTTCATTTGAAACACCGTCACACCATCCCAAAACAAAGTCCGAAAGTGTCCTTCGTAACACCGTTTAAGGAACTCCAGATCTCCGGTGTGCTGGTAAATCTGCCACGCACCAAGTACGTGCTCGGACGTCTCGCCGCCATATGCCCCACTGTGCCAGTTAACTCCCTTATTGTCCGACAGTAACTTCAACCCGTTGGGCAACTGTCGATAGCGTTGATTGGTTGTAAGATGTTTCCAGGTCAACACATTGCCATATGCAAATCGTGGCTTATTCCTAACCCATGCCCCGACCTTTATTTGAAACGCGGAATCATATCGATGAATACCAAGGAAATTATTCACTGCCGTCTGAGTATGATTCTCCTGCTCCCAGCCATCGTCCACCTCGATGTAGTACATCAAATAAAGTGACCAGAGGTAGTAATAAATATCAACAAACCTCTCGTCAGGGCATCGGAACCAAGGTACTTCTTCATTCAATAACCGATTCATTACCGTTGTCTTTTCCAAGAGCGATGAACGGCACTGTTTAATGATGTCTCTTGCTGACTTCACAGCAACCTTGGAGTCATCATGCATCGCCCACGAGACCACCGTACCCTTTTCATCGCATGGGACGGTGAATTCATAGTGATGCACGCCACGATCATCCTGCTCAATGGACACTGTATTCGCAAAACTACGAGATGCACTCAGAACCGTCGTCATCCCGTCATATACGCAAGGTGCTTCCTTTGGATCACTATTTGCATCAGGCTTGCATCGCACCGTACCGCCTTCTGTAATCGCAATGGCGTTTTTGCCGACATTCATCCCAATTGCGGCTGTGGACTTGATGCTATTGCGATGAAAAAAGCTGTGACCGGAAAACCGCAATTCGATTGGCCGAGACGCCGTAATGATCGACGCCGCCGCATCGTTTGCCGCAATGAATTTTTCTTCCTTAATTCGGACTCCATCCAGCTCGTATTCACAAATGAGCTTATCAGGTCGCCATCGCATACTTGTTGGCTTTGGGTTTTCGAAAACTTTGCTATCGATCACCACACTACCGTATAAGACTCGGGTGTCTTTATAGAACTCCCAACCCATGTAGTCATTACCCAGACCGGTATTCTCTGTGCCGGAGATACTACTGGCCGCCAATCCTGTACCGCGACTTCTCAGATCATGATGAAACGGATGTGTTAAGCCGATCGTCTCGTCTTCAACCGGATTCCAAACCGCATGGAACCCACCTATGTAATACGTAACGTTGCCGGCTAGAAACCCATGCTTGCGGCCCTGAATCTCCTGCTCCAGCCGCTCGCAGTAATCAGTAAATGGTGGCTTTTCGTCAGCACGCACGGGCGCCCCNAAAAAGGGACCGGCCATAATTGTCGTCAAGATGAGTTGCGTGAGTCGTCGCATTTCAGGACTTACTATTGCACATGTATGTTTAGAGCACTCGCCGCCTACTGGTCGCCTAGCATAAAGTGCTTAGCATTCGTTTTCGGCAACCATCTCTTCANTTCACCAATCTCATCACTATAAGCGGGATCCGAAGCAAGGTTTAACCATTGATTGGGGTCCGTTGTCATGTCATACAATTCTTCGCCACCGTCGCGGTACCTTATATAGTAGTATTGTTCCGATCTTACAGCGTGATTTACTCCATGCCAGAACGGAGAGTGGGTAATAACAGCGGCATAAGGCCATTCCGTTTGTGGTTCTCGTACGAGCTTCGCAAAGCTGCGACCATCGAGTCCATCTCGCACAGGTAGCCCACACAAGTCAACGAGCGTTGGATACAGATCGACCAAGCTAACTGGTCGAGTGCAGATCTGGGGTTCAGCGGAACCGGACAACGCAGCCGGCATATGAACCATTAGTGGTGTCCTTGTTGTTTGTTGCCATAGCGCCGACTTCGCCCAGTGCCTCTTATCACCGATGTGGTAACCATGATCCCCCCACAACACAACGAGTGTATTATCTCGATACTCACTAGAATCCAACGCATCTAACACATGTCCGATACATGCATCCGCAAATGAAGTAGCTGCCAGATATCCCTGAATACCTTCTTTCCATTTNCCCGCCTTTTGGATGATGTCAAATTCAACGCCNGCCATGACCCTTCCACGAGNCGGGATGTCATCCAAGTCGCTCGCCAAAAATGGTGGTTNCTCAATCTCGTCTAATGGATGCATCTCAAAGAATTCTCGCGGTGCGTACCATGGCAAATGTGGTCGATAAACTCCACAGGCTAGAAAAAATGGTTTTTCATGCGCCTGTTTCAGAAAGTCCGCTGCCCCGGCAACAGTGCGCCAATCTCGCGTCTCTTCTTTAGGAATATCAATCGGACCCCAATCTATCAGCCGGGCTAGAATCTTGTTTTCAAACTGATCACGCATGCCATGCAGATAACGTTGATTTTCTGGTGGTGCCTGTGTACCCATACTCTTTGAATACTGACCGTCCCATGACTCCGGATCAGAAAACTTGCCTTGTGCCTGATGAAATATTTTGCCGCCTGTCCAAGCTTTATAGCCATACNGGCGAAAATACTGCGGTAGCGTNACCCAGTCTTTGTAGTCTGGNTGATCTCGAAACCACGTCCGATTTCCATAGATTCCAGTCGTAGAGCTCCGAAGGCCCGTGAGAATTGCTGTNCGCGACGGATGACAAAGCGGTGCAGCACAATACGCTGCATCAAACAACACACTTCGTTTGGCGAGCCGATCCAGATTAGGAGTTTTGGCTTGCGTGTGCCCGCCAAGCACACCGATCCAGTCGTTTAGATCGTCGACAGCTAAGAACAACACATTAGGTCGCAGCTGTTTAACGGTAGCTGAGTCCTTAGCGGCTTGCTGCGCGTTTACCGGTTTACAGCAAACAACGACCANCAGAAATGTTACACCAACGGTATAAACGGCACTTCGTCGAAGTTGAGGTCTTGCAAAAACGTCTGACTCATTTTTTGTAGAGATTGTGTTCATATGCTTGCATCATAGCTGCATCATTAATACGTTGCATGTAGCCGTAGCGTCTTCATTTTCAAAGGATACATCATGAGTGACGAAATCAAAGTCTTAAGCGTCGGTGCTGGTTTTATGGGTAGCTTGCATGCAAAAGCATATGCACAAATCGAAGGCGTGCGAAACGTCGGGATCGTTACACGAAGCATGGCTAGCTCCGAAAGCCTTGCAGAAGAGCTAGGCGGCGACATCCCACGATTTACCNATTTTGAAGAAGCTCTGGAACAAACACAGCCTGATGCGGTAGCGATCAGTACCTATACCGATTCCCACTATCACTATGTATCCACATCCCTCAAGCGGGGACTGGACGTATTCGTTGAAAAACCACTTGCCGAAACTATTGAAGAATGTCAGGAGCTTTTTGATCTAGCAAATGAAGTGAATAAAAAGCTTTATGTNGGCTACATACTGATGACGCATCCNTCGTGGAACAAGTTTATTGATGTTTCACACGAACTCGGTAAGCCACTCGCTATGCGTATGAACCTGAATCAACAAGCCAAGGGCGACTTTTACGATACCTTGCATAACATCATGCAGGTTCAATCACCCATAGTGGACTGCGGAGTCCACTATGTAGANATCATGTACCAAATGGCACAATCCAGACCAGTTCGCGTTCACGCNATTGGCTGTCGAAACTGGGATAAAGTACCTGAGCACATTTGCAATTACGGACAACTACAGGTGGAGTTTGAAGATGGTTCAGTTGGTTGGTACGAAGCCGGCTGGGGTCCAATGATGAGTGAGGTTGCTTATTTCGTTAAGGACGTCGTTGGACCGGATGGTGCAGCAAGCATTTGTCCAGCCAAGGGGCGATCGGATGACAAGGATCATCATGTAGAAGCAAATACTATCATCCGCCATTTCTCTGAGCAGGTAGACAAAGAATTCGTCAAAGACGATGAAGTCATCAATATCGACGAACCAGACCACGACGGATTGGCATTGCTGGAACAACAAGAATTCATCGACTGCATCCGGAATGACAAGGACATGTCAGCTCACCAAGATAGAGTCATGACAAGTTTGCGAATCGTATTTGCCGCCGACGAATCCCAAAGAACCAAGCGAGTTGTCGAACTCTAGACTGGTTTTCCTCACCCAACGCATAGCTGTTTCATTTNCCCAAGGAGCTGCCGTTTTGAGAATTCAGTGCGTCGTTGCGATTAGCATGCTGACTTGCCTTCCGTTGAATGTCGAAGCAAAAGATCTGTTTCTGGTGCACGCAGATGGTCCAAATGTTCACGCAGATTACGCGGCAGGAAATCGCCAGGCATCACCAATACCGACAAATAGTTACACGCTGACTAAAACAACGGAAAACGCCAAATGGGGTAGAGCGATATCTCTAGTCAGGGGAAATGACCGGTGCACGTACGATGGTACGGACAATCTTAATTCGNCTAAAGGCACTGTGGATTTTTGGTTTAGAATCCAGTCGCATGAGGAAGGAGACTACCACCCATTGTTCGGATGGTACCGGCCACCACAGNAGCCTGGTGCCNAAACTCGCTTATCTGCCTTTGAGCTGTACTATCAAAACGATGTCTTTACNTTCGGTTTATATACANCCGACCACACAGACAAATACAAAGGCTACTCCGTAAAAGCGGCATGGACTAAAGACCAATGGCATCATCTGGAATTCAATTGGGATTGCACNAATGGAAATGGTGAGTCGTTTTACAATGCCTTCCTGGACGGCAAGAATTTCCTTAGCATCGAAAACGCAGGCGCCCTAAANGGAAACGGCGGAAAACTTCANGTCGGGGTATGGGACTACGCTTTTTTCCATACGCTTCGTGGNCAAATTGATGAATTAAGAATCACNGATCAAATTGAACACCTGCGAGACTTCACGCCACCNGACACTGCCTACGCCCTCCCATTTACACTTGCTCGNGCCAAGCAGTCGCTTGAAGTAGCGTTAGAACGNCAGATTAAGTTGCGAGGTGANATCGACCTATTGCTTCAACTTTCNGGCGAACAGGCATCAGGAAAAGCNGGATCTGTTTTGCGCACATCAGTTGATACTGCNAAAANTGCAAAGATAAAGCTCGCAGAGTTACANAAGTCTCTTTCCGACAAGGACTCAAACCCCAAAGCTTTGTGTACTGCTGCAGACTCATTAATNGGCGAGATTAATNCNGCGCGGATTTCAATGTTCCGAATTTCCGAAGAAGCCAGAAAGATTGCAGAAATAGAAGACCGCCGTTCCATGCTCTTCAAGGCAATTAACGAGGAACTTATCGCCGATGCCACCATCATCGATGGTAAACAGCTGTTTTTTGATGACCTGCTGATTCAGGATTTAAGTGGAGTTACTCGTAAATTAAACCAGCCTGTAAAACACCCGAACAACCCGCTAGTAATTCCAGATCTCCCTTGGGAAAAGGAGGGCTTTTATGCAAATGGCAGCGTTATTTATGACGAGCAAGAGAAAATGTTTAAGGTCTGGCTGCACATATGGGAGTTTGTTGGCGATGAATTAGCATCGACAAGAGGGCATGGCTTGTACATGACATCCATTGATGGCATCAATTGGAAGAAACCAATTATCAATAAAGATGAAAACAACAATCATTACATGCCACCAAGTGGTGCGTTGAGTTTCAGCGGACAGGGAATCATCAAGGATATACATGATCCAGATCCTGCTCGCCGCTACAAGATGATCTACACCAGCACTCCGCCGGGAAAACCGCATGCTTATGAGACTGGCGTTGCTTATTCACCTGACGGGATTCACTGGACAGCAGAACCTGCTAACCCCGTCATTCCATTCGGGGACACACAAGCTGCTCCGTTTTGGGATAGTAAGCGCCAAAGTTATCTGGGCTTTGTACGAACAGGTCCTCCAAATGTTAGAGGCATTGCACGAATCGAGAGCAAAGACTTCATTCATTGGTCACCCAAGTTAACGATTTTCCCAGCGGGCGGCACCAATCTTGACCGGCCATTCCGAAGCCTTCCTTATGGAATGAAGGTGATGTCGTACCACGGCTACTACATCAGCTTCCTGAACATGTACCATTGGGAGACAATTTCTCCGATCCCCGACGACATGCTATTTCAGGACAAGACCAACGTCTATCTTGGTTATTCTCGAAATGGGATTACATGGAACCGAGTAGGGCCTAGTGGTGAGATTACTCAGCAGGAGATGCAGCAAGATCGTGACTGGCGAAAGATATCTAATGATTCTGTTTTCATTCCATATGGTGAGCACAAGAAGGAATGGGATTGGGGTCAGGTATATGCATATCACGCACCGGTAGTCCATGACGACAAGATCTGGATCTATTACACAGGTCTGGCAAGCCGTCATTGGTCGAATTATCACGGTGATGATCGCCCCCCAAAAACGGGAATGGGGCTGGCAACCCTTCGACTGGATGGCTTCGTTTCGGTGGATGCCAACGCCGATGGCTGGCTATTAACCAAACCGATCGTTGCAATCGGTGACACCCTGGTGCTTAACGCCGATGCGGAAGGCGGGAGCATCCGTGTGGAAGCGATTGATGCACTTGGTCGAGTCATTCCAGAGTTTTCAAAGGCAAGTTGTATTCCGATTACAAGTGACGGCCTTCGTCACATCGTCAAGTGGAAGCAGGGAGCCGATTGCAATGCATTACAGGGCCGCCCTATCCAACTTAAGATCTACATGGATAAAGCTAAGCTCTACTCCATGGAGTTTAAGACAACTCAGAATCACTACATACCGTAGAGCACCAAATAGGAATACTGCGTTCTTTATTGCTCTCACTCGCCTAACTTGAGTAGTTCCACACCGTTGCGTTGGTCGTTCACTTTGAACCTCACCAGCATGCAGCGTTGAGGTGCCGAATGTTTCTGCACATAGGACAATAGGATCGATTCGTCATCGAGCTTTGTTACCTTGCCATAGCCATAAACCGACGGATCAATCTTTATCGGTTCAGACCACCTCTTGCCGCCATCGTTGCTCAGGTACACGCACTGACCACCACTTCCCCCAGCTGTTAAGACTATTGTGTCGTCTGCCAAAGTCACCATGTGTGGTGCATATAAGTATTTCGGACCAACAACGCCAATCTGTTTCCAACTCTTCGCTTCATCGTCTGACACCAGTGTCCCGCCATCAGGCCTGACCACTAACACTAATCGTCCGTTAGATAGCCGTGCCAGATCACCTTCATCTGTATCGATCCATCCATCGTCCTTAGGGCTACCCAGTTTCAAAAAGCGATCAACATCACCCGACACGACAAGATCTTTCGCATCTGTATCATCACCCGCTGGTTTCCGCCGCCTGATCATCGAGATAACGCCCCACGTCTGACCATCGTCATCTGAACGATGTATCGTACCGTCAAGCAAACTGCCTCCCTTGTTCATGTCGTAACACATCCAAAGCAACCCACCGTCAGGCAACTCCAAAATTCGGCTTCGACCTCGCGTGTAATATGTCCCTGAACTTTTCAGCTGCTTTGGCTTACTCCACGTTCTTCCATGATCCGTAGACCGTATATACAGTTGCTTTGTATTCAGCTTTTGATGCCCTTCAGGCGCTTCCGGGAAACCGTACCAAGAAGCCTGAACGTTAATGATCTGAATTACCGTACCCTTACTTGTTACACACGTCGCACTTGGGGCAGCATCGATTTCACCGTTAAATACCAATTCCGGTTTTGACCACGTTTTACCATTGTCCTTAGAGCGGCAAGCCATGATTCGGCCACCGGTGGGTGCTTTATGATTAAGATCCAGCCCCGACTTTTGATACGACTCGACAAGATTCTCATTCAAGACGATGGGCGTGGCGAACGAGACGTGCCAATAGCCCGCTGAATGTACAAACAAGAGCTCACCATTCTTCAGCCGAACTACATCTCCAACCCAACCGATAAAGTCCCCCAAGCCGGGAAATGGGTCCGGACGGTTATGGTCGAAACCTGTAACGCAAATCCTTGCGCTTTGGANAGGTTCGCCCGTAACATTTTGCGCATTTACGGCNGTCGTTAGAAAGACACAAANGGTGAGAAGTATTCGGGATTTGAGATTGAGCATGCGTCTACTNGTGAAAACAGCNTGGGATACTACGTTAATCGTAACAGCTCTCGTGGCCCGCTGGGCCGGTCGGATGAGCCATGTACATGACCGTTGACTCATTTCGAAACTTCTCCTACGATCTCGGTGTTCAATAAACAATCACTTATCCGTTTCTACTTTGATTTAAACGCCATATGCATCGCNGTCTTCAAACTCTCCTACTCGTCTTAACACTCTTTGTAACGCCATAC
This sequence comes from Rhodopirellula sp., assembly GCA_002714565.1. Lineage (GTDB taxonomy): Bacteria > Planctomycetota > Planctomycetia > Pirellulales > Pirellulaceae > UBA11883. The sequence continues at coordinate 9,444 of PAXU01000011.1, forward strand.
TATGCNGACGCTGCTGACAACGATAAAGATCGTCGGCTTGGTCGGCAAATCCCCAACTTTGTCCTGACCAATACCAAAGGTAAAGATCTCGCCCTGGCGGACTATCCGGAATACAAGCTNCTAGTGTTTGTTTTCCTCGGGACAGAGTGTCCGATCGGAAACAGTTACATTCCTGACCTCAACACGTTGGCAACAAAATACAAGTCCCAAAAAGTAGGGTTCGTAGCGGTAAACTCCAATCTCTCCGACACTACCGCTGACATAACAAAGCACGCCGAAGAATATGACATCCANTTTCCAGTCGTCATCGACGCGGATCAAATCGCTGCGGACATATTTGGCGCGGAACGGACGCCAGAGGCATTTATCCTCGATCAGCGNCGCACTATTCGCTATGCCGGTCGGATAGACGACCGAATTGGATATCGGTTTAAACGATCAAAAGCACAGAGAGCAGATTTGGATGAGGCCATCAGTGAACTCCTTGAAGGNGAATCACCCACAATCGCATCGACCGAAGTAGATGGGTGCAAAATCACTCGCAANTACGACCTTATTGAAAAAGGGGCAATAACCTATGCGAGCCACATCGCTAAGTTACTCCAAACACGNTGCCAAAACTGCCATCGCCCGAACACCGCCGCGCCATTTGAGCTACTTACTTATGATGACGCGCGTAATTGGTCGGAAATGATCAAAGAGACTGTTCTGCAGCGGCGAATGCCACCGTGGAATGCGGATCCGAGATTCGGAGATTTCGAAAACGACCTGCACATGACCNCCAAAGAAATCAGCATGCTCACCGCATGGATCGATGGCGGNATGCCAATGGGTGACGAATCAAAGATTCCGGCAACACCGGAGTATTCAGATGGCTGGCAAATCGGTGATCCGGATCATGTGTTTGAAATGCCAANAGAATACAAAGTNAAGGCAAACGGTACCGTAGCGTATCAGTACTTCGTCACACCGACCGATTTCAANGAAGACGTCTGGGTACAGGCAGCAGAGGCACGCCCAGGCAACTGGAAAGCGGTTCACCACATCATCGTATATCACCGTCCAAAGGGGAGTACTCAATTTCGCCGTTTAAAGAGCCTCGGCGGCTTTGCNCCAGGTGAAGANCCAACGGTTTTACCGGANGGGATCGGCATGAAACTACCTGCTGGTTCAGAACTTGTATGGCAANTGCACTACACACCGACTGGTAAACCCGAAGTGGATCGCAGCCAATTTGCAATNAAGTTCTGCAGAGAAGAACCTAAGAAAGAAGCGGAGCAGGATCTTGCTATCAATACTCGGTTTAGAATTCCTCCGGGTGCAGACAGCCATAAAGTTGTCGCATCTAAGACGGTAAACCGCGAGTCGACATTGCTGGCACTAATGCCACACATGCACGTGCGTGGCAAGAGCTTTACCTATAAGGCGATATTTCCAGACGGCCGTGTCGAAACGCTACTAAGCGTCCCGTTCTATGACTTTAACTGGCAACACGAATATCGTCTTAAGACTCCGATAAAACTGCCCGCTGGTACGGTGATCGAATGCGAAGCGTATTTTGATAACAGCAATGATAATCCAGCAAATCCAGATCCTGNGAAATGGGTAACCTGGGGCGATCAGACCTGGGAAGAAATGATGATTGGATTCTTTACTGTAACCAGATAGTAANCCCTGCGAGGTGAGGCTTTAGTTTCGCGATGGCAGTGCATTTTGAATAATCTTCATGGTATCCGTAGGTTCATCTGATTCACTTGGCTGCACCGCAATGAATCCACCATCGTCGCCGTAAAGCACGTAGTTTCGGCCTGGNACCCCAACCCAGTTATGCTCAAACACTTCGACTGGAGCTGGCAATGAGCCTTCCAAGTCATCACCTACNTTTACCTCGTAGAACTTATTGTAGTATTCAAAGAACATTTTCTTACCATCTTTAGACCACATCGGNAAATAGCCACCGTCAAATGACACCTGACGAGCATTTGCCGCATCGAACGGCATAGATGCTAGGAAGATTTCATATCGCCCTGTTCTGTCGGATACAAATGCNACCCATTTATCATTCGGAGAAACTGCAGGNCCCCAGTTAACGTCTTCGTTCTCGACGCTTACGGCACCTAAATCGGCAACACCGGAGACGTCAGCAATACCGATATTACTTTCAAGCAACATGACATCTGGAGTNGCNCCGAATGTCACCCGTATAAACCATTNNTCAAATCCTGCTAACTTCTCACGTTCNCCNCCAAACATCGACATCTTATAAAGATTCGTCTGACCGTCTTTTTTGGACGCATAATAGATTGCTTGCCCATCGGGTGCCCATGTCGGCTCGATATTTGCGCCTTCGTTGGTTACTTTTCTTAACGTCTTTTCAGCAAGATCATAAATCCACACATCATCACTTTCCGCAACAATCGTAAACGCCAGATATCTCTCATCAGGTGACAGCACAAACCGTCCAAACCCTGCNGTCGGACAATTCTCAAGAGGCTTCTTTANTTTGCCTTCCGAATCCATGATGGCTAAAAACCCTTGTTCNAATTGGCGACCGTTTAGAAATATCACTGTACCACTATCGGANACATCGAAATGTGCATTACCGAGATAAGCATTACTTGCAACTCTAGATGCGATGGGGATCTCATCTCCTAATAGAGAATCCGATGCAATATCAAACGGTTTGGCAAACAAGGCTCCTCCACGGCAGTACACCAAGTAGCCTAGGTCGCAGTATTCCACGTGCATTCCGACGACGCCTAGTGACGTTAGCGACCTATCTTCGGGGTCGAAAATCATCGCCTCTGAATAATCATCATGAATGCTATTCTTCTTTGTNGTAAACAACAGTCTTCCATCCGGTAACGCTGTTGGATTCTCGCATCCCCCCCAATAAGTGTCNTACAGCTTTTCCCGCTCACCGCCCGATTCCCTTATTCGCCAAAGCGCTGATGACTCTGTTGTAGGGAAGTAAATATAGCCGTCTGATTGCCAGGCACCGGCGGATCCTACTTCTGCGTCAGCCAGAGTCTTAACAGTGCCGCCAGCGGAGCTGACAACACATAGTTTCTCGTCTAACACAAATGCAATTTGCTTATTGTCTGGTGAGAAAAATGGGCTATGTGCACCATTTGAGCCATCCACAACGATATCTGAATATCCGCCCAAATTTCTAATGATCAACGGATCTCTTCGCAGACCCGTTGAGTATGCTATCGTGCGTCCGTCCGGAGATATCGCGAACGTCGTTTGAAAATGCGCNAGTGACTCCAATTCCAGATTAATTGGCGACTGAAGCTCNACCGCTGAGTAAAACGGTTTGGAACGTATTTCTGCTGACTCACCATACTCTGCTATATCGTTNTCTTGAAACAAAATGCCTGCAAACCAGCCGACGAGGGCAGCAATTATAGCCACAGTAAACAGAATTAATTGATGCTGCTTCGGCTTCTTAAACACAGTTGGTCCGATTGCGGACGNACTAAGGATTGACGATTTACCACCGGTCAATTCTTCCAATTCAATTCGGATCACACCGGCGTCCGGCAAACGTGTATCTACATCCTTTTGCAAGCATCGCTCGATAATCTTCACAAGCGTTGCGGGCGTGTCATCTGGCAACAATGACCAATTCGGTTCCTCCTGCAATATTCCAACCAGCGTGTCTGAAATATTGTCGCCTCCGAACACACGTTCNCCCGCGAGCATCTCGAACAGGATACACCCTACAGCCCAGAGGTCGGCACGTTTATCCACTGTTCGGCCACGAGCCTGCTCTGGACTCATATACGAGGGTGTACCAATCACCTGTCCTGCCGCAGTTTCAACCACCTGATCAACCGATGAACTCGACCCGCCGATACGTGTGTTCTTGGCGAGACCGAAATCCAGAACTTTGACCTTAAAGCTGCTAGTCAAGCAAATGTTNGCNGGCTTAAGGTCTCGATGCACTACTCCGTGATTATGAGCCACCTCCAAAGCGGATGAAACTTGCAGTGCAATTTGTAAGATTTCCGAGAGNGTCAGTTTTGAATCAGCAATCAGATTATCCAACCCCTGCCCTTCGACATACTCCATCACCAGACAGTGCTGGTCATCCAGTTCCTCGTGACTGTAAACTGTCGCGATGTGGGGATGGCTAAACGACGCAAGTAGAGTCGCTTCTCTTTTAAATCGTGCGATACGATCACGATCGCTCGCCAGTTCTGCTGGTAGAGTCTTAATCGCAACCGTACGGTCAAGCGTCGAATCGATGGCTTCATAAACGATGCCCATNGCGCCTTGACCAAGGACACGACTGATCGTGTACGGACCGAGTGTTTCTATTTCNTGTTTACGCTCAGCACCCGACGGCGCGATCGTCTCCGAATCAACGTAATCTAATTCTGTATTTCTATTCTTTTCGTTGCTCATCAAACCTGTCGTGAGTTTGTCATCCCATGTAGCTGATAACGTATATTCCACGTTTGAAATACCATCCTACTCTCTGGTAGAGATATGTTCCAAATAATCACATANCCGTTCGTTTATGCGTATTTNGTAATATTGGATCCCTTCGGTNGCGTGTTTTGCACAGCNAGTCTCAGATTCACCGCTATAGTTTTGGTAGCCTTGGTNATTACGTGTCCNTAATTTCCACTAGCCTAACTGCAACAGATTTCAACAACATGATCCGTTTCAAGACTTCACTTCTTTATTCACTTTGCCTTCTCTCTGCANATCGCTTATTGCAGCCGAACCTGAACAAAGGGACGTCATTAAGCTTCANCTCGGTAAGCGTACTTCCTTAGAGGTTGTATACATTCCGGCTGGCAAATTCATGATGGGTAGCACTGCTGAGGGAGAAAGCAGGCTAACTAAGACACTACACGAGCAATTCTGTCATTTCACCCGTACTATCAGCAAAGCCATCGTGCTCGATTCCCATGCGGTCTAGCATCGTTACGAAGACATTCGCTAGTGGCTTATCTGCACTCAATCGCAAATATTGGTCATGCTTAAACCCGAGTGCATTACCGCCAGCCAGAACTAACGGATAGTTATTGTTATTGTGCGTCTTGCTGTTGCTACTGCCATACAGCACCANCGTGTTATCCAACATCGTCCCGCCGCCTTCCTCTGTCTCGCTCAGTCGTGTCAGGAATCTCGAAAACTGTTGCGTCAACAACTGGTCAAACTTACCCAGTTTTTCAGCACCATCTTTTTTGCCAGCACCGTGTGCAAGCCCATGCCAGTTACCTTGCAACCCAATGCATGCTGGGAATGCGTTGGCAATCGTTGTAGCGCCAGCGACCTGACCCAACATATATGTCGCTAACCGTGTTGAATCCGTTTGGAAGGCAAGGAATATCAAATCATACATTGCCTGCATATATTCAACGGGTAAACTTTGATCCACAGCGAGATTAACGGCNTCTTCATCAACCTTTGGCTTAGGTATGTCCAGCCAGGCCTGTGAACGTTCCACCCGTTGTTCGATATCGCGCACACTTGAAAGGTACTCTTCGAGTTTCCTTTGATCCTGCTTACCTAACCGGTTTTTCATCGTACGGCTATTCTCAAGCACNACGTCCAGAATGCTTCCAGTGTTTTTCAGCAACCGACGTTTGGCTTGCGAAGTCGCATCACCAACACCAAACAAACGGTCAAAAATCTGTCGAGGGCTCGACAACGCCGGAATAGGCCGACCTTCCTGTGTATAAGACAGCGTTGTGGAACGCGTCGGTTCGCCGACGCCACCATCACTGGACATTACAAGAGAAGAGAACCGTGTCTTTTGCCCAATCTGCTGAGCAACAAACTGATCAAGCGAAATCGAGTTTAGGTATTCGGTTCCACGATAGCTTGCGCCTGTTAGAAAAATATCACCCGTGTCATGGCCGCCCATTTTACGGCCAGCTGGATGAGACAACCCACCTAACACCGTGACNGATTTGCGAAGCGGCTCAAGAGACTCCAANGATTTACGGAATCTANAGGAATCTCCATCCGNTGCCGGAAACCAATTCCANTCAGCGTATTNAGACTTATCACCAGGCAGACTTACCCCAAANGGAAAATACACAGACGCCATTCGTACAGGTGAATCCTGAGCATCTGCTGCNAAAGACATACTTTCGAGCCAGGGCAACGTCAGCGCGATTCCACTGCCTCGAAGAAAAGTACGTCGATCCAAATGCCATGATTTCTTCATGTTATTATTCCGTTGCGTTTTGTCGAATGACGATCGTTANTTCTATTTTGTCTGAAATAGTTGAGACTGCACAATTCCACTAATCAGTTTTTCCAAACTCATTTCTTCCTTTAGGAATTGATCTGTCAGTGTGTCAATGTCTCTTTTATCGGTCAATTCCAACCGTCGCCCTAAGGCATATGTCGTTAGCTTGGTGACAAGTGCTCTCGCAAATTGTTCCCGATGATAGGTCAACAAATAATCTTGAAGTGCCTGTACCCCATCTACGTCTGACTGCTCTGGAAGCGACGAAATTGCTTCGACCTCTACCTGTTGAGAGTTATTCTTCACAATTCGCAGTGCTTCGGTTCGCCATTTACCAACAGCATCGAAGTTTTGAAGTGGAATTCCCCAAGGATCAATACCTTTATGGCAACTATTGCACGACTCTTTTTCACGGTGCAATTCCAATTGCTCCCTGATGGATAACGCAGCGAATTCAGNNTTCTCCGAGTCTAATTCCGGAACGTCTGGTGGCGGTGGCGCGGGAGGATCATCTAACAAGCGATCGAGAATCCAGACTGCCCTGCGAATTGGGTGCGAGTCTTCCCCATTTGAGTTGATCAATAAGAAACTTCCCTGAGTCAACAAACCACCACGGTTCTCTTCGTTATTTAACGCAATGCGTTCAAATGCATGACCCGCTGGCTTGTTTTCTAATCCGTAGTGACTCGCTAACGGTGCATTTACCACAGCGAAGTCACTTCTCAACAGATTCTCCGCGCTCAAGTCTGAATACAGGACTTCCGCAAAGAATCGAATCGTCTCCTCCGCCATATCGCTTTTCAAATCATCACTAAACTGTGGATAGTATTCCGGATTTACTGCAACGCGTGTCAGCCCNGACAAGTCGAGCCATTGAGANACAAAGTTCCGTACAAACTCTTCGCTGCGAGGATCGTCGAGCATCCGGCCNATCTGATNGCCAAGTTCGTCATCGAGCCTTCCGTCATCCGCGAGNCTAAACAGCTCCGCATCCGGCATCGAACTCCACAGGAAATATGAGAGCCGCGTTGCCAATTCATGATCCGTCAACGATTCTCGTTTGCTGCCGCTAACCGGCTCAGCCATATAAAGGAAGTCCGGCGAAATCAGGACAAGGGCAAGTGTCTCTCTAATCGCATCTTCAAAACTCTCGCTAGCCTCACGAACTTGGTGATAAAAGTCCACAACTTGCGATTGCTCAGATGTACTGACAGGACGTCGATATGCGCGTCGCATGAAATCGCCGATAACTTGCGAAACATAAGCATCGTCATGCTGTTCTGTTNGAGGCAGGATTTGTTGATGGTGCGCTGGTGGCCATTGTTGATAAATAGGCCCTTCAAAACTTACAGATTCCACAACGATTACGGGTTCTGTGATGGGCGGTGCGGGCTTTCCCTTTTGTGGCTTTGGAAGCGGCTTTCCCGTCAGATTCTTTATCCGAATCTGGATTCCAGGAAACTTTGGATTCTTTCCAGGCAGTGGATACTTCTGGATCCAATCTTCAAACACAAACGTTTGAGGAGCATCCTTCGTACCGGTCACTTCTGTAACGGCCATCGGTTTACTCGGTGAAAGAGTATCGCTACGGATTCCAATATTGACTTGCATCTGGGGAACGAGTTTCCCATCGGGAACCACCGAATACGCTTTAACCGTTACACGTACCCTGCCCTGTCGTGGAAAGGTGGAGATTCCACCGATGAACTGGCTACGCCCATCCAGTTGCTTTCCAATATCGGCGTTGTCACGTGCACCTTTTGCACTCTCCGTCTGCTCCTGTTTGACNACTTCTGGAGCAGGACCGGTCACGATCGCCATCGACATCGCTTTTCGCGCGGCCTGCAGGTAATACTCNATCTGCAGCGGTGAAACGCTAAGCACTTGACCGTTATTTAGAAATCCGTCTTCGCTGCGAGACTCCGGTGGCAAATTCTCAGCAAAGTCGTAATCGATACCTAANAAGTCCCGCATTGTGTTGTTGTATTCGTATTTCGTGAGCCGGCGAAATACAACTCGACCACCCGTACTGCGTTTTGCTTCTAAGGCACGATCCAGTTCTGTTTGCAGCCAGGTAACAACCTGTTTACGTTTGGATGACGGTAACGGCACTGCATCTTTGGGAGGCATCTTGCCTTCATTGATCCGATTCAGTGCATCATGCCACGTTTCGCCATCCACGCCGTTAAACAGATCCGGATCAAGTAGAGTCATGCGAGGGCTAGCTTCGCCATCAGGCCCGTGACATTCATAGCAATACTGTCGCAGAATCGGCTCGATCTTCTTCTTGAAGGTCTTCAGATCAGGTTCTACAGCCGTGACAGACACTTGAAGTCCACCGACTGGCAGCATCAGGGCTAAAAGAATGAGAATGCGTGTCATAGTCAACATTATAACACGGCAAAGAAAACTCCCTACCGGCAATCGTACAGACGTTTCACCATAGGCCTAAAGGTAACTGGACAGTTATAATCTCAGATATGTAACCCGAGTTCTGAATATTCCGTCAGGGTACACATTGTGACAAAACACTATTGGCTACATCCTTCGTGAAACCACACTTACTCCAACTCACACGGTCCCTACTGCTCTGCATCGTGGTCTTCTCATGCAACGACAACTTGTATGCGCAATCTGACACTGATTTCTATGAATCTCAGATTCGGCCATTGTTTATAAAGCACTGCATAAAGTGTCATGGACCGGATAAACAAGAATCTGATTTACGTTTGGATGCGCGCGATTATTGGGAGAAAGGGGGGATCAGCGGACCGGCCCTCATTCCACGCAAGCCTGAGGACAGTTTGCTATTGAATGCTGTGAAGCAAACCGATCCTGANCTGAAGATGCCGCCCGGCAAGAACAAGCTCACAGCCACAGAGATCCAAGCCATCGAGCAATGGATCAAAACTGGTGCCGCTGCACCCAAGTTAANCGTCACGCAGGAGCCCAAACGACTATCACTTGCTGATGCGCAGTCCTTTTGGTCTTTTCAGCCAGTGACGCGACCGCAAGTACCGGATGCTGACGCCAATCAAGAGTGGGNAAAAACTCCGATCGACCAATTCATTCTGCGAAAACTGAATGCCGCTGGGATCTCTCCGGCATCTCATGCTGATAAACGAACGTTGATCAGNCGCGCAACTTTTGACCTTACCGGTCTTCCTCCAACGCCGGAAGAAATCGATTCTTTTGTGAACGACGATAGTCCTAATGCATTTAGCGTCGTTGTAAATAGATTGCTTGAGTCCAAAGCGTATGGTGAACGTTGGGGTAGACATTGGCTCGATGTAGCAAGGTATGCGGATACCGCTGGTGATGGGGCTGACTACCCAGTGCGAGAAGCGGTGAAATATCGCAACTGGGTGATCAATGCTTTTAACAGCGATAAACCATATGACGAATTTCTGAGAGAACAAATCGCGGGAGATATCATTGCACAGTCCGGGCCGGACGAATTATACGCACAGCGTGTAATTGCAACAGGATTNCTTGCAATCGGTAAGCGGTATGGATACAAGCCCTCTCCTGACTACCAGCATCTCGATTTTGCGGATGTCATTGACTCCCTAGGCCGTGCAACAATGGGCCTCACCATTGGGTGTGCTCGTTGCCATGACCACAAGTATGATCCGATATCAGCAGCTGACTACTACGCTCTCTACGGAGTCATGCAAAGCACAACATGGGCTTTTCCGGGTGGCGAAGAGCAAAAGCGACCGTCTCATTTTCCCGCAATCGTGCCACCANCTGAAGTAACGAGACTTGAAGNATTAAGGAAGACACAGATCACGGAAGTCGATCGCAAACTTGCCGCGTTAGCCCAAGAACGTCAGGAAAAGGATGCGAGTTGGGTTGCCGGAGGGGTCGACCTCGGATTTGAGTCTCAGGAATTGCAAAAGCCTTTAACCTCCCCATGGGTGTGTGCCGGTCCTATTGAGGTACGTGAAGACTCCCAAAGCCCATATCGTCATGTCCACCCAGCAGGTACACGTGGAGTACACATTGGCAGCAGTGTACCGACAGATGGAATCCGCTATGTGTTTCCAAGACCCCTCAATGCCTCGCATGGTCGCAAGATGCATTTCACCGTCGACTTCCGTACTCAGGCCGATGCAAGTCAGGATGGCGCATACAGGATTTATCTCGGTCAAGGCGTCATAGAATCAACGGCCGTGGATATTAGCATCAGCCGTTCTGAAATTGCTCTTAAGAATGGCGGGACATGGGAGGTACTGCGAAAGCTTGCCCCCGGGACTTGGTATACCGTGCAAATCGTAATTGATCCCGAGGATAAATCGTACTCTGGCACTGTTGGCACAAAAGAGGATTTAACGAGCTTTAAGGACAAGAAGGCTGCACCAAATTGGAATGGAGTAGTTGATTGCTTTATTTGTGANGCGTTTGGGCACATTGAAGGTACAGCAAGTGCCAGAGACATCGACAATATCGGTTTGTCATACACTCCATTTGCAGCGGTNGGTAGTGTTGAGGTGCAACCANGCGNNCTTTCTGACGAGNATAAAGCACGNCTNGNGCANATTAAATCAGAAATAGANNAATTAGAAACACGGAAGGCGGAATTCAGCCANACTNCAGCCTACGAAGTTGCCTACGGTGTNAGCGAAGGAACACCGGTCAACGCGCNCATTCAACTACGCGGTGAACCTGACAAGCCNNGTGAAGTTGTACANCGCCGCTTCCTNGAGGTCCTTGGAGGGGATGCCNTTGCCGAGAATGAAGCTGGCAGTGGNCGNCTTCAGTTAGCNCATTGGTTAACACGNCCNGAGAATCCACTTACCGCCCGCGTTTTTGTGAATCGAGTCTGGCAGTGGCATTTNGGNANTGGAATTGTCNCTACACCAAGTGANTTCGGATTCCGTGGAGCGCAACCGACACACCCGGAACTTCTGGACTGGCTGACATCCGAGTTTGTCGCAAACAATTGGTCCATAAAACAACTGCATCGATTGATCATGCGAGCACGGGTTTACCAGATTGCCAGCGATGCCCATCCGACAGGAATCCAAAAGGATCCCGAAAACAAACTCCTCTGGCGATACAACCGGCGACCACTTGATGCCGAGTCCATGCGTGACTCGATGCTGGCTGTCAGCCAGCAACTGGACACCACCAAACCGAAGCCTCACCCGTTTCCCGATGTAAACACCTGGGGCTTCACCATACACCATCCGTTTCATGCGGTTTACGGATCGAGCCACCGCAGTGTTTATCTGATGCAACAGCGCAATCGCAGGCATCCTTACCTTGAGCTATTTGACTCGGCTGATCCAAATGTGAGCATCGCCAAACGTCAAACAACCGTTACCCCGACACAAGCACTTTATTTAATGAACTCGGAATTCGTCCATGCTCAAGCCTATTGGTTTGCTCATCGCGTGGCGGTTAAAGAACCCACGGTCAAAGGTCGAGTCCGACTGTTTTTTGAGATAGCTCATGGCAGACAACCAACTGAGGAAGACTTTAACGCCGCAGTTGATTTCGTAACGGACTATCAGGAACAGTTACCTGATGACGACCAATCCACCCGAGACCAAAAGTCCTGGTCAGCGTTTGCCAGAGTAATGCTCACCAGTAATGGATTTCTATTTATAGATTAATTAACCGATCTGGAAACAAAATGTTTCAGCCGTTTAAAAACAATCGCAGAGACTTCTTACGCAACGCTTCTGGCGGATTCGCGATGACTGCATTTGCAGGAATCTGTGGAAATTTACATGCGGAGACGGACGACCCGCTTGCGTCCAGGTCATCTCACTTTGATGCTGCAGCAGACTGCGTGATTTTTTTATATGCAACCGGTGGCGTGTCACACGTCGACACCTTTGATCACAAACCACAGCTAGCTAAGGATCATGGCAAGTCCATAACAGCATCACGATGGCTAAATAAGACCGGTGAATTCAAACGCTACCTCATCAAATCACGTTGGGGGTTTCAGCAGTACGGTGAAAACGGCATTTGGGTCAGTGATTTGTTCCCAAATATCGCCGGTGTAATTGATGACATTTGCGTGCTTAACGCTATGCACTGCGAAAGTGATGGCCACGATAAGGGAACCCTCGCTGCACATACCGGTTCCGCCCAGTTTGCTCGTCCAAGTATCGGTTCCTGGGTCAGTTATGGCTTGGGCACAGTCAATCAAAATTTACCATCCTTTATGGTCCTGGCACCTGCAGCACCCTACGCCGGCGCTCAAACATGGGCCAGTGATTTTCTTCCTGGTTGCCACCAAGGTACGCATGTCATCCCAGGTGCAGAACCCGTCGCCAATATCGCACCGCGTGTTGCGACGCGTGGCCTTCAGCAGATGGAATTGGGGTTATTGCGCAGGCTGAATCGAAGCCATCAGGGAGAGCGAACTGAGGACCGAGCGATCAATGCGAGGATTCGATCATTTGAAACAGCCTTTGGCATGCAACAGGCGGCACCAGAGGCATTTGACCTGTCCGGCGAGACACAGGAAACACTCGACCTCTATGGCATGGATAAAAATGAAACGACTGGATTCGGATGGCAATGCCTTATGGCCCGTCGACTTGCTGAACGTGGCGTCCGATTCATCGAGCTTATTGACGTTGGATCCAATAGCAACTGGGATTCACATGGCAACATGGCGGATCACGAGCGTTTAGCGAAGAACATCGACAAACCGATTTCCGGATTAATTCGCGACCTAAAACGACGCGGCATGTTGGAACGCACGCTGATTGTCTGGACATCGGAATTTGGCCGTACTCCGTTTAATGCAAGTGCTGAGCACCCTGGACGGGAACATCATAATTTCAGCTTCACGTCATGGATGGCCGGTGGCGGCGTTCAAGGCGGCATTGCGTATGGCAAGTCCGATGAACATGGGATCATGGCTGTTGAGGATTCTGCACACACACATGATTTACATGCCACGATCTTACATCAACTTGGACTCGACCACGAACGGCTTACATATAGATACGCCGGCCGTGATTTCCGCTTGACCGACGTCCACGGAGACGTACTGCACAACATACTCTCCTAATGCTGAAGTTTTCAGAACGCNAANATGATAACTCGTATCACAACTCGTATNCCCTTATTGCTCATTTGCCTAATCTGCTCAGCGGCAAACTCTGCNAATAANNCNGATAACTGGGGAAAGGAAATCAAGNCNAAGGCCGANTTTTATGCTTCCAGCGATGTCAGTAAATTCCAGGTCGACTTGACCCGCAAATGGTACGAAGTCGGGGCAAAAGCTTGGGGAAATTATGGCCCCTTAGAATTCTGGATAGTAGGCCATGATGTAAAGGCGGCAGAACAACTCGACAAACAATACTGCCANCTCCGGAAACAGAAAGATCCTGAAGTAGATACGAACAGNTGCGANAACCGCGGCCATAACTTTGTGACTTATGCGATGAATGGGAACGCAGGGTTAAACACACGCCGTGGGAAACATGAGAACTGGTCAGGATTCATTGTTACGATGTCAGGCAAGAACCCTGGTCCACAAGAAGAAGATTATCTGACCGTTGTATTGCACGAATATTTTCACGTGTATCAACAAGCCCATGTNTTTAGCAAAGATCACAAAGAACGAGACAGNAAAAACCAACCTAACCCATGGTGGATCGAAGGCGGTGCTGAATACATGGCTCAACTATTGTATTCCCGACAACCTGATGTCTCCCCCAACCACCTACGAATCAAGATGGGGCAGAAACTTAGATCCATTANAAATCTCGATGAGGGTGAATCAATNCGCGACATCCCATACGGTAAACGGGGCCATATTGCTTATGACCTTGGCGCTTGGTTTATTGCATATTTAATTCATGAAACCAGCGAAGAAGCATTCCGTGTTAAGTTCTTCAAGTCATTAAACAAGAAAGGATTTGAAGACGCCTTTATTCATAGTTTTGGTGAATCATCAGATGTCTTTCTCCGAAGATTCCACAATGAATTCCTTCCGCTTGCAAAGGAAGACAAGCTAAACATTCTTCCGCAAGAATGATTCATCAACGACTCGAGGGCCAGAGCTACGGGAATTAACCAACTTGGCAGGACTCATTCAGTAATTGTCCTTAGCCCTAGAAACGCATGTCTACCGATTTGGCTTAGTATCAACATCCAAAACACACGTTTCACAACACGCCGTTAGAAGCATGACAATAACAAATGTAGCCATCGTTGGCACAGGCTTTATGAGCTGGGTNCACACGGAGGCCTTAAGACGTATTGATCTCCCAATTGCTGGAATCCTTGGCTCTAGTAAAGAGAAAGGCGCAAGTGCNGCATCATCACTCGGGATNGATCGGTATTTTGAATCTTATGATGAAATNCTGACAGACCCAGATNTACACTCCGTTCANATCTGNACNCCCAACAACCTACACTTTGAAATGGCGAAGTCAGCGTTATTAGCGGGCAAGCATGTCTTGTGTGAAAAACCACTAGCAATGACATCCGCCGAATCTTACGAATTACTGGAAATCGCTGCAGCGCATCCTCAGTTGGCCGCCGCTGTTAATTACAACATTCGCTATTATCCCCTATGCATGGAAGCGAGAGAATTTACCCAAGCGCAAGAGTCTGGTGATTTCATTCATGCAACAGGTAGCTACACGCAAGATTGGCTATCAACACCTAATGATTACAATTGGCGCGTACTTGCGGACAAAGGTGGTGCACTTCGAGCTGTCGCTGACATTGGAACACACTGGTTAGATCTCATTCAATTCATCTCTGGCACACAAATTCAGGCAGTTTGCGCAGATCTCAACACTGTCCATCCTTTTAGATCTCGTCCTATNGAAGAGATCGATACGTTCACAGGACCTCAAAATCCCTCACAAGACCGAGAAACCGTCGACATCACTACCGAGGACTACGGTGCTATCTTGCTGAGATTTGAAGGAGGCGCCCGAGGCTGCCTTCATGTTTCACAAGTTGTGCCAGGCCGCAAGAATTGCCTACGTTTTGAAATCGTCTCATCAAAGCAATCGCTTGCCTGGAATAGCGAACAACCCAACGAATTGCACATTGGCAAACGCAGCGAAGCTAATCAAATACTGATGCGGGATCCGGCATTGTTGACTGATTTCGCACATAGTTTCACGAGTTATCCGGGGGGCCACAACGAAGGTTACCCAGACTCATTTAAACAATGTTTTCGTGACTTCTACAAATACATTGAGAATGCGAACTGGAATGAAACACCAACGTTCCCCCGGTTTACCGATGGTCACCACGAGGTNCAGTTATGTGAGGCAATCTTAAAGAGTCACAATGAGCAGCGATGGATTGCTATACAGGAGACAGAAAGATGCAACTAGGCTTCGTCAGTGCCATTTTACCTGAAGCGTCATTGGCTGACGTATTCGAAACCGGATCTGAGTACGGCTATGACTGTGTTGAGTTAATGTGTTGGCCACCAGGTGCGGCGGACCGACGATATGCCGGCGTAACTCACTTTGATGCCTCAAATATCAACGATACAACAATTAATGAGTTGAGCAGTCTATGCAGCACTCATAATATTTCNGTAAGTGGTCTTGGTTATTACCCAAACGCATTATCTCCAGATCTCGATGTCGCAAATATTGCGACGCATCATATTCTGAAAGTGATCGAAGCTACCGCCGCCATCGGTGCTACATCTATGAACACGTTTATTGGCCGGGATTGGACCAAGTCCATTGATGATAACTGGCAGGCATTTATTGACACTTGGGGCCCAATCATTGAACACGCCGAAAAACACTCCGTCCGTATCGGAATTGAGAACTGCCCAATGTACTTCACCAGCGACGAATGGCCGGGAGGGAAGAATCTAGCTTTCAGTCCAGCTATCTGGAGACGAATGTTTGAGGCGTTTCCAAGCAGTACATTCGGACTCAACTATGATCCNTCTCATATGATTTGGCAGCAGATGGANTATCTCGCGCCCCTAAAAGAATTTNCTGAACGCATTCATCACGTTCANGCTAAAGATATCGCAATTGACACAGACAAACTAAACAACGTTGGAATAATGGCCACACCTCTTGAATATCACACACCCAAACTACCTGGCTTGGGTACGATCGACTGGTCAGAGTTTTTAACAGAACTGGACTCCACAGGTTATACCGGTGCTGTTTGTGTTGAAATAGAAGATCGTGACTATGAAGCCACGACTGAAAGTCGTCNCCTTGCACTCAAACTAAGCGCTGAGCATTTACGAGCGTGTGGCATCTGATATATGAATTCTGCCCCATCTTGGTTCGTAGGTGGTTGGGGGAAACATTAGGTTGTCGGGAATACAATAATTGTGGTTAGGAGACGTCAGTTTTTTTTCGCTACACCGGTCGTTGGCTAGACTCGACCCATAGCCAATACAATAGCTCGTGAATAATCTCCAGAACCGATTGCAC
>PAXU01000012.1 GCA_002714565.1 Rhodopirellula sp.
TTCTGCAGCGGGTACTGGTGTACTTTCGGCTGGTGCCGCCGGTGCAGCGCCACCGTCTCCACCNCGNGCGGCGGCGAGNATATCNTCNACGCTCATANNTGANGGATCNACNTTTTCAGCAGGTGCCGCTGGAGCANCNNCTTCTNCNGGTGNTTCNGCAGCNGGTTCTGGTGTACTTTCGNCTGGTGCNGCCGGTGCAGCGCCACCNNCTCCACCACGAGCGGCGGCGAGGATATCATCAACGCTCATAGACGACGGATCGACTTTTTCAGCAGGTGCCGCCGGAGCAGCNGCTTCTGCTGGTGCTTCTGCAGCNGGTTCTGGTGTGCTTTCGGCTGGTGCCGCCGGTGCAGCGCCACCNNCTCCACCGCGTGCGGCGGCGAGAATATCGTCGACGCTCATAGACGAAGGATCGCTAGTAGCAGGTGCTTCGGCAGCGGGTGCCGGTGTGTCTTCGGCTGGTGCAGCCGGTGCATCACTACCGCCACCGCCACGTGCGGCAGCAAGGATGTCATCAACACTCATCGCACCATCTGTAGCCGGTGCAGCTGCAGGTGCTTCTTCTTTTGCAGGCGCCGCTTTAGCTGCAGGTGCTTCTTCTTTTACAGGCGCCGCTTTAGCTGCAGGCTTCTTCTCTTTAGCAGGTGCGGCAGCAGCTTCTTCTTTTTCAAGTGGCTCGTCGATGACTTTCAAAAAGTCTACGGCGATGTCATACCATCCGATGTTGTTGTATGCATCGAATTCGACGAGTGCACGACCACTCATATTGACGGTGCGTACGACTCCGGTCATGCCTTCGAACCGGCGTAATTCCGGTTGCTCAACATCTACAACGACGTACTTGTCGGTGAATTCGCGTTTTAGGTTCTCGACGTGCTCAAATACCACCACGATAATCTCGCAGAAAAATAAAGCCTGATGTTAAATGGGATGCCAATTACATCACCAGAGTTTCAAACCACCAATTTTGGTCGTGAATATGGACTAAATCAAGTGCAGCTAAGGGTGCTAAATGGACTCTAGCCCCGAATTCTGTATTTCCAGCGAACTGTTGCCGGCCACGACTCCGGATCTTCAGTCGGAGTGATATTCACATCCAGACCTTTCACATCCAGTTGATCCACTTCACCACGCCCTGTGGATTCTATTTGGATGTAGCATTTACGCCCAGCGACACTACATTCAGCAATNTTCTCAATTGGATCAATGATCTTAATAGGTACCCGNGACTTATATTGGCTGCCAAGTGGTCCCGGATCGCCGGCGACGCGACATGCNACATCGAAAATCAGTAGTCTTTGCGGGGGGTCGTTTTCCACGCTGATGGACCAATGGCTGTTTCCGGCCATTCCGACAAGCAAACCGACGCTTCGCATTTGCGTACGGCGTTCCACACTGAGTTGCTGTACGGCAGGTGAGGGTGGCCACTCGGTTTTATCGTCACCTTCGACACTATCAAGCAGACGAAAAGTCTTATCTCCGGCTACCCAATCGATGTAATGGCAAAAGCGGTCACCTGTCCACTCCATCGTTGCCCGTAAGCCAGTAGCATCAGCACCAATGGCCTCGATCATTTGTGTTTCATGTTCACTCACGGTTATTTCTCCAAACCGGAAACCGGTCGTATGGTTAAGCAGTTCAAGATACCTATGAATCGCTGTTTGTGCTAACTCTCCATTTTAAAAAGCTGTCTAGAAATGCCTGAATATTTCCGTCGAGCACATTATGGAAATTGCCTTCTGAATATCCCGTTCTTGCATCTTTCACACGCTGGTCAGGATGTAAAAAGTAGTTTCGNATTTGGCTGCCAAATCCGACACGTGCTTTTTGTTGATACTTTTCAGCTTGTTCCGCTTCTCTTTTTTCTTCTTCNAGGCGAGCCATACGTGCCCGGAGCATNTTCCAGGCAGAAGCTCTATTTTTGTGTTGACTNCGTTCATTTTGACATTGAACGACGATTCCAGTTGGCGCATGTGTCAGTCGAATAGCGCTATCCGTTTTATTAACGTGCTGGCCACCTGCTCCACTTGCACGGTAGGTATCTTCCCGGACATCCTTTTCGTCGATCTCGACCTCCGCAGCATCGGATACTTCGGGAGACACGTCGATGGCAGCGAAGCTGGTCTGACGNTTGCCTTCGGAATTAAATGGACTAATACGAACCAGACGGTGAATACCNGTTTCTCCTTTGAGAAATCCGTANGCCATGGGACCTCGAATGGTAACCGTCGCGCTGTTAATGCCAGCTTCTTCGTTATCGCTGCGATCCAGAAGCGAAGCCTGATAGCCACTTTTTTGTGCCCATTGAATGTACATNCTTAAAAGCATTTCAGCCCAGTCGTTGGCATCTGTNCCGCCGTCACGCGCGTTGATCGTCATGATCGCACCTGCGGCATCGTGCGGGCCGCTTAACAGCGATTTCAATTCCAGATCGGCAACCAGAGATTCCAACCGGCAAATCTCAGCGTCCACCTCTTCAGTAATGGATGGATCTTCACTAACCATTTCAAGCAAGGCTTCCAAGTCAGCCTCAGCTTGCTTCAATTCTGAAATCGGATCAGCTATCGCCTTCAATGACTTAAGATCAGCAATGATCTGCTGAGCCTTTTCCTGATTATCCCAGAATCCGGGAGCCGCCATTTCATTTTCAATCGCGGCAATTTGTGTCAGCTTACCAGCTAGGTCAAAGACTATCTCCGAGTTGTAGAAGTTGCGCACTAATCGCTTCGGCGCGGCTGGTCATCTCAGAGTGGATTGGTTGGTCTGCCATGTGGAATTACCTTTTGTTCACATAAGCCATTGATGAATCTATATCATACGTACGAATGCGAATTGCGAAACCGCATTACTGAATCCAACCACCGCCCAACACGGTATCTCCTTCGAAACAGACGACAGCCTGACCCGGAGCAACGCCAAAACAGGGTTGCTCAAACGAGACATGCAGCTGATCATCTCCGGCAATCGTGGCGGTTGCCGGAACGGGCTGACTGTTATATCGGATTTGAGCCAGACATTGAAACGTGTCGGAACCTGGATCACGCAACCAATTCGTCTGGTTAGCGGTGAGTTCATGGCAGGCGAGATCCTCGTGCTTTCCAATTATCACGTCTTGCGTCTCACGTTCGATTTTCACCACGAAGTGAGGTTCTCCCAGTGCAACGCCTAGCCCCTTGCGTTGTCCAATCGTAAACCGTTCTATTCCGTCGTGTTGGCCAACGATATCTCCTGCGGTTGTGACGATATTTCCCGACAGATCAGAGCCGCCGCGTCGTGCTTTGACGAACTCACCGTGCTGACCGGATGTAACAAAACAGATTTCCTGGCTGTCTTTCTTATCCGCAACGCGTAATCCGATACCCTGGGCCATTTCACGAATCGCGGTTTTTTTATAGCCGCCGACGGGCAACATCATCCGGGTTAAGTATTCGCGCTCGATACCAAACAACACATATGATTGGTCTTTACTTGTATCAACACCTCGGCACAATTCGTGCCCGTCCTCGCTGGACTCAAGACGCGCGTAATGGCCGGTCGCAACGAATTCAGCATTTACACTGTCGGCGTAATCAAACAACCTGCCGAACTTAATCCAGTTGTTGCACATTACGCATGGATTTGGCGTTCTGCCAACAGTGTATTCCTCGACGAAATAATCGACGATTCGGCGAAAGTCTTTCTGTAGATTCAAAGCATAAAAAGGTATGTCCAGCCTGTCCGCCACGCGTCGAGCGTCTTCTGCGTCAGAGGCACTACAACAGCCTTGCTTGTGATCAGGACGTTGCTGTAGTAGTGGCAGGAGTGGATTTGATGAACCGTCGTTAACCTCGCACGACTCTGCAGACTCTTCTCCGTGTCGCATGAATACACCAATGACGTCATGGCCTTGTTCCAGCAACAGGTGCGCAGCGACACTGCTATCCACGCCGCCGGACATTGCTAATACAACGCGAGCCATCAGTAATTTTGCTCCAAGACCACAGCAACCAGGATTGTTCTGCGGCTATAACTAGCTGGGTTCAATCTATGATTGAATGGGAAGTAACACAGGCTCCCCGGTTTGATGCTGAGTAACCACTTCACCAAACATGGTAAACGGCGTGGTCTCATAAACGGTAATTGGGAGAATCTGTCCTGCCTGGCGTTCGTTGCCGTCAAATACGACAATGCGATCGCAGTGCGTCCTGCCACACATTTGTTTTACAGGTCCACTGTCTTCCTGCTTGGCGGCTTTTTTGCTCAAACCCTCCACTAGCACATCGACCGTCCGACCAATGAAGGCTTCGTTTGCCTTCAGGCTGATTTCATTCTGCACGGCAAGCAATTCATTATTTCGTCGTTGCTTCACGTCGTACGGTACATCGTCAGGCATTTGAGCTTCTGCCTTGGTACCTTCCCGCTCACTGTATTTAAAAATGAAGCTGTTCTTGAATTTGAATTCGTATATCGAATCAATCGAGGTTTGGAATTCCTCTTCCGTCTCACCGCAAAAGCCTACGATGAAGTCGCTCGATACGGTGGCGTCAGGCACGATATCCCAGATTCGATGCATCATTTCGCGATAGTCAGCAACCGTGTAACCTCGTTTCATGCGTTTGAGTACTTCATCGCTACCATGTTGCAGCGGTACATGCAGATACGGGGAGACTTTGGGCAGGTCTCGTACTGCTTCGAGAAGCGGCACGGTCATGTCCTTGGGATAGTTAGTTACAAACTTGATCCGCTTGATTCCGTCCACTTGTTCAAGCATCTCTAGCAGCTCTGCTAGTCGTGTCTCACCACCGTCGGCATCAACATATTTGTAACTGTTCACAGTTTGACCCAATAGGATGATTTCTTTGCACCCCTGATCAGCCAGTATTTTTGCTTCTTCGACAATCTGCAGGGGTGGGCGCCCCTGTTCAGGGCCTCGTGTATTTGGAACAACACAGTATGTACAGAACTTGTCGCACCCGATCTGGATTCTCAGATAAGCCTGAAACGGAGTAGGTCGCATCGTGGGATCGCGCAGCGGGTCGAACGTCTCATGACTACGCTTGATTTCATTTAGTGATCCTTCGCTCCGCAGGCGGCCCACGGCCATCTGCTGTTCAGCACCGTCTTCGGCTTGTTGAATCAACTCGGGAATTTGCTGAAGCTGACCGGGGCCGACGACCAGATCAACATATGGTGCCCGGTCAAAGATCTTCTTTTGATCTTTTTGTGCCATGCAGCCCATAACACCAATGATCTTGTTTGGATTATTTTTTTTCCATTCGCGTAATGTGCCGAGTGCACTATACGTCTTGTCTTCAGCATGAGCTCGAACACTGCACGTATTAAATAGGATCGTGTCCGCACCTTTAATATCGCTGGTTAGCTCATATCCGTTCTTGCGCAAAGTGGCCACGACCATTTCGCTGTCGAGCATATTCATTTGACAACCAACCGTGTCGATGAATAATTGCTTTGCCATAACGGATACTTCGGAAAAACGCTGAGGGTTTACTGCAATACCTCATCTTAGCATCAGATATCAGACGTCATAGGTCTGAAGTGATATGACCCGTGATGCTAGCGTTTGATCTGCATATGTGCCGGCAAGCCATTATCAAATGCATTGGGTTGAGGGATTTCCTCCGTGATGATATCCCAGCTCTTTCCATATTCACGCATGTCTCTAAAGTCCACGGGCTTATACGGGATCTCCAGTTGCTTGGCGTGATATGGATGACCAGGAGCTTTTCGAGCGTGCATCATGACGTCCAATGCCCCGGTCACTAACAAGGTCCTTTCGACCGGGTAGACCGGCTTGCCAGTAATAAACGTCTGCTGAATGGCATGCGATAATGCCTTAAACAGATTCCTGTTATTCCATGGGCCTACATAGAATTCCGTAGCAATTGGTTCGGAATCTTCACGAACCTTGTATGCAAAATTCCATCGCGTATCGTCACGACCGATTCGCAAAACCGTGCCTTTAAAGCCATCGAGATAGTCAATCACGATTGCATGTAGCCCCACTTCAGGCTCATTTTCTTTTTCTAGGTGCCCCCAGTTCTCCGGCACGTATCCTAATTCAGCTTTGATTGCTGCCTTGCCCAATTCGATGTCCCAGATTCCAGCCTTAGCGGATTCAAAGACTTGTTCACCTTCATAGAACGTGATCCTCTTGATTCCGGATTCACCACCTTTACGGAACTCGACCATAGATTGCAGGAGTTCGAGGCCATGGAAGTCATAGGATTCAACCGGACCACCATGAACAGCGACGGCCTCCGCCATTCGTGTGCCGGGCTTTACTTCTACGGCAGGTCTGCGTTGTGCTAAGGGGACACTGCTACCGGCCAGGTATGGAATGCCGAGATCTTTAGCCGTGTCGTACATCTCCTTAGCCCAGTCAAATCGGTAACTAAGGTGCTTGTCATTAAACATCGGTACGAAACGATTGCTCTTTTTCATCACGGCAACGATTTCATCGAAGAACCGCTTACGTGGGTACATCACCTGACCGAATTCATTTCGTGGATAGCTACCGTGTTCACCGATTGATAAAACGGCATCGACGGCCAGTTCATCGCCGCCGACACACAACGCTTCTGCGATCGAGTCATATACCGGGATCTCATATTTCGCAGCGACAGCATCGGTCATGTCGCCTTGAGGCTTTTGATCACGATAGATGGAGACTACATCAACCCCGGGGTCAGTTGCCACTCCGTTAAACAGGTATGGCTCAAGGAAATTCTCCAGAATTACATGCGCATGGCTGCGGTAGGTAAACGAGGTGTAGATTGCCGCCACCTTTGGACGTTTCCCTTTTTTGGCCGCGTTACAAACGCCTTCCAGTCCTGATAAGGGCAGGGCAGCTAGTAATGGTGAGGCAACGGATGCTTTGAGGATATTTCTTCGATTTAACATAGGGTCGATTCCAGTCGGGATCTCATTGGCTAACGATTAAAAGAAGTAGAACATCATAAACATGGCCAGCGAAGCGAGAACGCCGGCATAGGTAATATCACTACTGACAATAAATTGTCCTAAAGAAAGATCGGTCTCTGCGGCAGCGTGCTTCCGGATTACTTCGCGTGTGTATACCGCCAGTGTCCAGATTGCAGCAATCGTTGCTGCAATCATCGGAGTTAATAGACCGTTTGACGTGAGGATCGCTATCACGATATATGCAGCCACTGAGAGGACAAACAGAATACCGATCTCTTTCAGTCGAGTCTTGTTGTGACCGCCAAGACTTGTCCACGTGAGCTGCGATTTTTCCGGGTCCGGTGTGCCGTTCAAGCTAATAAGGACATAGATAACTCCGGAAAGCCCAATCACAAATACAACTCGATGGAAGAAGTTTAGCTGTGGCCCAAACGTCTCCATTACGGGAGTAATCTTGTCACGGATATCATCATTGATGAATGACTCGAACTCACTGACGCTCATCGCATGTATCCCAGTCTGTTCACCATATTTATCTGGAAACTGTTTTACATTGAAGTCAGAAATATTTGCTCTTTTGAGCGCGACGTCATATAGCGGTCGTGGCATATCCGAATCGTAGATGGTTACTACCAACCAGCTGAGAACGACACCGGCAATAATGGCGACAAAGGCTGCTGTTGCCGTTCCGCGTTTCCAGAATATCCCAAGGATAAAGGCGACCAGCAGTCCCGGTGTGAGGTAGTTTTGATAGTCCGCGATCAACAGGAAGAAATTCCCTGTGGAATCCGGATTCATGACGAAAATTGCTGAGAGAATTGCAAACAACATCAAGCCAACAATGGACAGTCGACCGACGACAATGAGCTCTTTGTCAGAGGCATCCGGATTTATGTAACGCTTCCAGACATCCACTGAAAAAATGGTTGCAGCTGAGTTCATCATGGAGTCGATCGAAGACAGTATAGCGCCAATCACTCCGGCAGCCACTAAACCGATTAAGCCAAACCCTATCGGTTGAAGGAACTTCGTGACAAGTTGTGGAAATATAGTATCCGGTGGAATGTTTCTAACGTTGTCCATCGCGGTCGGATCTGCTCCGGCTTCGCGCATCAGTAGAAAATACGCAGCGACTCCTGTTCCGATTGAGAAAAATGGAATGAGTAGCTTTAAGAATCCAGCTGAGATAATTCCCACGCGTGCTTCCTTATCGCTAACTGCTCCAAGTGCTCGCTGAACGATAAACTGATTGGTACCCCAGTAAAAACAGTGCATGAACATCAATCCGGTGATGACACCTGTCCACGGCAAGCTGGGGTGATGCGTCGGTAGATAGATTGACATTCGATTTGTGCCCGTCTCTGTTGCTTCAGCAGCACTGGCAGCTACCATTTCTCCCCAGCTGAATTCAGAGAATACGAGTATGGCGATCCCGATCCCCACAATCAGCATCAACACGGATTGAATGATGTCGGTATACACAACAGCTTTCAGGCCACCGAGAATCGTGTAGCTTCCGGCAATCAGGCCAAGACCGATGACAAACAGGTTGTAGTAAGTTGTGTTGATTTTCTTTGCGGCAGGTACCGGTTTCAGCTGATCTGCGACCGTGGAGTCCTGCAAGGCAACGGGAACCGTCTCATCTGCGATCGGGGCAAGTGCTTCTGCTGGCTGTTCAATAATTGCGTCGCCCCCCATCAATTCGCAGATGGTACGCGAGCCGATATACAATGCCGGAACCATTTGCACGAATGCCATGATGATGATCATGATCACGGCATAGCTGATCCGGCTGCGATCGTCGTATCGTTTTCCAAGATATTCGGAAAGCGTGTATAGATTCAGCTTGCGATAAACAGGCAGGAAACCAAAGCAAAGAAATAGAAGCCCGGCAATCGCTCCGATTTCAAAGTGGCTTTGTGCAAATCCAATGCTAAAACCGACTCCCATCATGCCGACCATGTGGTTAGCACTGACGTTGCTACCAAAAATGGAACCGGCGACCCCGAACCACCTAAGTCCTTTACCTGCAAGAAAGTAATCCTCCGACGTTTCTTCTTTGCGACCAGCCCAAAGACCGACGAGCATCGCTCCGATCAACGAAGCAAAAAAGATGATGTAGTCTGTGGAAGAAAGAGAAATAGTACCGGAGTTCATCGAAAACCAAATCGCTAAAAGTCTATGGAGTTTAAGAGATCGTCTAGTCGCTGTTTTCCTGTCGTGAGAACTGACAGTGGGTCCTGTTCCCATAAAGCCTGATTAAACAACTCGAGGCTGATCATGCCGTTATAACCGATTTCTTTGAGTATCTGGATTTCCCTTTTAAGATCAATCGGCCCGTCACCAATCATGACACGATCGGGATCGGTTTGTTGCATACGAGGAATCGACGGATTGCCATCATCAATATGGTAATGACTGATGCGATCACCGGGTATCGCCGCCAGTAATCCATCCGTCGACGGGCTGTTCCATGTGTGAAATGCGTCGGCAATTAAGGTGGCGTCACTATCACCGACTGCCTGAACGACTTGCCATGCAATATCAAGTGTCTGTGCGCCGTCGAAAAAACTGATGTACTCAAAGGTTGGATAGACACCCGCTTGTCGGCCAATTTCAAGTAAGTCGCCGTAACGATCTACTAGCTGATTAAAGTCGCAAGGTTCACGTGGCGGGGTTGCCACAACATAGGTTGCACCAATCCGTGCGACGAGTTCCATACGCCGCCTGGCCTCCTCAAGCATCAATTCGTATTCTCGTCCAACGGCTTCACCCCATTGACGCAATGCAATCATGCTGGGAACGACCAACCCGTGATCCGACAGAAAATTTTCGACATCCCGGACTTCACCTCCGCGACCAATATGTTCATACACGTCATTAATCCAGAGTTCCACTGCATCAAATCCAGCTTCGGCCGTAAGTCGAATTTTATCCAGCAATGGCTGCGGCTTGATCGTGCTGGTGTTAAGGCATGTTTGAAACATAGGGAGTGAATTCAGGCGGTGCTGTTTGTGAGGTGCTAAGAGGTAGAGTCCTGATCACGGTTATGGGTATAACAAAATAATGCAAATCAAAACCAATCAAACTTGTACTTTAAATCCAATCGGTGGGCGTGCTGTAATGGTGCTGGGCACTATTGTAATCCTTTTCATGCAAAGTGGGTGTGAAGGTGATGCTGAACCGGAGTTTCAGGGAGTCGATAGCACCCAAGAGACGACTCAAAGAGTCCAAAGTACTGATGAGACCGACGCCAATGATAAGATGACTCAGTCATTTGCTCCGACCATGATGGGTATGGATATTCCTGGTATTTCAGACCCGTATTTCCACGCTGCTGATGAAGTCATCATCCCTGAAACAACACCTGTTATCGGAGTTATCGTTGATGGCAAGGCACGCGCATATATGGATGAAGGGATGGCCGAAGCCGATCAGCATATCGTGCACGATACGCTCGGCAATCAGCAACTAACCATCGTTTATTGTGATAAGTCCAATTGTGTTCGTGTGTTTGACAGTACTGAAGCTGAGTTGGATTCAATACTGATGGCAGGAATGAAGCGAGATCAATTGCAGCTCAAGGTGGGCACGAAGGACTTCGCTCTGGATGACGAGAGCATCCCAATCCCGGATTATGAATCAGAACGCACCACGTGGAGTGAATGGAAAGCAGCTCATCCTGAGACAGATATCTATGTTGGCATCGGAAAGATGATCGGCCCGACGGTTAAGGAATCTGCTCGCCCTCCGCGTAAGAGCGACTTTGGTGGCTAGGAGCTTCCTGTTGTAGGCTCTGCGGGCGCGCTAGCGAGTCCCAAGCACCATATATCAAGGAGCCATTAGGCAACGATGATATTGGATGCGGGCAAACAATCGCGGACTTACTGCCGGCCCAAACATTCCCGTATCCTCCGTCCTCCTCGGCTACTGCCTCGTCATACGGGAGTTGCGGTTAGGATTGGACGTTGCTGGTAGAGACTCGAGACTTACTACCGCGATACTTCTACGCCATCCTCTACCAGCAGGTTGTTTTCTACGGCATTGGTTACGATGTTGCCCGTCAGGAGATTCCCACTACCTTTTCCACGGAATGCTATCGCGTGTTTCATTTTCGGCTCATTGCGCAGATCAGTCACCGTACATCCGCTGATATTCACATTGCTGACATTGAGCAGTGACATTCCTTCAGGTGACCCATTGGTTAATTGACAGCCGGAAATATTTATCAGGCTTGAGTCGGTAACCTCTAGCAGCGGTAGTCCGGATTGTTGGCCATCGGGATGCTCATCATGAAACGTGCAACCACTGATATTAATCGTGTGAGAATTCGCTATTTTGACACCCGTACCAAGTGCTGGTGTGTGNCTACGGAAGAGNTTGCCGGTGCTGATGATCTGGCTACACTCTTCGAGCAACATGTTTTGTTGTTCAGATGAGTAGATGGTGTTTCCGCTGATGATGATTCCATAACAGCCGACCAAATGAACGCTGACTTGTTGATTACCAATAACGTTTCCGGTAATCGTCCATAGACCTGGTGGACGCCCGACCTCCGGCATGGATTCATGATTCGTTCCGTGCCGATTGTCGACGATTTTGATATTACTTCCACCTTCAGAAACGGTGGCCTGAATCGTGTTGGATGCGATCGTCACTTCGCAGACACTTGCGCCTTCCGCAGTTGTGTCGATATAGATCTCCGCGGTCGGCTCCGGTTCTGTTCCGTGCTGCTTGTGATTGTTGTATTCAATATCGTTTCCAGTGATTTGCAGATTACGCACTTCACTTTCCTGGATTCGGATTCCGCCCAGCCTGTTATAGCTAATGTGACTGCCGCAGATATTAATCTGGTGGAGATTGACCCCATCCATAAATATGCCGACGCCGGTATTGTGATAGATATGGCAATCAGAGATCAGTACGTTTCGGTTTCTCTTGATTAAGTGAATGCCGTGTCGTACCTGGCGAATTAAAACGCGTTGAAAAGTTGCCTGTTTGGTCAGGATACATTCAATGCCATCAGCTTCCGCATGTTCACCGACGATTTCAATATCGCTGATTATAGGCATCCGTTCGATGAAATTGACTGACATGCTAGCGCTGTCCGGATCACCTGTGCCGCCGTGAGTACCAATCAGACGAAATGCCGGGCCGGCACCTTTCATTAGGATTCTTGACGCTCCCTGGGCGCCTTTGATTCCCGCTGGTCCTGCCATTGCCAATGGTATTTCGATGGTCTCACTGATGATGTACTCACCAGGTGGAAAGAAGAGAACACCGTCACCACCTTCAATAGCGTGGCGGATGGCCGTGGTGTCATCAATCGTTCCGTTACCAACAGCACCAAACGAACGAACATTACTCATGCGAATCTCCTGTTGGTGATCTTTGAGAATTACAGATCAAGGCTATCAAGACCGTCGATCAGGTGATCGAGATCATCTTTGTCAGCACCGACGTTTTGCACCTGTCGCGGCTCCATGCTAATTGCCGGGCTTCCATTTGCGTTGCCGGATTCTTCCGCTGGAGCGCGTCCGGCCAGCATTAGTTGTTCATCGCGTTCGCGTGCTGCAACTTCCTGAGCATCCGGTGCACCAAACAGCAGCGACAGGTCAATCTTGAGCCCTCCTGTTTCTGCAGGTGCACCTGCAATGGCAGGTGACTTGTGTTGTGGGAAGACGATTGCATTTTCCGGGCATACGCGGCTGCACGCCGGGCAACCTTTGCGGCAATTATCAGGTTGTTCGACCAGAATGGTCTCCTGGGTATCCACGCCATAGACGCCAAATAAACAGAAGTCGATGCACTCCATGCAGTTGGTACAGCGTGAGAAATCGATCACCGGATACCACCGGCGTCCNGCCTTTTCTTCGATGGCAGTTAATTCGGGCTCATGCCGTTGTTCAGCATTTAAGAATCGATCAAGTTGATCCTGATCGGGTGTACCGCTGATCCATTGCATTAATGATGACTCGGCAATACGCACGACCTCATCGACGTAGTGTTGTGGCTCACTTGGATGTTGCAACTGCAAGCAGTAGATCGAACGGTCCGGAATATCCAACGTTTCGATGACCCGCTGTTTTTCTTCCTCTTCGAGGATGTCATCTTCAAGTTCATCAGCATCGTCATCCTCTTCGGCACCAAATTCCACTTCACCGGTTTGGCCAAGGACGCCATTGCGATCAAGAATCCAATGCGCGGCACGTTGAAACATCCAGGAGATGACAATAAAGTCTTCATCCAGTTCTTTTAGTTGTGAGTATGCATCCCCATCCGGACGTAAGTCATAGAGGTTTGGAATCATGGTGACTTTTACACGTGGATCAAGCGCCAGCAGATCGGTCACGGACTGTTCGACCTGCCGTTTGTCGGGATGATGACTCAATCCACGAGAAACAAAGACGTTTAAAGGCTTAATCATTGTGTAATTACCGGATTGGCAAATGGGTCCGGCAGCAGTTGCTTACCGAAACCATATTGAACTTAATCGCTAAGTTGTCCTTTAGCTAAGTTGTCCTTTAATGGTGCGCTGGGTGATTTCCCAAACTTCTGCCAGATGATCAACGTATTGATCTGCACTGAGCAGGGAATCGGTTTGGTGATCGGATGGCTGAAAATCAAACAGCCATCCTTCTCCATATTTGTCCACATTAATGCCTGACGGGTCAGCAAGCAACTGTGCATTGAATGATGAAATCTCGCCGGACAGCGGGCTGTAGAGTGAACTTTCTGCTTTCTTGCTTTCAATCGAGCCGATTTCCTGTTGTTCAGCAACAGGCGCAGGTGCATCAAAATGCCAATCCAGAAAGTAGACGTCCTGAAGTAACCGCACAGCGTATGCCGTGAATCCGAATCTGATCGTGGTTGAATGCGACGGATCCGACATGGCCCACATGTGGTTTTTGGCATATTGGCGATCGGCAGGGATTTCAGCAGGAAATTCCCCCATCATGAACACCAAAGGTTGGGTCATGTGTAGCGTACTCCCTGATGCTCTGATTCAAAGAATGCCGGAAGAAGTGCATCCACGCGGAGCAGGCCTTTGCGAGTTAACTCGACGCGTTCATTGTTCACAGCAAGTAAGTCATCGCTGGTGTACTTTTGCCAGGTATCTTCCCACTGCTCAACGATATCGATATCGTATTTGTCGCTGAAGTAACTGCGATCCAGATATCCCTTCTTCATTTGAAGGATCAATTCTCGTATCAACAGTTGTCGCTCGCTTGGCTTAAACGCACGGCCAAGTGGAAGCTTGCCTTCCTCGAGAATGGTGTCGATGTAGTCTCCCCATTCAGGAAGATTCTGGTAGTGGATACCGGATACATGTCCAAAGCTGGCGATGCCTGTAGCCAGTAAATCGCTGCCTTGCCAAAGGTTGTCGCGGTAACTGAAATTCACTTTTTCCGGATTCTTAACAACGGTATATGCACTTGATACGTGGTAACCGCGTTTAATGAATTCATCAAAGGCGTAATCGACCCAGGCTCGTTTTGTTTCCCAGTTTGCAACAGGGGTTTCAATTTTCTCTCCGAGTATGTCCTTTGAGTAGACCGTATTGAACGGCAATTCCATTTGGTAAATCGTCACGCTCTCCGGAGACAATTCGAGCGTCTTTTCGATATTCAGTTTCCAGTTGTCCCATGTCTCACCAACCATTCCGGAGATGAGGTCAATATTAACGTTTGGGTACTGTGCATCCTTGATCCACTCCCAGGCCTTGTAGATTTCACCGGATAAATGTGCTCTGCCATTTTCGCTTAGAATCTCGTCAGTGAAATTCTCAACACCCAGGCTTAACCGCGTAATGCCGAGGTCTTTTAGCGTATGAACTTTCGTTTCCGAAAGGGTTCCTGGTTCACATTCAAAAGTAACTTCTTCTGCAAGATCCCAGTTAATGCTTGCCCGTAATCGATCCACCAGACTGGTGAGTTGCTTGGGACTCAAATAACTGGGAGTACCGCCACCGAAGTAAACAAATCGGAATGGCCGGCCACCCATGACTGGCAATTGGCTTACCAATTCAATCTCACGTGACAGAGCCGAAACGTATGTTTCGATGTCGCTGGCCTTGTTGTCAGTAAAGACCTTGAAGTAACAAAACTTACATCGTTTTCGGCAGAACGGAATATGCATGTACAGGCCAAGTGGCACATCCGTTGGAGGCTGTCCCATGACAGCCTTCACTTGTTCCAGTTCATCCCGGTTCCATTGTGAAAACGGCGGGTAATTAGAAATGAAATAGCTACCTACTTCAGTTTCATTGTCCGGGCTTGTGTTATTTGAATCAGTCGACATGGAACCATCTTGTTTGTAAGGGTTGGCGATTGGCGTGTTTGGCCGGAACTATTCTCCGAAGCAATACACCGTGCCTTCGTCACCGGCGATAATGAGTTTTCCGTCAGCAATGGCGGCCGATCCGACAAATCCCTGACCAACTTCTTTCTCAAAGAACTTCTTGCCGGTCTTTAGGTCCAATCCGTAAATCCGTCCGTCACTGCCACCGACATACACGCGTGAGCCAACGATGACCGGTGATGAATCCACGCGACCTCTGGTCAAAAACTGCCAGACGATTTCACCTGTTTTTGTGTTTAATGCCTGAATGCGTTTGTTACGGCCTCCGGTTACCAGCAATCCATCTTTCACTGCCGGGCTTGAGCGATATGGGAGGCTCGAGTCATCTTCTGCATATGTCCATACAACCTCAGCTTCTTTCCAGTTGATGCTGTACAGCGTTGCTGCCTCTGTCCCGAAGTAAACGTAATCTCCTACGACAGCCGGTGTGACTCCGGTTGGACCGTTAAGTTCAACAGCCTTAGCTTCTTCGCCGGATTCGAGATCAATAATGTGAAGTTTGGCATCACAACCTGCCACGAATGTATACTTGCCGACGACCGTCGGAGCACATCGAATCTGATCAGCCAGTTCATGTTTCCATACTTCTTTTCCAGTTTCAGCATTGAGGCAATAGAGCGTTGCATCCTGACTGCCGAAGATGACGTTCTCTTTGTAGAAATTTGCAGACGAATTGACTTCGGCTCCCGTTTGATACTGCCAAAGTTCTTTTCCATCCTTAGCATTGAAGCAGTAAAGCATCCCGTCATAGTCGCCAACGTATAGCCGGCCATTCTTAAATGACACGGACGAGACGAATCCGCTGTCGATTTTAGAGTCCCAAATTTTCTTTCCATCAGCCAGCTTTAGAGCATAGAGCTTTCCGTCCAAATCACCGATGTAAACGATTCCATCGACAATGGCCGGTGTGGCTTCAAATGCGCCTTCTTTTACTTCAAATTCCCACTTTAAATTGAGTTCATCCGGCAGTGTGCTTGCAGACACTCCTTGGGAAAGTGCGTTACCGCGGAAGATCGGCCAGTTTTTTGTGGGGTGACCGTTGTCGTCTCCGGGTGTCTTGGGATCGACGGCGGTGGACTCTGTGGTGAGAGACACCGCCAGCAATAAAGCCAGACCCAAGAGAGCCAATGGGTAGGTGATCGTCAGTTTATTTCGCATGGTAAGGTCTTTAATTTGTGGCATGTGTGTACCAACTTTTGCTTAAAACCCGTTGGAGATGACCTGAGTTATAACGAGTTGTTCGGGAGGCTGCTGTAATTGGTGAACAAATTAATGTGGTAGCCGATGCTAAATCCGACCACTCGTTATTCATAAGCCATTTTATACAGCCCGAGTAACTCTTCTTTTTCTACTTTACGAGGGTTGAATTGGCCTGTCCACTGTTCAGCTGCGTGCTCAGCTAGCGCCGGCAGCAATTCAGGCTCGACACCACATTGAACAAGACTCGTTGATAGTCCTGACTGCATTACTAACGACTCAACAAATTGAGCTAGATTTTCCACGCTTCCCGAAGGGAGCATGTTTTCGGTACTCGCTGTATTCTGTAATAACTGTTCGTATTGATCACTTACTTCATCAGCATTGAATCGAATTACATGGGGCAACATGATGGCGATGGCCTGGCCGTGAATAATTCCATATTTTGCAGTTAGCGGATTTGCCAGAGCGTGGGTCGCTCCCAGCATGGAATGTTCAATTGCCATACCTGCCAGACATGCGCCCAATTGCATTTGTTCGCGGGATTCGATACTTGGAGCGTCGCCCAGTACGTTCGTGAAGTTAGATGCGAGTCGAAGCCAGGCTTCTTGGCTATATGCCAGCGATGTATTGTTTCGCTTTGTGGTTACGTGCGTTTCCAGTGCGTGTGCAATTGCGTCGATACCAGTTACTGCGGTGACAATTTTGGGCTGAGTTGTTGTAAGCGTAGGATCAAGAATCGCAACCTTGCAGCTTGCTTTCTTATCCCCGCACGCCATCTTCACATGAGTCTCGGCATCCGAAATCAGGGCGAAAGATTGAGTTTCACTGCCGGTTCCAGCTGTGGTTGGAATAGCGACCATTGGCAGCATTGGCTGACTTGCTTTGCCAATACCCCAATAGTCTTTCATTTCACCGCCATTGGTATATAGGAAATTAATACCTTTGGCACAGTCCATGCTGCTACCACCACCAAGGCCAATCAGGACATCCGGTTGAAACTCGTTGGCAATAGTTGTGCCGCGCTTCACGTCATCGGTGGTTGGATTTTCATGCACATCAGAAAAGATATGAGTCTCAATACCTGCTGACTGAAGTGCTGCACAGCCTCGCGATGTGTGACCGACTTCGATGATTCCCGGGTCACTAACTACCAGTGCACGACTGCATTGCCAACCGGACACCAATTCACCAAGTTGGTCAACGGTATCTGGGCCGTGGATAATGCTCGTCGGTGTATAGCTGTTGATCAGACTCATAGAGTTCAGCGAAATCTCATAGCTTGGCGCACCGTGGCAATTAACGCCAAGCAGGCATTGTTTCTAGCTAATTAACTGCATGCGTTTTCAGGTTATGCCTGATCGGCAACCTGATACGCCCTCGATCGGAATAAGAAGTCGATAATACTTCCCTCGTGAGGTTGTAGCCAATTAAGCTTCGTGGTTGGCATGGCGCCGATATTCAATCGGTCGATATGGGTGGCATCTGAGAGTTGCTGGATGATGCTCTCATCCTTGGTGATACCACTGCACACCAGGGTAGGCCCGATTTTCGACAGCATTTGATCCTGTGGACACTTAACAACGGTTGAGAACGGGAACATGTATTCCTTGAGTGCAATTGCGTTGTCAGGTGATTCACAATGGACGATTGTCGGTCNCAGGTAAGCACAAAGTTCGCGTTCCACCAACCGGTCACCATAATCAGCTGTGCTGTGAGTAACGCCGTCTTCCTTTAGATCGTCTTCGATCATACCCCAAACGGCCGTCGCAATACCGGGAATGGTAAACGCCGCAAGTCCGGCTTCCGGGTCTTCAGGTGGCTTTACTTCGATGGGGCCGAGTCGTTCTGCGAGTGCTTGTGCAATCTCTTCTGTATGACGTGATGCCCAAACACCGGAGCAGTTGATGCAACCACGACCACTGTTGATGTAAATACTCTCAGCAATTAAGTCGATGTATTGTTCCCAATCATCAACGACGTCATCAAACAATAGAATCTTGGAGAATCCAGGACCGTGTGCCTGCACGCGGTGATTTCCTTTGTATTGTTCAACGGTTGCTGTGCCACCGAAGATCATGGCTCGGTCGCAAGCAGAAAGTACAGCAGCACCCGCTTCAGCCCCGCCAGGGTACAAACTCCACACTTCCTTTGGAATTCCCGCTTCGCTATACGCTGCATACATTCGGTATGGTGTCCACGGCTCCTGTGGGCCAGGTTTCAGGACGAGTCCGAGTTGTAGAGGGATGACAGGCAGCCAAAGTGTGTGCACGCCAGGACTGTTTGAAGGGAGTACTGCTCCGAGCACAGGTGACTGAGGCTGGTAACTGATGGGTACACCGCGATCTTCAACCCCCCAGCCATTTGACAGGATGTTCAGATCAAGTCCGCGGGTCAGTGCATCAAGAATCTGATTCATGTTATTCAACACGAATGCATTCTTGGTCATATTCAATTCGACCATGTGTTCAGGCAGGCCGGTGGATGCAGATTGCTGAACGATGAAGTCTGCAGGTGATTGCGTGCCGTCACCAAATGGCAGCGTACCGTTTACATATAAATCTGCTGCCTTCTTGATCATTTCCAGAATTTGGTCGATCGAGAATTGACGGAGAATGTCGCGGGCTTTGTGAGCCTCACGCATGTCTCGTTGAATGATGCCACCATTCGCCTGGCTTACTGAGGCAATCGATTCACCGGTATAGAAGTGAAGTACTTCTTCCGTTTCAAGGGATTCATAATCCTGGCCCCATCGGATAACGGGAATGTTTAGCACGGTACTCTCCTTGTTGTCAGTTTGGTTGTGCAATTCCACCAGCATGCCTCAAGATACTGCAAGCAACATCTGTCGGTGGTTCACGTGTTTGGGTTGTTTAGTAGACACCGACGGTGGTGCTCTGAGCGATTTCATGGAAGGGTCGTACGCCACTGACTCCATCCCATGGGAATGTTTCAAATGGCTCTTCACGTTCACCTTCATCACGTTCCAGAAATCCTGGAATGAACAATTCGTCGGTAAGCGTTGTCAGCTTCACTCGGCCGGTATCACCGTATCCGACCACTTCGTTGTGGTCGTCGAACGAAACGACTTCAACAACAGCACGTGGTTGTGGAGCATAGTACGAAATCTTGTACTTTTCTTCGGCGGTAACAGGTTTGCTACAAGCCAGTCCCATCAGCGTGTTGCCATAGGTCGGGGTCATGTAAATACCGCTTTGTTCTGTTGGACCACCGAATAGCTCTTCGATGCAGTATCGCGTCCACTGAGGTGTAAACTCTGTACCACCAGAGAAGATGCCCGTGATTCCAACTTCCTTGATGCTCGTGCCGCGCTCTTCCAAGGCCGTGCACAATTGGTCAAGTAATTTCGGTGTCGCGAACATGCACTTGATGTCGTGGCCAGCGGTCAGGACAGTAACAGCCTGGTCGATGCAGTGCTTCTTGTACTCTTCAAGGTGTTCCATCCACCCCTTCTTGATCAGCTTGACTACCCAACGGGGATCCAAGTCGATACAAAATGAGATTCCACCACGATACTGAGCCAGATGCTCAACAGCCAAACGCAATCGTCGCGGGCCGGATGGACCGAGCATCAACCAATTTGAACCCTTTGGAAAATACTCGTCGGGTAACGTGTGGCTGAACATTTCATAGTCCCGCCAGTGATCTCTCATGACGACACGACTCTTGGGAATACCGGTCGTGCCACCCGTTTCAAAGACATAGGTTGGTTCGTTTTCAAGACCCTTTGGTACCCAGCGTCGTACTGGTCCGCCGCGTAACCACTCATCTTCAAACAGAGGGAATTTACGCAGATCTTCGAATGAATTGACTTCTGTCAGTGGATCAAAGTTCAATTCTGATTTCTTCTCGAGCCAAAATGGGCTGCCGGTTGCTTCGTTGAAGTGCCATTGCACCATTTCGACGGTATGCTCGTCTAGTTTTGCTTTTGCATCAGCTTGTAATTGCTGAATATCTGCAGATCCGTTGTCGCTCATTCAGTTAAATCCAAAAATTGATAATTAAGCTCATCGGTTTATGAGTATGTGACTTTGAATTCTCCGGGAATCCTAAGTCGCAATGACGTCTAATTCCGTAGCTTTCTAGATATAGTTTTGCACTGTAAAACACTGAAAATAACGCGCAAAGTTGCGTTGTACAACCTGAGGCAATTCTGTGAATACTGACAACCGCGAGCCGTAGNGGATNAGATCCCATTGCAGAGAGCAAACAGGCATGCAGCCTTAACGCTTTGTCTNGTAGTTATTGCATCGATANATTTTAAGACTTGGCGTTTTAAACGGTTCTCGAACCATCTAAAATGGCAGGATAACCACAANGTTCCAATCTCGAGTGNGATGCAATTCGCGAAACAAATGTGCGTAATTAATAGCCAACGANCAACACAAAGTCAGCATGCCCCGATAATTTTCAGGGGTAGCATGATCTGTAAGATCAATANGGTCGAGTTNGTCAGCAAGGTNTGTGGCTTTCGTTGCCCACGATTCTTGCAGCTTGNCGTGGCGTTTTTGTTCATAGGCACAGCTTTGTTGGCTGACGAAAGCGCTCCTGAACCCGTAAGCGACCATTGGGCATTTAACCGTATTGAGCGGCCTGCTGTGCCAAAGCCAGAAAGCCCTTCATGGAGCAGGACCCCGCTGGACCATTTTGTGCTTTCCCAAATGCAACAGGTGGATCTTGAGCCGGCATCTGAAGCATCGATGCGCGTATTGATGCGACGACTCTATTTTGACCTAACCGGTCTTCCACCAACTCCTTCTCAACAGTCACGATTTCTGAGCGATCAGCGACCCGATGCATATGAACGCCTGGTTGATGAGTTACTGGCTAGCCCGCGGTTTGGAGAACGATGGGGAAGGCACTGGCTGGATGTTGTCCGATACGCCGAGTCGAATGGATATGAGCGTGACGGTACTAAACCCAATGCATACCTCTATAGAGATTATGTGATTCGCGCGTTTAATTCAGACGTGCCGTATAACGACTTTGTTGTGCAGCAGATCGCAGGTGATGAAATCGCAAATGCAACCGTTCAAACCAGGATTGCAACGACGTTTCTGCGATTAGGAGTTTGGGATGACGAGCCGGCAGATGCAAAGGTCGATCGGTATGACCAACTCGATGACGTATTAGGTGTGACCGCCTCGACATTTCTTGCGATAACGCTGCGATGTGCTCGTTGCCATGACCATAAGTTCGAGCCGTTTAGCCAACGCGAGTATTATCAAGCTTTGTCCGTATTCAATCCGCTGATTCGCCCTCAAAATGGAAGAACGGACCTCCCATATGTGGTTGCATCTGCCGAGCGACAAGCTGATCACAAGCGGGAGCTTGATGCTGTAAATAAACAGATCGATGACATTAAAAGCCAACTCGAAGCTCAACGCGCACGGGTCCGGGAACGCCTGCTGGACGAATTGATCAATCCACCGGACCCCGAGCGTCCGGAAGCAGCACGTAGTAGTCTATCGAAAGAGTTTGCGATTGCGTTTCGCAAGCCTGCTGACGAACGATCAGACGACGAGAAGCAGATCCTAGAAAAACACTCCAAGCATTTCTCTGATGAGGTGAGTCAAAACCTCATCGAAGATGAGCGGCGAGATCGTGAACCACTTGAGGCCGAGTTGGCTGTCGCAGAAAAATCAAAACCTCAAGCGCTACCACAAGCCTACGTGTTTTATGAAAAGAAAGATGAAATCCCTGAAACAAGAGTGCTNGAGCGGGGCAGTCCGTTTCAGCCAGCGGACGNAGTGGAACCAGGTGTGCCGAAAGTATTAGGGCTGANAAACCAGGAATTACCGGCGGTTGCAAGTGGCACCTCAGGTCGCCGANTATGGTTTGCAAATTGGATTGCTAATGGCGAGAACCCGCTTACCGCGAGAGTGGTTGTGAATCGCGTGTTTCAGCATTACTTTGGCGATGGAATTGTCGCAACGGAAAATGACTTCGGNGTGATGGGAGACTTNCCAACACATCAAGCNCTGCTCGATTACCTTGCCTCTGACCTAATTGAGAACGATTGGCAACTAAAGAAGTTGCATCGCCAAATAGTGCTTTCNAGCACATATCGCCANGAAGCNCGCGTNGATGATCANTCGTTTTTGGCAGATGAGGTTGGTAGCTATCTTAGTAGGTTTAGGCAACGTCGTCTGGATGCGGAAGTGGTCAGAGATACTGTTCTTGCTGTAACCGGTCGCCTGAACAACAAGATGTTTGGACCAAGTTATTATCCGACATTGCCCAAGGAAGTCCTTGATGGCCAGTCCGTACCGGGAAAAGATTGGGGCAAATCAAGTGACGAGGAGCAGAGTCGCAGAAGCATCTACATTTTTGCNAAACGATCGCTGGCGATTCCGGAGTTGGATTTNTTGGATTCTCCCGGTAGTGAAGAAAGTTGTGAACAGCGGTCACTTAGCATTACTGGACCACAGGCTCTTACTTTTATTAANGGAGAGTTTTTTAACCAAAANGCCGGATACCTGGCGGAGCGATTGATGCNAGATCAGCCGAATAATCTCGAAGCTCAAATCCAGTTGGCATTTAGTTTGCTGTTTGCTCGCAAAGCGCAGGTTGTCGAACTAGATCGCACCGTAGAATTCGTNCACGCACAAACCGAGTCCCTTATGGCATCAGATGGGAATTTGTCTGAGGACGAGGCTAGAATGGATGCGTTGGCAGAGCTTTGCTTGGTGTTGTTAAACACAACAGAGTTTACGTATCAGCATTAGGCATANAAATGGAACCACCAGTGAATCTGGTTAATAAAATGAGCGACTCGAAATCCGGACAATTCGCGCCACATCACAACGAATNGATGTCTTCACAACGTCGCGGTTTTCTTGCTCAGGCAGGTGGCGGCTTTGTTGCTACCGCGCTTGCTGGAATGTTGGCAGAGGATGGTCTGCTGGGGAAGGCCNCCGCAGCCAGTCCCAAGAATCCACTTACACCACGTGAGTCGCATTATTCCGGCAAAGCAAAGTCCGTCATTTTCTTATTCATGTATGGCGGGCCGAGCCAGGTAGACCTATTTGATCCTAAGCCAGAATTAACGAAGAACCACGGAAAGCCGATTCCGAATCTGAAGACTGACAGGTTGTTGCAATTGCGTGCTCCGGGAAACCTGATGGCAAGCACGCGCACCTTTAAGAAACATGGTGAATCCGGAATCGATGTTTCTGACTTGTATCCCAACGTGGCAAAGTGCGTTGACGATATTGCACTTGTTCGCAGCATGTACACCGATAGTTTTGCACATGGCGGCGGATTGATTCAAATGAATACCGGGATGCTTAGGCAAGGGTATCCGAGTCTTGGTTCATGGGTNACATATGGTCTTGGATCCATGAATCAGAATCTCCCGGGCTACGTCGTGATGATCGACCACCGTGGTGGACCCATCAACGGGCCACCAAACTGGAGTAGTGGGTTCATGCCTGCTTCATTTCAAGGCACGCAATTCAAAGTCGACAGCAGCCCGATTCTCAATCTTGCTTCCCCCGCCGGCACGTCGCGAGAACGTCGTCGTCACTCATTGGATTTGCTAAAGGAATTCAATAGTGAGTATGCAGAACAGTCACCGCTAAATTCAGAATTAGCTGCGCGNATGGAAAGCTATGAACTGGCTTTTCGCATGCAGAAGCACGCACCAGAAGCCGTCGACCTGGCTCAGGAATCTGAAACGACAAAACGACTCTATGGTTTGGATAANGATGTAACGTCCCGGTTTGGACGGCGATGCCTGATGGCGCGGCGTTTAGTTGAGCGAGGTGTTCGCTTTGTACAGGTGTACTCCGGCGGTGGACATGGAGACAGCAATTGGGATGCACACAACAAGGTAAACAATAATCACCAGATTCATTGTGATGCAACTGACACACCCATTTATGGACTGTTAACGGATCTCAAACAGCGAGGACTGCTTGATGAGACGCTTGTTGTTTGGACGGGCGAGTTTGGGAGAACTCCGACTTCGGAACGCGACCTGGGGCGTGACCATAACCCGAGAGGTTTTTCTGCATGGTTAGCCGGCGGTGGCGTAAAGGGCGGGCAAATCATCGGTGCCACCGATGACTTTGGTTATGAGTCGATCGAAAACAAAGTGCATGTGAATGACCTGCACGCAAACATTCTAAATATTCTTGGCCTGGATCATACTGCTCTTACTTATTTCCACGCCGGGAGGGATCATCGTTTGACGGATGTGCATGGCCGGATCTTACCAGAGTTGCTCGGCTAAACTCTTTACGATGACCGAAAGAATTCACAGAGCATGATTGTTGAACTCGTTCAGACTCAAACTAGTGATGGATTAAGATTGCATGGTGCACTGAATCAGCACCCTGATGTCGATGGACATGCGGCTGGCGTAGTTGTTTGCCTTCACGGTGTAGCCAGTAACTTCTACACTTCAAGCATGATGGCCACACTCGCAAGTGGGATTGCATCGGATAAGTACGATGTGTTGCGTGTGAATACGCGCGGCCGGGATAACTGCTGCACGATGGCAACCAATCGCGGCGGCACACGCATGGGTGCCGCNTATGAGATCATTGANGATTGTCGCCGCGACGTGNATGCNTGGATCGACCTGTGTAAATCGCGCGGTTATGAACAGGTCGTTTTGCTTGGTCACAGTCTCGGGGCGATCAAGGTAATTTACGCTGAAGCAAACGANCCGCATGAAGAAGTCAGCCANGTGATCGCATTGTCACCTCCGCGACTTTCACANATGGCTTTTATTAATGGGCCGCGTAGTGCTGAGTATGATCAGTCGCTNGCCGTGGCTGATCAAGCGATGGCAATGGGGCAACCNGGTAAGCTTATAGATATTACGTTTCCGTTCCCGTTGTTGATTGCTGCTGGTTCGTATGTCGATAAGTATGGACCGGGTGAGCGATACAACATTCTTGAGCATGTTGCACACTTGCGAACACCAACTCAAGTGTGCTTCGGATCCGAAGAGCTNACAGGNTCAGTTGCATTTGAAGGGCTGCCGGAGTTGATTTCTGAAAGGGTCGCTGGCAGCGGTGCAGAATCGATGGTAACCGTCGACGTTGTTGATGGGGCTGATCATATGTATAGCCAACGCCGAGATGAATTGTCCACGTGGGTCACCAGACAGTTAATGGATGATTGAGTCTGAGATCTATTTGAGTGTTGGTTTTTGAAAACAANNAATATCCTGNTAGCGTCACAGTTCTAACAGGCAGAGCTCAAACCTGCGGTGCTAACTATCGTCTTTTGGTGCAGCTAGTTGTGAGACGACTTGCAGGACGCCATTTAGATGCGCCAGTCGTGGCCCGAAGCGATCGACAAATTCCTGCAGCATGTAATCACTGTCGACCAATGCGTCTTCGTTGTATGTTACTTCGTCGGTAACAGAGGACAGAAACTCGTTTTGTACTTTGCCGAGAATCTCAGCGGCTTCGCGNCACTGTTCAGCCAGTTCAGGATTAGCTTCTTTCCAGCGTTGTAAGTCTGCGCCACGCTGTTTCTGTTGGTTTTGCGTTTGTTCGAGGAGTCCTGCTAACAGTTGATTCGACTTCTCTTGTTCCNCAATCATGCGTCGCATGAGCGAAGCAAGNAGCGTGTTGGTGTCTTCACCTTGTGCAGTTGGATCTTGCGAAGGCGATGCGGAGACATCAATGCTAAACATTGGGGTCAACGGGTTTTGTTTAGGATCTTGTGACATTTTGGCTGCGAACTCCGATAAACGCTTATCTATATATAGTAATCGGTCGNCAGAATTTACGCCATTTCTTTGCACGGATCAATTCCGGATCATTTTTGAGCTAAAGTCGATCTCCNTTTTGTCCGATTTTCCGATCTATCACGTGTCCTCAAACCGCTGGAAAAATAGGCGGTTTTGGTATTGCAGGTGAATTTTGAATTCTTTGTTACGGTAGGCGACTTAGAAAGCGGTATATGAGCTCGAGCAAATCAAAAACAACGATTGGGTTTTTGACCGTGCTGGAATTTGATTCTGTTGGCAGCATTGGCGGGTACTTGATTCTGAATATCAGTGCGCGGCCACTAGAGTTTCACTGTACTTCGCCGGTAAAGGCTAACAGGGCTCAGGAAATCCTATACGGAAATACGCTTAAGCCTTATCTACATGGTGAGGTCGTTTCCACGGCACTNGTCAGCAAGGCATCCATTAAGCCGGATTTTGTTNTGGTGAATGATGTTACGCTGGCCACGGATGGAAAACTTGATTGTCCACGGTTGTGGTTACAGCGTTTAAGCGAAACGCCACCGCCGGCATCTCAATTTCAATCAGTCGACATTGAACGATGGAGATGCTGTATGGAACAAGGGTTAGATTTGGATGGGCTGCAAGTTACCGAAACGCTTTCTCAGTTGTATGAGACGGTTGATCTTGATGAACCTTTTCAGCGAATCCAGTCTGCGATAGAGGAAGCGCGTCGCGGGGCGCGAGCAGCCTAGAGACCATGTCGTTGTAATTGGCNATTCAAATGTAAGTGAATAGGAATTAAGAGATGTGGTTTGGACGCCGCCGAAATGTTGAGCCGCACAAGCCCGAATCAGTTTCCCAAGCTGTTGAGGTCATCAGCTGGAATCGCAATATCGGTGATGCTCCGGAGTCCCTTACACCGCCTGTAGACTTCTTTACCACAGGGTGGAATTCAGCCATTGCACGTTCTCCTCGCGTTGATTCGGACGACGTGGATCTGTTTGCAAGCAAGCCGCACGTCGTGTCNTTGAGCGTGCGTCACCCCAAGGTTCAGGTTAGGGGTTTCCGGTTTCCGGNGTCTGCTCAGTGGTCAAGTTTTATGCCGGCAGACTCTGA
The DNA here is from genome assembly GCA_002714565.1 of Rhodopirellula sp. Lineage (GTDB taxonomy): Bacteria > Planctomycetota > Planctomycetia > Pirellulales > Pirellulaceae > UBA11883. Next base: position 27,311 of record PAXU01000012.1, read on the forward strand.
NCAGAAGATTGACCGAAATCGCGCGCAGCGACGAAACAAAGCGCGACGGCGTAATGAGGATAACGATCAANCGCAAGCTACACGGATGCAACCCCCAAAGGATATCGTCAAACTCGAAGACAGGTTGTACTACTTGTTGCAACCACCGCTGGAGTCCATTATCGCTTCGGCATCACTCCGCTTTCCATTTGAACCGTTCCCATANCAGTATGAAGGTGTTGCATTTCTGTTCCCGAGATTCGAAGCAGTGCTTGCTGATGAAATGGGATTGGGTAAGACCATGCAGGCGATTACAACGATTCGCATGTTATTGGTTTCAGGACAGTTGCGCCGCATTTTATTGGTGTGTCCCAAACCGCTGGTGAGTAACTGGTTGCGGGAGTTTGCTACCTGGGCACCGGAGATTCCGATTGCTGCAATTGAAGGAGATCAAAAGCGCCGTGAGTGGCAGTGGAGACAGCATGAGCCTGCAGTGAGAGTGGCAAACTATGAGTTGATCGTACGGGATCACATGTTCGTAAGTGAGGAAGGTAATCACTTTGATTTAGTTGTGCTCGACGAAGCACAACGGATCAAGAATAAATCTAATACCACGAGCCAGGTGATTCGTGGTATTTCCCGGTCACGTAGTTGGGCACTTACCGGAACACCTGTGGAAAACAGTCCGGATGATCTGGTTGGATTGTTTGAGTTTCTTAGTCCCGGTTATTTGCATACAGGTATGCCGGTACCAAGAATGGCCGAGTTGGTTGGCGACTTTGTCTTGAGGCGTACCAAGGACATGGTCATGACCGAATTNCCTCCCAAGATGTATCGGGANGCGGAGATTTCGCTTAGCCCGGAACAATGGGCCACNTANCAGGGGGCTGAAGANAACGGTGTTATTAAACTCGAAAACATGGGTGCGGAGCTTACGATCCAGCATGTTTTTGANTTAGTTTTGCGTCTGAAACAGATCTGCAATTTCGATCCTGCGACNGGTGCTAGTAGCAAGTTGGANCGGCTAGAAGCAGATTTAGAAGAGGTTGCGGCCAGTGGTAAGAAAGCAATTGTATTTAGCCAGTGGGTTAAGACACTGGAAAAGATTGCACAGCGCCTCGAAAGGTTNAATCCNCTTGAGTATCACGGTAAAGTGCCTTCGAAGCAGCGTGATCCGNTATTGGAACGGTTTAAAGAGGACCCGGATTGCAGCGTCATTCTCATGAGTTATGGTGCCGGATCTGTCGGATTGAATTTGCAGTTTTGTGAATANGTATTCTTGTTTGATCGCTGGTGGAATCCAGCGGTGGAAGATCAGGCTATAAACCGAGCGCATCGCATTGGTGCAAAGGGTGCGGTTACGGTAACTAGGATGCTATCTGTTGGCACTATTGAAGAACGTATCCATCAGGTACTGGAAGATAAACGCGAGTTGTTTAACTCGATATTCTCACAAACGGATTCACCGAAGAAACTCGGCCTTAGCCAGGATGAGATATTCGGTCTATTCGATCTAAAACTACCGGGACGCAATGCAGCATAATTGCNTGGCACGGTCTTTNTNNTCGCGTGACGATAAATCTCTTTTTACCGCTGTTTTCCTATAGCTTTTTGTTTGAGAATTCGCGTAGAATGCGCCGAACTTGCCCTGCGCAAGCAGTGCGCCCACTGCTGCGCGGAGGGTATACAGTGACTTTTGACAACTTACCGTTGCGGTTTGTACTGCAATCTGGGAAGGGAATCCCTTGGTATACATGACTGATCAGTCGGTTAACAAGCTGTGCCAAATGATGAATTTGGCTTCGCGAGGGTTTTCTCACCCAGATAAAAAAAACCACCCTATAGGAGGGTTTCATATCCCCCTGATAGGATTTGCACGTACTTGTACGCAAACTATAATCCACGGTACTTAAACCATGAAATCCGTACGTCTATAGCGTAGAGATTTTATAGGTTTTATATGTCGTAAGTCATTGAAATATAACGACTTACACAAACGCCAGTGAACTGGATATTTACCTTTGGTGTGATCCCATTGAAGGTGACTTATCTGATTGTTTGGNGTACTAGGTAAACAATAAAGAAATCAAGGGATTGGTGCATATGGCCACCCGTAAGAATCGTCCTGATTTGTTAGGAAAGCGTGGACAGATGAAAAGGCAGGAAAGGCGTGGTAACCGTGCGCGTGATGCGAAGCGCANGTTGTTACTCGAAACGCTTGAAGATCGTCGCTTACTAGCGGTCGGGCCGCAGTTGATCGGTGTTCAGCCGAACGATGGCGAATTGTTGCCGTTTGATGATCCAAATCATATCCGGAATACTGCTCCTCGTGAATTAGTTTTTCGTTTTGATGAGAATCAGGCTTTTGACACAAATAATCTTGATGGCATTCAAGTCACAAGAGCTAATCTGGATCAGGCGTTTNCTGCGGCATCGGTGCAGACCGACTTCAATACCGGCGGAGCTGTTACAGTTGAGTTTGAAGCTGCTAAGTTAGGTGAGGACCAGAACGGGATCAGTCTGGGGTTTGCTAAGCGTGATCAGGGAGGTTCCGGCCTTCCAACAGTCAATGTAGTTGGTAACCGAATTGATATTACGCTTAACAATAATATCAGTTTCCCAACAACTGCTGAGCAGCTTATTGAGGCGCTTAGATTAAATGAAACTGCTAATGCCTTGGTGCGCGCTACGGTAAATAGCGGCCCGGCTGATACGCCAATTGCTATGCCCGCTCTTTCGTATTCACCGTTAATTCTTAGCGGTGCAGATGATGTGGTTGTCGATCCTGGCTATATCGGTGTTGGAGATCTGTCAAATGAGATTGTTGTTAGATTCTCTGAGACCCTGCCGGACGATCTTTACCGGATTGATGTTTATGGTGAAGGTTTAAATGCGCTCCGGAACACGACCGGTGCTGCTTTTAATGACCTGACAGATGATAATCTAGATAACGGTTCGGATTTCTCGTACCAATTCGAGTTGGATTTGGGGGCCAGAATTACTTCTGTTATCCCTCAGCCAGTTTTGCGAGATAGCAGCGGTAATCTAACGCAAGCACAAGACAAGGTGCTT
>PAXU01000013.1 GCA_002714565.1 Rhodopirellula sp.
AGTGGCTAATACTCGACCGACGCTGTCATCGATACTCTCCACCATGGCAGCATATGCCGGCATACCCTGCCGCTTGTCTTTCGGAACACTTGCGTACTTTGCAGTGACTTCGTCTTTCGCCTGAATCGGTGTATGGACTCCATAGTGTGGAAAGTAAAGGAAGAAGGGTTGGCTCTTATTCTCGTGAATGAACGCTACAGCTTCATCGGTTAAACGATCTGTCAAATACTCGCCATCCTTCCCATCGGGTAACACATTCCAGACCGCCCTTAAGCTTGTCGTGGGGATTTTCCATTTTCCGTTGTAGGGATAGAAGTAGTTGCCGGGATTGCCATGGGGATTGCCGCCTACATTTACATCGAATCCATGATGCTCAGGCAGGCCGAATGTCTCAGTTCCGAGATGCCATTTTCCGAAATGTCCGGTGCGATAACCCGCTTCACGCAAAGCCTCAGCAATGGTAACTTCCTCGCGAGGCAAATCTCGAAGAAATCGTCCTTCTCGTAGCTTACTCTTCGGATTCCAACGACCCGAAGGCAACCACTCAGTCATTAACGTGCGAGCAGGATATTTTCCCGTCATGATTGCTGCTCGAGTTGGAGTACACACAGCACATGCAGCATATGCATCGGTAAAGCGAACACCCTGCGTCGCAAGCTGATCGATGTGTGGTGTTTTATAATACGTGCTGCCCTGGCAACCGAGATCACTCCAGCCAAGATCGTCAATCAAAAAGAGCACAATGTTTTTTTGCGCCGCACAATACTCCGGCATGCTAATAAAGCAGAGAATGGTAAATAGTGCTGAAAGCCGACGTATCTTTGTATTCATAAATCACCATTTGTCATGTGACAGGCGAGCTATCACGGGATCCGTTTGTTGGAAAGTGGCTTCGCATTGGCTACTGGTAACCACTGACTCAGTTGTTCTCTTATTTTCACCGTCCCGGATTTTACGGCGAGGTTATGCCACTCGTTTGGATCATTTAGATGATCGTACAATTCCTCGCCACCGTCAGCATATCGAATATAACGCCATCGATTTGTGCGCACTGCATGGTTGCCAAAGCCGTGCGTGGTGAGTGCAGGTACTTCCCACTTGATATGTGGATTTGATAGCAAGGGAGAGATGTCGTTGCCGTCTAAGCGACTTATGGATGGTAGGTCACATAATGAAATGAGAGTTGGAAACAGATCAACCAATCCAATGGCTGCCTCACAGTTTGGAGACAAGTGCGTAGCACCGGGCATAGACACAATGAATGGAATTCGAGTCGCACGTTCCCACAGNGTCATTTTGTGCAGGTGTTCTTTTTCACCAAAGTGCCATCCATGGTCCGACCAAAACACCACTATTGTCTCATTTGAATTCGGACTGGAATCGAGTGCTTTTAACAATTCCCCTACGAGGGCATCTGCATAACTAATGCTGGCGAGATACGCGTGTATCATCTCACGATATTTGCCTTCGGCTTTCACCAACCTCAAGTCTTCACGTCGTTGGTTGGCAAAAGCTTTGCCTAATTCTGGAAGGTCTGCAACATCATTTTCCAACACACTTGGCACTGCGACGGCGTCGGACGTCAGGCGATCAAAATATTTCTTTGGAGCATAAAACGGCAGATGTGGTCGGTAGATCCCAGCTACCAAGAGAAATGGTTTTTCNCGTTCNGTTTTNAAGAACTCCGCTGCCCAACGAATCATTTCGCCGTCACCTGTTTCCAGCACATCCCTGTCCAAGGGTCCCCAGTCAAACTCTCGGGCATTGCGCGGTGGTCGCGACAAGTTTTTTACCGCGGGAATGCCGTTTAGCGGGAATCCATTTGGATAACGAAAACTNGATACATCCTCTCCTCTATGTAACTGTTGTTGAAAGTGACCGTCAAACCGTTGTTTAAAATAGAAATCCCAATCGCTCTCTCGATTAAAACCTGGCATATGGTGGTAGACCTTCCCCCCACCAACAACTTCATAACCGTTGNTCTTNAAGTGCTGTGGTATAGANGNGACATTTTCGAGCTTTTGATGCCACTTAACACTGTTTGAATAAACACCGGTGGAATTTGGNCNCAAACCCGTCATTGTGGCAACTCTGGATGCGTTGCATACCGGAGCCGCACAATGTGCATTTGTGAAGAGCACTCCACGTTCCGCTAATCGATCGATGTTGGGGGTAGAAGCATTTGGATGCCCTCCCATGCATCCAACCCAGTCATTCATATCATCCACAACAATCATCAGCACATTGGGACGAGCTGCCTGCACACCTNCGGTCTGTGCAACCAGAATGCAAAACAGAATTGAGAAAAACCGAATGTTGATTAAATTCAAAGCGCTATCTTATTCCAGACATACAGAACTACTAAGGAGACTCACTGAAGAAATAACGAGGATACTGCCATTCGTGCTTTCTTGCCAAACTCTTACTCGTTACTGACTGCACCTCCTCGGTCAGCTGTTTAAGAAGCTCCGGATCAAGCAACGGATCCGCNGTGGCCTGACGCCATTGTTTTAACGCTCGCATCAATTCATCTTTGATCTTTATATGATCGGATGACGTGGCGAGATTATTGAACTCGAACGGATCCTCTTTAAGGTCATAGAGCTGAATTTTCGGTGGAGCCCTCATGACTCGATACGCTTTTCGGACAGCCGGCAAAGCCGCATCGATAATCCGGGGTAGATCTAATTGATATTTAGAGTCTCGCCGTTCATGATCCCCGTGCAACTTGCGTATCGTATCCTGATAGTCCGGATGATTCATGTCCGGGAGGAGTGTCAGTATCAGTTTATATCTGTCGCTACGCACTGAGCGCTGCGGGAAATAATTGGGGGCTGCCGCGTGCGTGTGATACTCAGCAAAGAGATATTCCCGCCATGCACTGGCCGCGGGATTATCTCCATCAAATAGGGGCTGCAGGTCCTTACCTGGCAGGGATTCTATCGCTGGTGCACCGGCAGCNGTCAGTAAAGTCGGCATAAGGTCGAGCGTCGTCACCATCTGCAAACGGTTTCCGGGTGACATCCTGCCTGGCCATTTCACAATCATCGGAATTCTTAGGCCGCCTTCGAAGCAGGTCCGCTTACCACGAAGCATATCGGCGCCATGATCTCCGATATAAATGACAATCGTGTTTTCAGCTTTGCCGGATTCCTCAAGCACATTCAACAAGTCACCGATCAGTGAATCCAGCCGACTCATACAGTTGTAGTAGCCTGCAACTAATTCACGTAACGCTGGAGAATCAACTCCCATATAGGGCATGGGCTTCACATCAGCCGCTACTAAGGGGACTTCTGGTAANCCATCAATCTGATCAATCCAAGGGTCATGTGCATCCGGGTAATTCACGCTCAAAAAAAATGGCGTGTCATCCTCACTGATAAATTCTGACGCAACTTTTGCATACCGCATAAGGTCGTTGCGTTGGAAATTCGCACTCGGGATCTCATGCATATCAAAAGGAAACGCTGATGCTGGATTGATATGCANCTTGCCAATGATCCCGGTTCTATAGCCGACCTTCTTTAGTAGNCGNGGTAGGTTTGGAATATTCTTGTTGTANAGTCGAAAGCCCCAGGTAGCCAAACCAATCTGACCATGCTGGTGCGGGTACAGNCCCGTAAGGAAACTCGCTCGTGACTGACTGCANCCTGACTGGGGGACGAACGCTCGCTTGAANCAAATACCATCGGATGCAAGTTGATCCANATGTGGCGTTTGTGCATATGGATCGCCGTAACAGCCTAACTCCGGCCCGTTATCCTCGGAAACGATCAGCAGGATATTCGGCCTTTGGCTTTGCACACTCTCAGACAAACAGGTAAGTGCAAACGCTAGTACAGCGAGGACTTTGAATTGGCTGCCAAATTTCACTTTATCGTCATCCTTATACTGCCGCTTTCGCCGCAGTTGTTACTTGCATCACTTTTCATCCAGACGAACACGTAGCATTTCAGTGAGCATCGCGGAATGCCGTTCTTTATCAACTGCGTTTGCCTTGTCATCATTTAGACTCCTAAATTCAACATGGCTGCTCTTTAGACGGTACACACTCGCTGAATCACCATAGTCATAAAACTCCTCCGCAACCGTTTTTCCGTCGTTCACATTTACCCAGCGAGTATAGCGATGCTTATCCGTGCGGATTGAGTAGCCCATTTGCTTATAATCATCTCTGGACCATGGCCGAATAAATTGACTCAACACTGCCTCATGGACGACAGCCTTATGGTCCATCAGGATCGGCCGTAAACTCGTTCCTGCCAGTCCCGACTCATGTGGGATACCTGCGAGTGAAAGCAAGGTAGGGTAAACGTCGACCATTTCCACCAACGCTTTAGAGGCCTTTCCTGCTTGATGCATTTGCGGCACTTTAATAATTAAAGGCACCTTCGTATCCAACTCAAAGTTCGTGCCTTTACACCACCTATTACCTTCACCTGTTGCAAACCCGTGATCACCCCAAAGGACTACCACTGTGTTGTCGCTTAGCCCCTGAGTCTCAAGTGCTGATAGTAGCTTTCCAACTTGTGCATCAATATAGCTAACACATGCGTAGTAGCCGTGACGGAGGTTTACATGTTCGGCTTTCGTTAGCTGTTCATCCTGCCTTACTCCACGGTATCCACCCAATTCGCGGTGCGGATGAAATGCAATCTGTGGGATATTTACTGGCAGTACATTTTTTGATGAGAGCACAAACTTTTCAGGTTGATACAAGTCCCAGTATTTTGCCGGAGCATTAAATGGCAAGTGTGGCTTGTAAAATCCGACGGCCAGAAAAAATGGCTTATCGGCAGTACTAAGTTCTTCCATCTTTCTGACTGCGGCCTCTGCCAGCATGCCATCGGCATAGGCACGATCCTCAACATTCGGCGACTCGTATGCTGCCTGTTTACCCTGACCTTGATTCTCTGGCAAAACATACTTTTTCCATGAATCATCGCCAATAAATTCACCGTCTGTCCAGGACTGAGGGTCAAGTTCACGAGGATCGCCACTAAATACCTTCCCTAGCGCTGCAGTTCGATATCCGGCTCTGGAAAACGCCTGTGGTAGCGTGATTACATCCGGCAATTTGTCACGAAATCGATGTCTAAGGTGCACAACTCCGGTCGTATCCGGCAATTGACCGGTCAGTACCGAAGCCCGCGATGGCCCGCACACTGCCTCTTGAACATACGCACGCAGAAACGTCCTGCCGTGGCGTGCAAGAGCATCCATATTTGGAGTACGTGCGATTCGGTCGCCGTAACATCCTAATGCGGGTCTTAAGTCATCAACGCAAATGAATAAAATATTTGGAGGCTGTCCCGATTCTTTAGTTGTGCCAGCACTTGCGCTCGTTTGCAGTAGTACTATTAACAACATGCCAAACGCATTCACAACAAATCGGTTCATAGGGCCCTCACCACCCACATTTGACTACTTTGGTAACTAAAATTCATTTTACAAATGCCGCCTCAGTTAATTGCATACCACATAGCATCAGTCATCTGCAATTCCAGACCACATCCGTCCTGTTGCTAAGCAAGCGTTGCGTGTAAATCCCGCATTCCGCTCTCCATAATTGGTAACGGAATGTCTGCGGTTACTTCGATAAGAGTTACTTGATGGGCAGCAACGGCCGATTTGATCGCACTGGGTAATTCCTGCAGATCATCAACTCGATTAGCGGTGACGCCAAACGATTCTGCTAGTTTAAGAAAGTCTGGATTGACCAATTCTGCACCGATGGATCTACCGTAACGGCTATCCTGCTGAGGCTTCAGCACACCATAGCAATTATTATTGAACACGATTAGCACCACTGGTAACTCAAACTGCACAGCAGCCGCGAGTTCCTGGCAGTTAAANAAGAAGCCACCGTCTCCNGATAAACAAACTACCGGACGNTCCGGCATCGCCTGCTTAGCACCTATCGCCGCAGACAAGCCGTANCCCAACGTNCAAAAGCCCCATGGNTAGAGATTAGATCGCGGGTGGTGCACGCCAACTAACCNNCGCGACCAATAAGCNGCAAGCGTTAAGTCACTTACTAATATTGTGTCTTCTGGCAGTCCGGCGTTTAGTGCATGCACGAGTTCTATGCCAATCGGTGCAATCGCTTCACATGCATCTAAAACCCCTTGGCGTGCAGCCGTAATATCTGCCGAACGATCTGGATTTGCAATTCTCTCGCTTGATGCNAGCAGTGCATTTACCCCGNAAACAGTTTCACGGGCGTCCGCGACGATCCCAAGTGTAGCTCCATAATTCCGTCCCATTTCCGCATCATCAATATCCACATGGATAAGAGTGGCTGGNGGCTNAAAAGTCCAGCTGTCCGTATCTTCCTGCGTGAACCGTGAGCCAACGGCCAACATCAAATCCGATTGCGCCACAAACTCCTGCCAGGCAGGATGACAAATATTGGTGCCAGCTGAGAGCGGGTGGTCGTCATCAATCGCACCTTTGCCCAGAACAGTCGTGAATACCGGTGCATTTAGCGATTCGGCAAGTTTGACCAATTCCTCTGAAGCACCACTGCTATTAACTCCGCCACCGGCCCAAATNATCGGCGTCTCTGCCTGTNTNAGTAGTTNANNNNCNTGNGNAANNTGTTCNGNNGNTGGNGNNGCCGTTTCTACACTNCGCTCCTCAGCGATTTCCACTTCGGCAGAGGCATCGAGGATATTGCAGGGGATTTCGAGGACAACGGGACGCGGGCGACCATTACGCATTTGATAAAANGCTTCCGCNACGTGAGCGGATATTTCTTCAACAGTCTTTGCAGTAGCACTCCACTTAACCACAGGNTCGAAACACGCNANCTGATCACGACATTCGTGAATGATTCCTTTTTCTTTTCCAATGAAGTCTGTGGGAATTTGACTGATCACGCACAAGACTGGCACAGAGTCAGCATACGACGTGCCCAGTGAAGCAATTGCATTAAGGGCTGCAGGTCCAGAGGTGCAAAAACAGANACCCTCTTTACCGCTTGCCCTCGCATATCCGTCTGCCATAAACGCAGCCCCTTGCTCGTGGCGTGCGGTTATGTGTTTGATATCAATGGCATTAATCAGCGCATCATACGCCGCAAGATTATGTGTACCCGGTATGCCAAACACTGTGTCAACAGCATGGGCTTCCAGTGATTTCACTAGGGCTTCCCCACCGGTCGTTTTCATTCGTCGCTTCTTTCATCTCGGAGATCTCATTCCACCNCATCTTCAGGGTTACTTCAAAATANCCGATAACGNCAATCACGGTGTCGGTGCGATNAGAATTCTTCGCCNCATTCACCAATCCTGTTACTTGCAAATCCCAACAGGTAGAATCACCACTATGATAAAAAACACCATATATGCCGCGTTATTAACTCTAAGCATTACGACATCAACATTCGCTGCAGAAAAGTGGGCTGATGAGTTTGACGACTTCTCGCTAGATCGCTGGACACCTCAAACCAGTGGATTGCAACTGGTAAACATGCCACCGCCNGATGGCGTGACAGCTCGTAACGGTGTTCTGGAGATATTCGAACCCCTTCGTGGTGCCCGGCTTACATCGCGAGATCGTTTTCTTTACGGCACNTTTGAAGCAAGAGTGAAAATAACGCCCAAAGGACTTCAGTACATAGGATTCATGTCACGCTCCCCATGGGCTGCCCACACGTTGATGTGCATGAGCATCCCCAGCGGACACGGATGGGAACTNGTCACTTCCAACAACATGAACGGAGGCCACGCCGGGTTTGGAAAGGCGATCGAGGATGGCATTTGGGCAACAATCAAGATCACCTGGCGGCCAGAACGTGTCACACTCGATGTCAACGGGAAACGTATCGGCGAACTCACCGACCCCATGAAGATTCCGAATCAACCTATTCCACTAATCTTGGATGCTTACGCCTCAAATCGTCTGGAGGTGGATTACATCCGCATCTCGGACACAACAGTCGCTTCCTCAAGTGCGTCCAAACTACCAACAGCACCGTCCGAACCAGACCTTGTTAGCATTCATAGTTCTCACTGGAATCTCGATATCGACACGAACTCTGGAATCGCCACCTCAATCGAACAGATGTTTCCACAGCAACAACTGTGGACTCCCGACAACTCAGCCGCAGTCGATATATACGCTAGGAATCTTGATAGTAATGAGACGACATATTTCCACCGCGAGCGNAACACACGAAATGATGGCGAATTGCAGCACGGTCGCAACTCTCGGGGATTTCGACTTNCACCATCCGANGACGCATGGAAGGAGAAGNTTACAACTCATATCACCTACGAGTTGATCGAAAATGACCTTTCGATCAGAGCAGAGTTTACATCTCTGCAGAACATCAACCATCCGACTGAAATAGGGCTCGGAATTCCGTTTATCGCCGATCAATGGCAACGCAATGCAATCCCTAGATTGCCTTGGTTTGAATTGGATCCAAGACAAAACTCAGATGTTCGACTACCGTTTCTTGCAGACCCGAATGATGCAACGTTGACTTCAGACGAAGGAAGCTGGGTACATTATCCGTGGGGAATCTTTCAAAACAACAAANCGAGCGTGTTTTGGGGGAGTATGGATATCGGAAAGCGTGTGGTTCTCGCGCCGGGAAACAACGGAGCAGGTCCAGCAATCACACTGGCACCGAAACGNTGGNCTGCTGGAGAGTCCAAAACACTTTCGCTCCGATTGCGTGCCTTCCGACCTGGCACGACNGAGGTTGTACGCTGGTATTTGAGCAACTGTATCAGCAGCGATCCCTTAACCAACGATCTCTTTCCGGTTTCTGACTGGGCGCCACGCACTCTTCCAAATGGCGGCGGTTTGGGAATGCCCGACATCCGGATCTCCNATGTAAACCCCGACGTTCAGGAAGGGTACTTCCAACGGGTTATCGAAATGCTGAAACAGTACCATGTTACAAATCTCTGGTTCGGGACGTGGCACAACATAGACGGAAGCTACCCTCACAGTGGTAAGTGGATCTGCCCAACTGGACTGAATGTNACCGCTGAAGCCTTAAAAGCTGAGATTCAGCGGCTAAAGGGGCTCGGACTCAAACCCTGCTTATACACATATCAATTTATTACTCCCGAGCTTCTGGGTCCCGAACAACAAATCCCGTCGAGAGACTGGGTGCTGCATGACACCCTTGGCAAGCTATCCATGTTCGATAGTTTCACGGCCGGTGAGACGAGGTCCGGTGCAGAGTGGTTCACACCAGAACTAGCTGAAAGAATCGGATCCAACAAAGTAACTTGGGCCAACGTTGACTATGGAAGAAAGGAAGTGCGGGACTTCTTCTTTGACAGTATTACAAAGGCCATCGACTATTATCGGCCTTCCGGAATCTGTTTCGACTACGGCTGGGGAGTTATTCCCTGCAATGCCACGTATAGTCCGGGCAATCCTGCAACNAGTCAGCCACATGCCCGCCTTCGACTGCAAGCTGACATTCGCGAGTGGATACACGAACACCACCCTGAAATGATCATTCTGATCAATGACAATCCCGGCACACCTAGTCAGCTTATGGCCGANTGTCAGTTAGTAGAAAGCTCTGACGTCATGTCTGACCTTGACCTTGAAGCGGGNCGAGCTCTTTCATCGGCCATGTCCAGCATGGACTATTACACGGATCACNATGAGGTTCGCTGGTCCAGACAAGTGATGTCAGATCTCTCACGCGGTTGTAGCATCGGCATGCCGTTTTGGATCCCGATCAACGGGCCGGATGACTACGTTAACACATGGCAGGCTTTTTATGACTTTTCAGCAAAAACAACCGCATTACCAATCGTCCCGCAGAGTGACGCAATCACCAGCGATACGTCGCCGAATGTTACTGGTACGGTTTGGTCAGATAGTCAACGACTACTGGCTGTTGCCATGGACCACCGCAATCAAGGTCCGGAGCGAGCGGTTGAGTTAACGATTGATCTAACAGAATTACGTCAGATAAAAATGAAGCCCGTGATTTCACGTCTTGATGCACACGTTCAATTAGTCAAGAAAACCGAATGGGAAGTGGTTAAGTACAATCGCAAATCACTAATCCTTCGAGGCTCCCTGAGACCTGGTGAACTGCTCATGCTTGAATTGCAGTGAGGGATTAGCTGTATCGATAGTCAGAATCCCCGTTTACGGTTAACTGTTTTTTTTTATAATGGATTGACGCGGCCACTTTACTCACCTCCACGTCGTATCTACTGATAATTCGCTTGCAGACCACGGCTTCGGACAGCATTTATCGATATCGGCTGCGGCTCTCACATAAACAGGCGTTCTGTCATGAACCAAGTCCTTCGCTATAGGTTTTGCGTAGCGATATGGATAGGTATTCTTGTGTTGTTTTCCGGGTCGATTAAGGCAACCGGCCTATCGCCGAATGTTGTAATACTGCTCGCTGATGATCTGGGCTCTGCAGATATCGGTTGCTATGGGGGTCCGGTAAAAACGCCAGTATTAGACAGCCTTGCGGCAGGTGGCGTTAGATTCACCAACTTTTATTCAGGAGCACCGGTGTGTTCACCGGCTCGCGCCTCATTGATTACCGGTCGACACCATATTCGTACTGGAGTCTATACGGTCATCCAGGATCATCTCCACGATATGCATTTGGAGACGAATGAGGTCACCATCGCAGAAATCCTAAAACAAAATGGCTACGAAACGGCGCATATCGGAAAGTGGCACTTGGGAACGCCTTTTCGTGGCAGAGATAAGCCCTGGATTGATGAGCACGGATTTGACTATTGGTTTGCAACCGATTTGAATGCTGCGCCTTCCCATCGGAATCCGACCAACTTTTGGCGCAATCGTGAACGAGTTGGCGACCTCGAAGGATACGCGTGCCAACTGGTTATCGATGAAGCGATTACATGGCTCAAACAAGAACGCACAGATACCACACCATTCTTTCTCAATGTGTGGTTTCATGAACCACACGCGCCTTTGGCTGCACCGCCGGAGATCATCAAAGAGTACGGAGAGTTAAATGACCAGGCGGCGATCTATTCAGCCACAATTGACAATACCGACCGCGCCATTGGTCGACTGGTTGAACATCTCCAGAAAACCGGTGACCTAGATAACACGATCATTATCTATACGTCGGATCATGGCAGTTATCGACACGAGCGGAATGGAAACCTAAGAGCTGGGAAAGGATCCATGCTGGAAGGTGGCCTGCGTGTACCTGGAATTGTCTATTGGCCTGATGGAATTAAGGGCGGGCAAGTTGAAACTACTCCCGGGGCAGCGATGGATATCCTTCCAACGATTTGTGGGTTAGTCGATGCCGGTATACCAGCCGATTTGGAGCTTGATGGTTCTGATTTGAGTACCGTCTTACAAGGAAAAGCGACGGAGTTTAAGAGGGTGCGGCCGCTTACGTGGCATTCTCCATTGAGTCAGCCTGTGGCGGTGATACGAGAAGGTGATTTTACACTTGTTGGATGGCGCAGCGAGGAATACCCCAAAGACAAGGATTCCATCAACACAGTGATGGAACAAATGCGTGTTCATCTCGAAAGTCATCTCGGCAAAAAACTGAGTGCGTCGGAGTTGTGGCACGAATGTTACAACAGTCCCTTTCGCAATCCCGAGTATTCCAAGCTGCGTGGTGAATTTGTGACACTCAATTCGTTTCAGGAACGATGGATTCCATTAATTAAAACCGGCACCGGTGGGATCACCCGGCTTGAACTTTTTGACTTATCCAAGGATCCCAGACAATTAAAGAACGTAATTGACGAGCATCCGGATGTTGCACAACGTATGGAAGACCAACTAAGGAACATACACCAGCGTGTGCTTGATGACGCGCCGATTTGGGGCAAACACGCCGAGAAAAACGAGGCCGGAATCCACCGCTTGGATACCGGGCGACGATCGACGTTTGATGCCTTTGCCTACGTCAACAGAATTCCCATCGAGCCAGATGAGGATGAATCGCAAGCCATTTTATCGGGTCGCATCGCAAGCCGCTTGGCTAATCAGGAAGGGCGGGTGCTGATCAAGTTGCCGCCGGATATGAACCACTACACCTATTATGGATTCCGCCTCGCTGCCGCGAGCACGGCATCTTCCGCAACAGGAAAATGTGTCGGCTGTCATTCCTTACCTTCCTTCGGAAGAGCATCAAGTGATCCAGCCGTGCCCTCATTACGTAACAAAGCGTATTCGCTCGGCCGTTTGCAGAAGTTGTTAGCTAACGAGACGCATCACAACATAGCGTTGGATAAACAGCAAACGATTCAGTTACTGGCGTTTATATACTCACTAAAAGACCTTTCCGAGAATGCCTTTCGAGAGGCTATTATTGAAGCAACCGTGTTGGATACTTCAGGAGATCAAAAATGAGATTTCACGCAGCCCTTTTCCTATACATCAGTGGTTTATTGACATGCGGGTCTTTACTGCATGCAGAAACCGAACTGGCGACCATCAGCGGTAGAGTGGTGAACGCCGCAGGTGTTGGGCTGGAAGGTGTCATGGTTTCTGCCGTAGATAACGAAAAACGAAAGTGGACTTCGGTTTTCACTCAAAAAGACGGAGCTTTCGTTATCAGAGGCTTGCGTGATGTCGACCACAAAGTACGCACTCGTTTAATGGGGTTGGCGGACGAATGGCGAAGCGTTGT
>PAXU01000014.1 GCA_002714565.1 Rhodopirellula sp.
GCAGGTCGGAACTTACCCGACAAGGAACTTCGCTACCTTAGGACCGTCATAGTTACGGCCGCCGTTTACCGGGGCTTCGGTCGCCAGCTTCTCCCTAATGGGATAACCGTCTTCCTTAACCTACCGGCACCGGGCAGGCGTCAGACTCTATACGTCCTCTTACGAGTTGGCAGAGTCCTGTGTTTTTGATAAACAGTCGCAGGAGCCGATTTTCTGTGGCCGCCGGACGCTCTCACCTCCAGCGGCACCCCTTATCGCGAACTTACGGGGCCATTTTGCAGAGTTCCTTAACCACCGTTCTCCCGAGCGCCTTAGTCTACTCGACCCGCCTACCTGTGTCAGTTTTAGTACGGTTACCTTAATCTGCCTTAGAAGCTTTTCTTGGACGTCCTTCCAACCTAGTTCTCCAACATAATCGGGATGCTGCCATTTCCCTTGCTTTCCGGGAGTGTTTAAACTCCCCAGCTCAGTCTGGCACACGGGTATTCTATCACCCGTTAAGTTTTTTGGACGCCGTCCCTCCATCGGACAACGATTAAGGTAGCGCAGGAATGTTGACCTGCTATCCATCGTCTATGCTTTTCAGCCTCGACTTAGGTACCGGCTAACCCTGGGCGGAATTGCCTTCCCCAGGAAACCTTAGGCTTTCGGCGAGCAGGATTCTCACCTGCTTTATCGTTACTCATTCCGGCATAATCACCTGTACACCCCACCACCGTTCGTTTCCGTACGGCTCGTATCTGATGTACAGCGCTCTCCTACCACTCCAGTTAAACTGGAATCCACTGCTTCGGTGTAATACTTACTCCCGTTCATTATCGGCGCGANATTGCTCGACTAGTAAGCTGTTACGCACTTTTTAAATGGTGGCTGCTTCTAAGCCAACATCCTAGCTGTCTCAGCAACATCACTTCCTTAGTGACTTAGTATTACTTAGGGACCTTAGCAGATGGTCTGGGTTGTTTCCCTCTCGACCGCGAAGCTTATCCCCCGCGGACTGACTCCTGAGATAATCGTACCGGTATTCGGAGTTTGGTTCGGTGGGGTACCCTGGGAAGGGCCCCCATCCAATTCAGTATCTCTACCCCCGGTACGTAGTGGCTCAAGGCTAGCCCTAAAGCTATTTCGGAGAGAACGAGCTATCTCTGCGTTTGATTAGACTTTCACTCCTCCCCACAGGTCATCCCCTAGGTTTTCAACCCTAGTGGGTTCGGTCCTCCACGCGGTATAACCCGCGCTTCAACCTGCCCATGGGTAGATCACGCAGTTTCGCGTCTACTACTTACGACAATAATTCGCCCTATTAAGACTCGGTTTCCCTCTGGCTGTGGCCCGAAAGGCCTTTGCCTGCCGCAAACAGTAACTCGCCGGATCATTATGCAAAAGGCACGCCGTCACACTGATTAAAATCATAGTGCTCCGACCGCTTGTAGGCACTCGGTTTCAGGTTCAATACCTCCCCTAACAGGGGTTCTTTCCATCTTTCAGTCANCCTACTGAGTTCACTATCGGTCATAAGAGAGTATTTAGCCTTACGGGATGGTCCCCGTAGATTCAGTCGGGGTTTCACGTGACCCGACCTACTCAGGAACAGTTCGACCAAGCTTACTTGCGTTTCGTGTACGGGACTGTCACCCTCTGTGGTATTACTTTCCAGAAAATTCCACTACACGTTCAGCTAGGCCATTCGAACTGCCCTACAACCCCCAGAAGGAAACCCTCTGGGTTTGGGCTCTTCCCTGTTCGCTCGCCGCTACTAAGGGAATCGATTTTTCTTTCTCTTCCACTGGTTACTTAGATGTTTCAGTTCACCAGGTTTGCCACATATGCCTATGAATTCAACATATGTCATTCAGGAATCCCGGGATCAACGTTTGTTTGTCAACTACCCCAGGCTTTTCGCAGACTTCCACGCCCTTCATCGCCTTCTTATGCCAAGACATCCCCCGAGCGCCCTTATACACTTGACCACATGAATTCAAAGCTTACTGGTCAGTCGCTTGATCACTTGAAGCTCTCTCGCGTCTGGCCAACCCCAAATTCACGCTTTATCGATCAACGTATTTTGAACGATCCTCGCCTTACCTAGATTGCTAACACTTATTAAATAAGCGGATTGCAAAATTAGTAATGTAGATGCCATCTACCTTTACAAACCATATTTTCAAAGATCAATACCACCACGGCCTAAGCCGTCGCGGCGATCGTCTGCCAGCGGTTTACACTTACAGGGTAAGTGAAAAACCTCAGTGCAGACCCCTAAGTGTAGGTGCGTGTTTTTGGACTGTCAACGCCCGCAAATCGCCACCTGTTAAAAAAATCTCGTTTTTATTCTCAGGACTAATCTGCATGATGTTTAGTCCTCAAAACCAACAAGACCACCAGGGTCCATACTGTGGCAAGTGGAGGTAGACGGACTCGAACCGACGACCCTCGGCTTGCAAAGCCGATGCTCTCCCAACTGAGCTATACCCCCGTCATGTTTACACGCCGTCTATCTAAACTGCCGGCGTAAACCGCCCAGCTAAATAGTGCGTGTTCTCACACTCCCTCTAGAATATACCCCTTAGGGTTTATCAGCAAGGCTCTAGTGTGAGAGTGGGCGTACCAAGATTCGAACTTGGGACCTCATCGTTATCAGCGATGCGCTCTAACCAACTGAGCTATACGCCCCGGAAAAAAACTTATCGGCCACCCTATGGCTGACCAATTAAGCTTTCTGCCAAACCCGTATTCTAAAACGACCGGCTCGGTTGTCAAAGGGGCTAAGTTTGATCGGAATTGAATGCATGAGAATAATGAATGCCTAACCGTACCTACGGGACAATCTGTACCCCAGATGCCACAATTTCATTCCCTGGCGNTTGTTGCATTGCAATCCCCCGGGGCTACCCTCTTATTCCCTTGTGGGGAATGGATGGTAAGAGCGTGTCGCAATGACCTGCGCTGCGTATACGGCCGTTAGGCCGGATACATGGTAGCGTGGTCTGAGGATCCCAGCGACGCTGGGCCTCGACACGGAGTCTAAAAGAACGTCCTGCGGGCCGTAGTTCCGCAATTGTTCGCCCGCATCCAATCTCATCGTTGCCTGANGGCTCCTTGGAATATGGTGCGGTTGCGTGTTTCCTCTGGCTNNCCAATGTGCACGCAACCGCGTGTCTCAGCCCAGCCGAACCCGTAGAGCCTGCCGTTAGGAAGACGGAGGGTGCAGTAGTACTCAATACTGTTGTCTATCGAATTAGCTTCTGTAGCTCGCTATCTAACTCCGCCATATGCACCCCACTACTTATCACCTTGCCCTGCTGATCGATTAATAACATCGTCGGAAGACTCACGATGCCCAGTTGGTTAGCCAGTTCGCTTTCCATTCCACCGCGACTGTATAGCTGTCCCCATGTAATGCGATTGGCCTGAAGTGCTGCCTCTGCGCTATTACGCTCCATGTCCAGATTCACACCCACCAAGGCGAGTTTCGAGGCACCATATTTTGCCTGAAACTGCTTTAGAAGCAACATGTCCTGAACACTCGAAGGTGAAAGTGTCGCCCAGTAATGCACTATCGTGACCTTCCCCTTGCTCGATGCCGTCGTCAACGATGAACCGCTCAGTGTTGTGCCTTTTAGGGTCAGCATCCGCCCCGGTAACTGCAGACGTAATGCCGCCCCTTTGGCCTTAGCTACAAGCGGTGATTTTGGAAATTGCTGGACAATCTTGCTATACCAGTTGATAGCTGCCTGATGATCGCCGGCGAATTCCTCGCCGATGGCAATTTGTAGCGTTGCCTCAGCTGCATCAGCGCTTGTCGGGTACTGCTGAACAAACAAAGCCAGGTCCTTTAACCACTGATCCTGAATTTCTTCAAATTCAGCATTAGGCTTCTGCATTTTCTGACCGTAATCGGCAGTGAGCATACGAAACCGAACATAAGCTGTATTGGGTGTATCTTTCGAAGCTCTTAGTGAATCATATAGGGATTCCAAGTGAGCCACTCCATCTGGAAAAGCTCCAGTCTGTACCGCAGCTGTCACGGTATCAGCGAGCTGGCGTATCCAATTATTGCGTTGTTCGACGGTGGCTGACTTTGCAGCGAGCTGTTTGAGCACCTCCACTCTCGAGACATTTAATGATGCTTGCTGGGATTGGCTTTGTGCTTTGGCAAGCTGTATATCGATCTCCTCCAGCTGTCCCACCAGTTTCTGCATGGCTTCGTTGCCGGTATTACCAGTTGCGACGGCCGGTGTGTCTGAAACTCCAGGTGTTTTAAAGAAGTATCCGCTGTAAGCTACTGTGTTTTCGGTTGCCAGTGCTGGTGGCAAGTTCACTAGTCTCCAGTTTTTACCTGCCTGAATCATTGCGCCAATCACCATCTGATGGTGTTCGCCGGCTGATTCCACAATTGTCATGACGTTGTCATATACGGTCACGTCTTTNGTCGAACCGCTGGTGCCNCTNGGAATTACGCCCANTAATCCGCTGAAATGCACCCAACTCGATCGTTGCGTGATCAGTTGTTGAGNGTTGGCTTGTCTTTCGAATGTAGCCAGCGCNTCTGCTCTCATTTTTGCCAACGCATCAAATCGAGTTTTACCGACTCCNAGGTCTCGCAATTCCGCATCGGTTAACAANAACCGNGCGAATCTCGCTGCATCTTTCGTTTTAATTGCAGCGACGACTTCCTGNGANNCCTCCTGNGCCGAGATTTGNTTCCAGCGGTCGACCTTTCGNTCACCATTNGTGTCGACNCCCCACCGCAGCCCGGCTGGCCCNAGCCACCTGAACTGNTCGGCAGTATTGTTTCCGTCAGTATCGATATCCCTATAAACTTCAACACCAGCGCGGTAATAACTCCAAAGATCAACTTTGCCATCTTTGTTTGTNTCAACGAATTTACGCAGTAACTGGCCGGATTCATTTGTTACAACCCAACCTGTCCCCGCGGAACTGGCCACAGTTTTCACTTCCAGTCCAGTACGCTCGTTTTCAGCAGGTACGTCATATGTCAGGCCAGTTTGGGTAGGCTTGAGACTCAGGGCATATTCGAGAGTCGGTTCCGCCGCCGTAATCACTGAGGCAGTGACTTGAATGGTGGCTAAACCGAGTAATAGTGCTCGAATAGATCTGCGAAATCTCTTTTCTGAATTGCGTCTCATTTGATTGCCTTGTGGGTAGACTCTCGTTCGGAATCCAAACAACTTCTTCAATTGGGGGGAGTNGACTCACTGTAAATCGTCTGTAAATCACTANTTCCTGACTGTTTTCGGNTGTTCTTTCGCTTCTTTATATAGAAGTCCGAATATAGAAGTCCGAATTCTGGATTCTGAACNACGACCTAGCCTGNTTGCAGTGCGANCTCTCNCCCANCCTCCCTGAGGTTAATGCCCTTTTTCGGTANGTTTGGTGCCGAAAGCCNNTTAAAACAAGGGGTTTGGAGGTNTTGGATTNATTTGTAATCCCATGTTTTTATCAGGAACTTCCGCAAAATCGGAAAAAACCTACCATTTGTCACGACCGGAATCCCGAAAACTAATAACGTGCAGTAGCGCCTTTGTGCCGCTATTGCGCCGGTTTTGCACAGTGCGACCGGCAATTGTCGCCTTTTGACAAAAGTTTGTTGCTAGTTTTTTTTTAGAAATGCCAGGAGGAGGACCATGCGACGCCTATTGGTTTCTTTGGCAGTTGTTACCGTGATTACGGTAATGCCTGTTCTGGTTCACGCTGACGATCAAGTGGTCGCAAAAGGGGTTGTAAGTGCCATAAAAGCACAGCAGTCCTCTGGCGCAATCACTGAATTTAGCGTGGATCTTCAAGTTGAAGATGGAGTGGTTTGGCTTAAAGGGAATGTTAAATCCCTTGCAGATCGTGATAGGATCCTGAATGCTGCGGCAGAAGTTGCCGGCGTAAAACAGGTTGTTAACGACATCACGATTCGACAAGCAAAACCTGAGAAAAAAGAAGAGTCTGGTGATGTATTTGATAGCATTGCTAAAGGTTTTTCAGGCGCCGGTGATGCGGTGGCGGGTTTCTTTGATTCAAGCGAAGAGAGCAGCCAAGCAAAGCCGAAGGCTGAACGACTGACTCCGGTAGAAAAGGAAGAGTTGCTTGCTCCTCCTGTTCAGGAATCTGCTAAGCCGATCACTCCGGTCGCTCCAAAAATTGAGCGATTTGAGCCGGTACTAACAGACGATGACCTGGCTCGCGCCATTGGTGCTCAATTAGAGCAACAAAAAGCACTTGGTAACCTCAAGTCTTTTGGTGTGAAGCTCAGCGTAAACAAAGGCATCGTTTGGGTTGGTGGAAGTGTCGGAACTGCAGACGAGCGTGCTTTGATCCTTGATATTGCACAACGCACCAAGGGAATTCAGCAGGTTGTAGATCGTATTGCAATCGCTGCACCAGCACAGCCTCAGCAGGTATCCGTCGCAGGAATCCAGCCGAAAATGCCTGAAGTTGACGATCAGGAGATTGCAAATGCAATCGGTCGTTTCCTGAATGCAAAGCGCGATAGCGGAGACCTCGCGAACTTCAATGTTCACACCAGCGTTAGTGCTGGAACCGTATGGATGCGTGGCCGTGTGGCGTCACGTGACCATCGTGACATGGTCCTGAAAATGGCTAGTGAAATCGACGGTGTTATCCAGGTGGTAAACGAACTGGATGTTCAGTTGCCGGCAACGATTCATGTGAAAGCTGACACGCGTGCAGCTCCTGAATTTGTGCCAGTAAACCCTGAACTCCTGCAAGTCGCTGCCCAACAGCCAGTTCAGGCGGAGCCACAAGCTCAGCCGGCTGCTCCGGTGAATCCGATTCTGCAGGCAGGTGCTGCATTAGCTGCTCCGATAGCGTTAGCTTCTAATGCACTTGGCATGAGCCAACCACAGCTCGAACAGCCGAATCTGCCAGGATATGCATGGCCTACCTATGCTCCATATCCAAATTACGGTGCTGTAACGTATCCACGTCAGTACTCCCCGTCAGCTTGGCCATATATCGGCCCATTCTATCCATACCCACAAGTGCCTTTAGGGTGGCGTAAAGTAACCCTGGAATGGGATGACGGTTGGTGGTTCTTGAATTTCAAGAGCAACTAGTCAGCCAGCTGATTCGCTAGCAACAACAGGCAGATGGATTCGGATTCCGGGTCCATCTGCTTTTTTTATGCGCTTGAAAAGACTATTTTTCCACACGTAATGTGCCGTTTCCACTCGTAATCTAAGGTGTTTTGCGTAATGGATCAAAGAGCCACAGTCAGATAGTGGACACTGAAAAGAATCGTTTTTTTCCTCATAACAGGAAAAACCCGCAAGTTTTGCGCAGTTTAACACGATACATAACATTAACCAAAAGGGTTATTAGGTGACCGTAGTGCGTGAAAGGAGTGACGTTGCACTGCATGTCATGAGGGCAAAAACAAAGGGAAATACAATGTCACACAAAATCATAAAACGACCACTTTATCTGCTCTTAGCAGCTGTATTCCTTACGGCTGTCGGGTGTATAACAACACACGGGCCAAGTCTGGGTATCCTCTCGGTACCCGTCCCCGTTAGTCCATATCTGCAAACCAAAGCAGAAGATGACTTCTGGGTCAAAGAACGCTATGAGCGTGTACCGATACTCGGCCCGATTTCAGCCAATGGACCACATGCAGCTCTGGACCCACCAAGTGACGATGAAGTGATGCGTGCATTCCTGAAATCACATCCATTGAAGTCCGGGATCCCGTTCCTGTACGATGTTCAGAGAAATGACATCCAGATCGTTAAAGAGAAGATTGCTGACTATCTGGACCCACCACGCTTCTATCCATTAATTGGTCCGGCACAACTGCACCACGCGCACTACAAGTGCACNCTCTTTTTCACCGAGAAGACATANGTCGGGTGGCCGGTGCCGCACATGCTCGTAGACGAAGAATCACAGGAAGTCCTCTATATCGACCACAACCACTTGCATATGGTGGGCAATCCTGATNCTGGAAACGTAACGTCATACTAAATCACAGATTGGAGACTGCCAATCAATCTGGCACACAAGCTTTTTTGCCCCGTTGTGTGACCCTTAGGAAGGCCTGTATCACCGAGATACAGGCCTTTCTTTTTGTTTGGCTATGGCAATGGGCCTGGAATACCAGACGCTCTCTACAAGTGCCGATACCGTCTGTGCGGATGGCTAGAGAGCGCATTTTGGCGCAGCTGATGGAACCTTCGTAAGCTAAAGGAATGAGTACACGGGAAAACTAACACTGACTCAGGCAAACAGGCTGTCAATGGCCCGCCCTTCTCCGTCTCGTGTTACGTAAAACGGACGCCCTTCAATTTCATAGGCATGCCGTGGACTGATCCCCAGAGCACGATAGATCGTGGCGTGTAAATCTTCGATCACAACGCGGTCTTTAATCGTAGTACATGGTCGCTCGTCGGCTGTCACGCCATGCAAGTGACCACCCTTTAATCCGCCGCCGAACATTAGGACACTTCCAGCGCCTGTAAAATGGCGATGCATTCCATAGAACTTGAGTTCGTTAATGACCGGAGGTACCTGTACCTGATCACGGACTTTCTTTTCGGGACGTCCTTCCATCATCATGTCTCGACTAAACTCGCTTGCTAAAACGATCAACGTGCGGTCGAGTAAACCCCGTTCTTCCAAGTCGAGGACCAGCTGAGCGATTGGTGAGTCGATCATTTGCTTCAGCCCTGCAAGGCGGGTATGACCGTTGTCATGCGTATCCCAATGAAGGAACGGTACGTATTCAGTAGTGACTTCGACGAATCGAGCACCTTCTTCAACCAATCGGCGCGCTAGCAGGCACCCTCTGCCAAATCTGCCAGTGTCGTACTTCTCGAGAGATTCTTTAGGTTCCAACGATAGGTCAAACGCTTTAGCAGCAGGTGANCTTAGTAGACGGTACGCGTTTTCTAGGCTACGTGANAGCGACTCACGTTGGTAATCACTGCCATGACGCGCAATTGGGCTATCCGCTGCGATTTTCTTATAAGCAGCATAGCGTTTCTTAAATCGTTCTAAGTTCATGCCGGACGGTGGCTGAACAGCCTCGGTNGCTTGATTGGGATATGGAATCAGAAATGGNCCATATTCACTTCCAAGGAATCCGGCGGTGTGAAATGCTTTCAACTCTTCACGTTCGCCAAGCGTAAACCGCTGACCGATGTCGATGAAAGGTGGCATTGCTGGATTGCGNTGCCCAAGCGTTCTGGCGACCACTGATCCGATATGTGGCGCTGCAACGGTTAATGGAGGAGCATATCCCGTATGCCAATGGTATTGGTGGCGGGAGTGAAGAATATGTCCAAGGTCTCCCGCAGTATAGGATCGTATCAGTGTGCCACGATCCATCACGCTAGCAATTCTGTCCAATCCTTCAGAAATCTTGATGTGATCACAAACGGTGTCAATCGCGGGAAAGGTGCTGAGTACTTTCTCGGGCGACATGCCTTTTTCGAATGGCACGTGCTGCTTTGGATCGAATGTCTCGGTGGACGCCATGCCGCCACCCATCCAGAGGAGGATGACGCTATCTGCTGTTGCCTCGAGATGTTCGTCTGCAGCAAATGTGCGGCCGCTACCGGCTGCTAACGCACCAAGGGTAGCGGCACTTGCCGTTTTAAGGAATTCTCTGCGGTCGCGATTTGCGATGTTGAACGTTTTGAAATTCATGAAATTATTTGTTGGTTAGTCGATTGCCGAAATGAGCTGGTCAGCATTTAACCTCTGTCATTATAGGACAGGCCCATTGCTTCTAATACAGTAATTGAAACTCTGGAAGCATCGTAATGATCCATAGGATATCCTGTATGCCTTCAGTCGTGATTTGACCATCAAGCAGGAATAATCCAGCTTCTAATTCAGTCTCACTCGGGATGCGGGAAAGAGCCTGAAAATAGATCTTCTCAAGTAGAGCTTGCGGAGATTTCGTTTTTTGTTGAATCCAATATTCAGCACCTGCCTTCANTGCCGTATCAAGNGTTGCGCCATTGGTTAATTCGATTGCTTGAAGTGTTGTTGCAATGCTNCTNCGCCGNGTAAGTACTTGTTCGCGATTNGGACGACCGAGTGTACGAGTCAATTGATCATCATTTACTAATGAGGTTCTGGTCATACCGTGATGTGACTGTCCTTCAGTTGCAGCAATTAACTTAGCGAGTAAATTCTGAGAGATATTCCAGGGAGCCGCGTTAGCACTCGCGGTAATCGCTGCTTTAGACCACTGAGAATCATCAAATTCAGCGATGTGCCAGTTTGCTTTCGTCTCGCGAGACCAAAGCCATGAAGGATCGGTACCGATCGAATGCCACTTTTGGGAGTCCGGCTCTTCTCCGGGATATGCTATAGAAATGTTTGCAATCAAGCCTGCGGCGTTCGGCCCTTTGAACTGTAGGCCTTTTTTAGTGACGGTATCCGGGAAGTTGTACCCGTGGATCGCGATGATGTTCGCGCCGGGATTTAAGTGAGCTGAAATGTCTAAGCCTATCGGTGCATTCCAGCTATCACTTTCAATCATTTTCTTGCCATTGATATATAAAATGAACCCATTGTCACAAGTAACCGAGATGGCGGCTCGGAGTGCCCCTTCGTGGACATCCAGATGCTTCCTGAAGTAAACAGTTCCACCAGTATCCTTTGAAGTGGCATCGGCGCGATCCCAAATCCAGTTGGCCGTTAAGCTAATTCCGTGGTCAGTGTCGCCTGTGGGCGTCTCCACGTTTGGCAGCTTGATAGCAGGTGAAACAGGCCAGGTGCGTGTAAGCGAATTGACCGCATCAACAAATTGTTCTGCGCTCATGCGTCGTACAATAGGTCCAGCAAAAGTGTACGAGTCCTCGTCGGGTTTGGGTGCCCCGACGGCGGCCATTTGATATGCGTGTGACGACATGATCTGCCGCATCGTGTGTTTCAGGTCATATCGACTATCTGCTAAATCCACAGCTAGCCAATCGAGCAAATCCTGATTGAAGGGTTGTTGATCCATGTCATCGACCGGTTCCACAATACCGCGTCCCATGAATTGTGCCCAAAGTCGGTTTACTATTGTGCGCGTTAATCGGCCATTCTTTTCGCTGACCATTAGATTCGCCAATTGCTCAAGGCGTTTAGGGCGAGGTGCTGTTGCATCTATGCTTCCCAATTCGGGGTAGATGAATTGGGAAGTCGCTAATTCGCCGACCGGTTTGTTACACTTGTGAATCTCCAGATCACCGTCGGCAAATATCGCGGCAAGACCATATGCATCTTTCAGCTTCCAATGATTGATGTAACTGTCGTGACAGGATGCGCATTTTAGATTCGTACCCAGGAATACTTGGCTGACATTTTGCGCGGCTTGCATCTCGCGTTGTTGGCTCGCGTTTACGACACCTCGCCAAATAATCCCGCGTATGAAGCCTTCGGATTCAGGCTTCGGGTTTAGCAATTCATGTACGAATTGGTTATACGGCATGTTGTTATATAAGGCCTTGTAAAGCCAATCGGTGATTGGTTTTCGACCACCATCGATGTAGCCGGTTCCGATATAGGCGTTGCGCAGCAAGTCATTCCAAAAGGTGATCCAGTGTTCNGTGTATTGCTTGTTTGCCGCCAGTAATTGTTCTATGAGTAACTCTCGCTTCTGCGGGTTTTCGTCAGCAAGAAATTCATTCAGTTTCTGAGGCTCCGGAAGCAGTCCAGTAATGTCCAAATGGACGCGCCTTGCAAAAAGCGAATCTGAGATTCTGGAATCGATGGCTAAATCGGCATCGGCTGCCAATAGAAAACGGTCGATAGGGTTCTTTAAATGTTCTGGAGTACTCGGGATTTCAGGGCGTCTTGGTTTTAGTTCCGCTTGGCGTAGTCCTTTAATTACAACGCCGGATTCCCAGTTGGCATCGTTAGCAATCCATGTGCTGAGAGCTGTCACCTGTTGCTCGGTCAGTCGGGGGCCCTGTGCCGGCATGATTCGATCTTCATCTTGGCCGGTCACCAGTTGAATCAATAAACTGTTCTTTGAATCACCNGCAATGAACGCCTTACCGCTATCACCTCCGNACATAAATCCTTCTTCTGTNTCCAGGTTGAGTCCGCCTTGGGGTTCATCTCCGCTGTGACACTTTACGCAACTGTTGGCGAAAATCGGAACGATGTCTTTCCGAAATGAGACGGTTTCCTCATTGGCATGTACACCGCCAATTGTGAAAGCGAATGCCAAAGTGAATAGTGGTAGAAGTTGATTTGTGTTACGCGTGCGTTGGGTAGTGGTCATTTCCGACTCGATGAAAACGTGATAGCTGCTTGCTCCTAATTATAAGGCGGATCCACGTCATTTGTCGTCAGCCTCGGCCGAGTCATCTAAGTCAGTTGCTGAATTCAATGTTGGATTATTTGGAGCCAATTGCACGGTGAGTTCAACACCGAGAAAAGTTGCCGGTAAGAGCGTGACGACAGCAATCCACATCCAAGTGGGATGTGGAAACGCAATGAGCTGAATCGCAGTGATCGCTAGCATGATACCGCCTGTCCAAACGCCAGCATTCATTGGGTCATCGGTCGTTGCCCAAGCAGCAATGAATCCGCCAGCAAGGCATCCGACATTCCAGGCGATGCATGGAAACAACAACGCGCCAAACGGAGCAGACTTCAGATAATCCGAAATGATATCTCTACGCTGTTCTGGCGTTGTGTTTTTATTGCTTAGGCCCTCCGGTGGCGCGTACAGGGCGTGGCCCAGTTTTTCAACAAAGGACACAGCTACTCCTGCTGCAATGCAGCCAACAAGGACTGAGAAAAAATGGTTCATATGATTAGCTAGCTTCTGATTTATCTGAAGTTGTTCTCGAGATGCGTTTATGTACTTTGAATTTGATGCGATGCAGCCGGTTTTGTGAATAGAAGTTCTAGCTATTCCTCCCACTCTCCCCAAACTAACCGACTAAGGAAGCCATCAGTTAAGTTCTTGTCTGAGCCATACCGATACTCTTACTGTGGGTCCGTCATCTAAATGCGTTTCATTTAGATTGATTCTCCTAACTAAATCTTCTAAAGGCTATGTGAGTATGGTTCGTCACAAGAACGTTTTATTCGTTCTCAATTTAATCATTGGTTTTTTCTTTGTAACGAGTATCGCGGGAAACAGTGCGGCATTACATGCACAAGCATTCAGATATCAGATTAATGACGTTGAAAGATTACCGAACATCGATTCAAGAACCCTGCGTCTGAACGCTCCCAAGCCGTTATTGGTGGTGCAGCCAGTCTCTGTTCAGGATTCACTACAAAACGATATTGGGCCGGAAATTCAAACCGTGTCAAAACTGATGACCACGAGAGTCCGGAGGAATACTAACCGTAAAGCAAAAGCATGGTTTGCAGATCTGGACGTCAAGTATTGGCAAATGAGACGACGTGATTTGGATTATGCTGCATCCAGTTCAAATACAGCGTTAGCAATTGGTGAGGGTACAATTCACGAGCTCGTTTTTGACGCCGACTCTGGATTCCAAGCCTCCATGGGTTACGCAACGGAGGATGGATGGAAGATAGGGTTCCGATATACCAATTTTCGCACTGACGAAAATGATAGCCTCATTCGCGCTCCAGGTGAAACCCTGTTTAGTACAAGAAGCCATCCGAAGTTTAATGAAGAGGCGATAACTGCTGATGTTGATAGTCTTTTCGACATGAATATCTTCGACTTCGAGGTGCGCGGCCCCATCGTTCTAAGCGAGCGAGCATCACTTAATGTCTTCGGCGGAATTAGATGGGCGGACGTTGATCAGGAATTTAACACTATCTATGACGGATTTGATTTCGTAAATGGTGAGATCAACAATTTGCACTCTATGGATGCCGTTGGCCTGCGGCTTGGTGGAGAAGGCACATGGACACTGCTTAAGGGGCTTTACCTTTTTGGTGGAGCCGAAACTTCGTTGATGTATGGATCTCACGAGACTTCTCTACGTGAGACTGACGACATAAATGGTGTTCGTGATGTTTTGGTGAATGTATCCGATCAATATCAGCAAGCAATTACATCACTTTCTACCACGGTCGGTCTCGGCCTGAATGCGAAGGACTATGAGTTTCGGATCGGCTACGAATTCAATGTTTGGTACAATCTGGCCGATCGGCTGGTGTTTCTAGACGACACGCATGAAGCGATTTTCTCGCATTCAAATCATGATGTTGTGCTTGATGGATTCTTTGCCAGAATGTCAGTCAAGTTCTAACCAGTTTTCAACGAATAGTTCTGTACTATCCTGAGATCCAGGTTTGATTGGCATGATTTTAGGCGACCTTAAATCGTCGATCGCATCACTGACAGCATTTGTATGGTAGTCGTTGCTTTGTTCAGGGAAGCGTGAAAATGGTTCGTTGAACGAGGCATTGATCACTCCGTCCGCCGTTACAGATGATGTATTCTCGCCAGAATACGTATGAATTGAGCACCGCTCCCCTTCAGCATTCGCACTATCATTAATGGTGTTTATAACCAGTAATGCGTCACGTGGTGCAAGCTCTCCATCTCCACTCGTATCTAGGAATATCGAAGGATCGCCCTTCGCGTTCAGCCCATTAAACGTACGCGGCAAATTCGCTTCGGATAGTTCGTTCAGCTTGTTAATAATGAGCAGCACGTCAAGTGGTGAGATATGACCGTCATCATTCACATCATGTGGGTTCAATTCGTTTTGTAATACTAGGTAGTTATCCCAGGAGTGTGGATGGTCTTCTTCGTCAGAGACCACAAAGTTACCTGCAAGGATGTCGTACGGCAATATGTTTTCATTCCGTACTGTATCGTCCTCGACCATATCCTGTGCGACATTTTCAAGCCAGTGTTTGGTGATTTCGAATGTAGACTCTTTAACAGCCCTCAGATTTGAAAGTTTTGGTCTGTCATCACTACCATCACGGCGATCCAAATCAGGATCTTCAGCATTGTCGTCGTCTAGTATATTAGCTCCACCACCTCCAAATAATATGTCAGCGCCTGAATCACCATTTATCTGATCATTCATGTTTTGACCATAAATGATGTCGTTACCGTCGCCACCATTTATTACGTCGTTCGCAATACCATCGATAAGGCTCCGATCGATTGTCGCTAGCGCTTGTTCGCTAAACGTGTAATGACCGATGGTTTCGAAATTCTCACGCTGCATAAATTTAGATTCGAGTTTCTGCTCCATGTGATAGTCATAGAAGTTTCCGTCTGGGTTACCAGTCGTGATCATGTTTGCCACACCATCACTAATCATGTAGTCAGTGTATAGCGATGCACTGTCACCAAGCAGTACGTCATTACCGTTATTTCCGTGGATCAAATCATTGCCGGCGATAAGTACTGATGAGGCCATCTCATTGGAGCGACGGCCATAGAACGGATGGTCGTAATGGCTCTCTAGGATGCGATAGTCTTGGAAGTGTTTGGTAGCACGTAAGTATTGTTCAATATCAGTAAACAACTCTTCCATAAATCGCGTTAAGGCAAATTGATATGCATCATAACCATCAATGCATTCGACTTTGTCGGCTACAGTAGTGCTTTGTTCAATACAGTCATTAACAGATGCAATGGCATCATCAGGTGTTATTGCAGCTATGATGCGATCAAAGGTGCCACGGTAAATGACTGGTAATACATGAATGCTGAAATCGCCAAAGATTGTATCNTCGCCATCATTGCCGGAAAGAACATCATTTCCGATCAACATCGGATATTCGGCTGGTAGCGGAATGCTTGCCAATTGGGATGTAGTGAGCGGCTGTTTCTTAAGAGCGGTACGTGTTTTATGCGCGATCCAGGCAACTTCATTAGCCACAATTTTGTTATTAGTTGCTTGTATTGCTTCATTATTGTTTGACGGAATGTCCACGGCAGAGTGAATGTATCGTAAACCTTCAACTGTTGGAAGTATTATTACTCCATGGTCACCCGTAACTAAATCGGCGTCGTGTCCACCATCAATCGCGTCATTACCAATCGAAAGCGTGTAAATAGGGTCGGATTCAAAGTTTGTGAGCTGATTTGTACCTTTGGCGAGGATATCACGTAGAGTACTGTCATGACCAGCGAAGACAAGAGCTTCCAGATCAGAGATGATTGTTTTCAGGTCACCTAGATAGCTAACGGCATCTAATAAAGCTGTTTGATATCTATATGAATTGGCAGGAATTCCTTGTTCGATTCCAGTGAGAATGTGGGCATTGTCACCAACAATGGTATCGCTTTGGCTGGCATCACTTACCACTATTTCGACAATGGAACCATCAGCGATCTGGCCATCGCCCGCAATAGTATCGTTACCGACGGTAATCGATTTGGTAGTGTACGCTTGTTCCCAGTGTTGTAGTTGTGATCGGTCCGCCGCAAGGCTGCTAAGGCTGTGCTGAAGNAGTTGTATTTCNGTTCTTGTACTGTCTGCCAATTGATCAACCTCATGCATACCTGTTAACAAGCCGGTATACAGCGTGGCTGTGTCACCAAATATCCAGTCCTGTCCATCACCTCCGGCGATAAGGTCATCACCAGCCAGTACATGTTCGTTGCCTACAATGCGTGGGGTGATACTGGCGTATGGCACGAGTATGGTTGATGGTCCTGTAGTTATATATCGATCCCGAAGTATACCGTTTTGTAGTTGCTCACTAGCTTCCGTGAATTCGTGAGATACGATGTTTCCAAATGTTCGTGCGAACAAGTAAGGATCATTTAGTGATAATTCTTCGGGCACAACCGAGGAAGCTGGCAGGATAAATGAACCGTCATGAGTGATAGAAAGTGAATTCTGACTTTCAGTTGCATCTAACCAGAATGGGGNCGTCGTGCGGTAGAAATTGTCAAGATACGACAGACCGAGTGTTGTTGCAGTATATGTCGAGTGTAAGTTGGCATCGATCGCATCAGTTGGTACAGCATTATCCGAGAACAACTGCATACCAGTGAATAGTTGTGGCAACTCCATTGCGGTGGCACTAGTGAAGTGTGCGTTGTCACCGAGGATTAAATCATTGCCACCATCACCCTCTATCGTGTCATTTCCACGTTGACCAACTAATAAATCATCCCCACCACCGCCAGCTATTACATCGTCGTGTGGGTTGTATGCATCAACCAGCACTGCATACGTCTGCCAGTTTGAATTAGTTGTGACTCTTTCGGATAGAGAATCATAACGTCCTAAAGTTACAACCCAATCCGCAGCCAGAATGCGGTCAATATCTTCACTTGCAATACCATCTTGCATGTCGCTCATCTCGATCATTCGCGTTACAGAACCATAGTTCTGTAAGACAACATCACGATGCCACATGTTATTCTCATTTAGCCGCGGCTCTTGCGACGTTANGTAATCACGCATGATTTCACCATTGTCACCAAGAACCGTATCATGTCCTTCATCACCCTCAATGGTGTCATTTCCGAGTTGGCCAATTAATTCATCGTCGCCCTGGCCACCAAATACGGTGTCATCTCCACGTTGTGCATGTACGATGTCGTGGCCTTCGTCACCATGAATCGTATCGTTACCATGCATAGCTTTTGATTGGTCGTCGACCAGCATGAATTCGACATCATCATAACGGTGTACAGATCGAACAACATCATCAAGTTGCACGAAGTCATATGGATCTGGATAGCGAACCCAGAGATCTCTTTCCGCTGGTGAAATTCTAAATTCTCTTAGCAGCCGGCCATTGTCACCGAGGATTACATCGGAATTGTCACCACCGTGAATAACGTCATCACCATCATGGCCGCCAATAACGTTGTGGCCACCAGCAATGTCGTCATCACCGGCATCACCAAAGATCGTATCCTGGCCTTGCTGCCCGATAATAAAGTCGTCACCGGCATTTCCATGGATCTCATCGTCACCACCATCAAACTTATTCTCGACGTAGATGGCTAGGTAGGTTTGGTTTGCGGGCAGAGATGTATCGTACAAGCCATGGTCACCCAACAGAATGTCATGATGATCACCACCGTGAATTTCATCATTCGCTGTTCCACCAATCACAACGTCGTATTCACTTCCAGAGCGAATGATGTCATCCGATCCATGGTTTGGAGCGATGGTGATGAGCCTATCTACGGTGCTTGAATCGTCATCATTGACCGTTGTTAGAAGCCGACCGTTATCACCGAGAACATAGTCGTCGTCGCTACCTGTTGTGATGGTATCCTTTTCGGCTCCACCGATGACGACATCGATATCTGATCCGGTTGTAATAACGTCATCACCACCTATATCTGTTGCAGGTTGCGATTGTCCTGACTCTGTTAGATCAGTGGTAACTGACAGTAGAACTCCGGTGTTATCGAAGACTGCGAAGGCACTGTCTCCCGTTACGATATCTTTGTCGGAATCAGAGGCCAGATTGCTTTGGGTTTCGATGAGATCATTGTCAGTGCCACCGAACACGATGTCGTTTCCATTTCCGGTGTATATCATATCTCGGCCACCGATAGCCGGATCCCAACTCGTAGCGGTTGAGATGTGTCCATCCTCGATGAAGATTACTTCGCCATTATCACCCAGAACAATGTCACGATCAGACTCGTCGAGCGAGTACGTGGTAATCGTGTCATCCGCAGAGCCACCGAGAATGATATCAGTACCTTCATCCGTGTTGATCACATCGTCGCCGCCAATTGATGGTGCAATCGTATGGATAGACCGGAGTATGCCAATGTGGGAGTCATCATTTAAGTCATCCAAATCACTATTAAATGTGGCTACACCACTGTCACCAAGGACAATGTCATTGCCCTGTTCAGTGTTTACAACGTCGCCGCTCATTCCTCCAAGCACGACGTCCGGGCCTCCACCAGTATCAATTATATCGGGGCCGCCAATAGCAGCATCGACCGACTCGATATAGTCGATTCTTCCAGCATGATCGAATTGTACAAATCCGCTATCGCCAAGAACGATGTCCCGTGACACATCAAGAATTAGATCAGTACCTGTATTGATTACATCATTAGTTGCACCACCAACTACAAGATCTGCCCCACGTCCCGTTGAAATCCAGTCCGGACCGCCGATTTCTGTATCGGTACTCGTGGCAGTCCAAATGCTTGCATCGGTTTCGAAGATTAATTGGCCATTGTCACCGAGAACGAAATCATCATCCTGCGAAGCATTGTCGAAATTGTGAGCGACGATCCAATCGCTTGCCATTCCACCAATGACGATATCATTACCATCGTCGGTGAAAACCAGATCCGGTGACCCTAATGCTGGTGCTGTTGTTTGGACATTATTAACGATCGCGAATGGTGCGTTAGATGAGTCGATCGAGTGGAACAATACTGAACCGTTGTCACCAATTACAAGGTCATCACCAGTGTCAATTCCATCGAAAATGTTGTTCTGATCAAGCGTGAAGCTCTTGGTGCTATCTGCTTCACTGTCGTCATCAGCATATGTGGTTAGAGTGATGGTTGCTGTTGCGAGATCAAATCGAATCTTATCGGAGGTCGCTGCGTCACTAACAATATCATTGTCGACATTAACATTGACCTGATCGGTACCAAAGCCGCCTAGAACAATGTCGTCACCATCACCGACGAGGATATGGTCATCGCCACCGATTGAAGTTGAAGTGGTTTCGATCTGTTCGATGTTTTCCAGTTCATCGAATAATGCGTAACCATTGTCACCTGCGACGATATCTCGTGATCCGTCATCGTTATCGTTGTCGCTGTATGTGACGATGTAATCCGATCCAATGCCGCCAAATACAATGTCCGCGTCAAAGGCTGTTTCAATCTGATCAGCATCACCAATCGAGTCGGTCAGCGTTCGAATGTCACGCAGTATATAGGTGAGGCTGTCGAATGTGGCTTCGCCACTATCGCCTAGAACGACATCTCGATCTCGCGTGTCTGCAGGTATTCCACTAGTGTTAATTGTGTCTGAGCCGTAGCCGCCGAATACTACATCACTTCCACCACCGGTAGAAATGGTGTCATCACCCCCGATTGATGTGGCGATACTTGAGGCGTATTCGATGTTGCCATGATTATCCAAATCAATGAAGCCGTTATCACCGAGAACAAGATCACGTGAGTCATCGTGGAACGACAGATTGTCTTGATTGGCATCACCGGCATTAATATCATCATTGCCCTGTCCACCAATGACGATATCAGGACCTCGGCCGCTAAAGATAATATCATCGCCACCAATTTCAGGCGATTGACTGCTGATCCATGTTGGAATCTCTACGCTATTCTCACTGCCACCGGATAAGAATGTGGCGGCACCATTATCACCCAATATGACGTCTTGATCTTTATTGTCCGAGTCCACATTGTTAGCCCGGATCCAGTCTTCAGCGGAACCACCAAATACGATATCTGCGCCGTTGTCTGTGTAGATCCAGTCGTTATCTCCATGTTCCACAGCGATGGTTTCAATGCGACGAACTTGTTGATAACCGGGGTGGAAGACAATCTTGGCATTGTCACCGGTAATGACATCATTACCAGAATCATTGCTCGAAATGGTTGTCGGTTCCTCTGAACCATCGTTGTAAATATTGATGTAATCAGAGTCAGCACCACCAATTACGATGTCGCTACCTTGACCTACCATGATGACATCAACACCACCAATGCTTGGGCTCGTGGAAATGGCATTCGTAATGATTTCGTCTGCATCAAACAGTACTTCACCGCTGTCGCCTAAAACGATGTCTCTTTTGTCATCGTCGTTATTTTCATCAAATGCCCAGATGATGTCGTTTGCTGTTCCACCCAAAATAATATCACTATCAAATGCTGTGTAAATTACATCATCTGATCCAACGGCATCATCAATCGTTCGAATCTCACGTAAATTTGTTTCATCTTCGTGTGTTTCAAATACCGCATGACCATTATCACCGATCACCACATCTCGATCTCCAGAAGCGGTAGTACCGTTTGTTCGAATAACGTCTTTACCAAACCCTCCAAAGGCGATATCTGACCCGCCACCGGTGTGAATAGTGTCATCTCCTCCTGTGGAGGTCGCGATGCTAATGATTTCAGCGGGTAAACCGTGAGCGTCAAGTATGAGATCGGCATCATCACCAATGACGATATCACGTGATTCGTCTCCGTTTTGGCCAGCTATTCCAGCATGTACAAAGTCGTCGTTATGCCCAGCGACTACAATATCCGGGCCTCTTCCAGTGGTAATAATGTCCGTTGAACCATACGTGAAGTCGAGTGATGTAATACGCCTCGCGATTTCTTTGGTGTCTTCACTGGCGTCAAAGATAGCAATTCCGTTATCGCCAAATACAAAATCTGTGTCAGGATTGTCATCACTAATATCATGTGCGATTACTAAGTCAGCGCCGGAACCGCCAACGACAATGTCATCACCGTCGTCAGTATAAATCAAGTCGGTGGTACCTGTTTCAGGAGCGATTGTTGTAATTGTGTGAATTACTTCAGATTCAGCTGTGAATTCGACGCCTTTGTGGAAATCGATCACACCGTTATCTCCAAGGACGATGTCGGCGCCGCTATCGTTACCAAGCAAATATGGCGAATTTGCAGATAGATCAATTTGGCTTGTGAATGACTCAGCGTTTACTCCTGTCGTTACGACTGTAAGCGTGGCGAGGTCATCCGAAATACTTAGCTCTATGGAAGCTGCCTCTAACAAGCTCGCCAGGAGATCCTCTGGAATACCTANATTTATGAGATCGACGCCTGGCCCACCAATTACGATGTCATTACCACCACCAACCAGTATTTGGTCATTGCCGCCAATTGCTGGGGATTTTGAGGTGAACGACTCTATGACTTCTCCGGTACTAAAGGTCGCGTATCCATTGTCGCCCAATACAATGTCTCGCTTGTCATCGTCTAAGGGTGGATTTGCAGCGGTGATATAGTCTGATCCGAATCCACCTAGAACAATATCAGCACCACCATCTGTCAGGATGAAGTCATTTCCGCCAATGTGATCGCTGGTTGTACTGAATTCACTTACTACATCCAACGACTGGCCTTCAACATATGCATGGAAATGCACATAACCGTTATCACCAATCACA
Source organism: Rhodopirellula sp. (assembly GCA_002714565.1). GTDB lineage: Bacteria > Planctomycetota > Planctomycetia > Pirellulales > Pirellulaceae > UBA11883. The sequence goes on from PAXU01000014.1 coordinate 22,057, forward strand.
ATGTCACGTGATTGGTCTCGCTGAATTGCTATGTCGTTTGTGATGATGTTAAGTGGTTGGCTTGTTTCAGGCATGTAGTTGACGTAATCAGCACCTGCACCACCAAGAACAATATCCTGCCCCTTGCCAACAAAGATGTAATCATCAGCACCGATCGAATCAGCTAGTGTTGTGATAGCGGTTACGACGAAGACGTAGTCATTCGCTTCATTTAACTGAGGAACTGAAACGTCAAATTCCGCCTTACCATTGTCACCGATCACAATATCGCGGCTTGCATCATCTGGGTGTTCCCCGCTGGAGTGGGTCAGTATCTCATCTGATCCGCTACCACCGATGACGATATCAGAACCATTTCCACTCCAGATGATATCACTGCCACCGAGGTTATATGCGGTGGAGAAAATCGACTGGAGTCTTGATTCGCCTGACGNGACATCAAACACAGCGGTACCATTGTCACCAAGGATCACGTCTCTGTAGGTGTCAATTCGGCCAACGGTTACAGAATTGTTTTCACCTGAAATAGTATTGATATAATCTCTCTCNGAACCGCCAAGAATCACATCTGGGCCATTGCCGGCGTCGATTGTATCGGTACCACCTAGTTCTGGTGCTTGCGTTGATATCTCAGTAATTAAACCGGTATCAGTAAATAATGCGTATCCATCATCTCCGATGATGTAGTCAGCTGATGAATCCGCGGCATTGGGATCATCGGCATCAATTGTGTCATTGTATGCACCACCAATGACGTAGTCGGACCCTTGACCAGCCACGATCTCATCGTCACCACCAAAAGCAAAATCAGTTGTTCGAGCTTCAACGAGAACGTCTTCGACGAATCGAACTAATCCATTGTCACCGATAATGATGTCACTTTCCAAACCTCCAGTGATTTCATCGTTGTGACTACCACCAAGGATGATGTTTCTGCCGTCACCGGCTGTGATAGTATCGCTACCGCCGACTTCAGGAGCGATTGTATATGCGAGCTTCGGATACACGGTGCCGTCGGATAGTCGGGTGAATTCAACGATGGCATTGTCACCTGACAGAATGTCATTGGNATCATCGCCGTCCGACTCGATCTCGTCTCGGCCGGCACCACCGATGATTGCGTTTGCTCCTGCACCTGCCACAAGTTTGTCATCACTACCGACTAATGGGCTGCTTGATCTGACGTCAATTAACTGATTTGCCATATACAGCGCTGAGCCGTTGTCCCCGATGATCACGTCATTTGCCGCGGAATCAGAGCTGGCGTCAATCGTGTCCATGCCATANCCACCAAACGCGATGTCCAAGCCGTCTTGCGCTGTAATCGTGTCTGGGCCACCAATGGCATCGTCAACCGTTGTTACATAGCTAATGTTGTGGTGACTCGAGTTATTTACATCACCAGGTCCGCCATGTCCGAATACCATCACNGCATGTTCTTCAAGTCCAACAAGATCCCTGTATTCCAATTGGTAACGATTGAGTTCATTGCCGTCGCCGAAGAACAGGGTGCGTCCACGATCACCAAGTACGAGGTCATCTTTGGTGCCCGTACTAATCGTATCGGCGCCCTGACCTCCGAACACAATCAGTGGTCGTTCTGTTGTTGAGGCATCAATCGTGTCATTGTCATAGAAGGATATCTGAGGCACTTGCCAACGGCTAATCTGATGATCGACGGTGACCTTGACCGTTACGTCACTTAATCGCCATGATCCGCCCCGATGATAGCTGTTCAACGTAGATCTGCTTAAAGTCTGATTCTGCAACTCAATCTCAAAGTTGTTTTCATCGACAATGGTAATTTCAAATGTGTTGTTATCGAATCTTGCCTCAAGTGAGCTATCTCCGTTAATACCAATTAGCGTTACTTGGTCATCTGCCCTTAGGCCATGTGTATCACTTGAAATCCGAATCGTCTGATTCGCATTGTCAGGTGCGAGGGTCCAGTAGGCGCCCGGTTGATAGCTGTCTGTAATGCTACTGCTGATTGCCACTTGATAGAATGTCGGTGGAATCAGTGTTTGAGTGTCAACGTCGTCGTTAGTTTCCTCATATGTTTCATCTAAACTGAACCAGTCGTTGTCCAAAACGGTGACTGTGTAAGTGCCGTCAGGCAGTAGTTCTCGCAACGTATCCAATTCAGGTATGGTGAGCACCCAGTAGCTGGAATNAACGTCAGGATCAGAANCATCAGGGTTGTTTGCGGTGACTGCGATATCATTTGCAAAGTCGTTGCCCGAACCGGCAGCAATAAATGCGTTACGCAATGCCGTTTCAAGCGAACTAGCAAATGTCTCCGGGGCATCTGGATCGTAGGCGACTACCGTACTGACAGACCAGGTCTTGTTAAAGGTAATCGTAAAGTTGATGTCTNTTGTGACCGTCATTTGGTCAACTGTTAGACGAGCCTCACGAGCGGCATTCAGCGTTTCGATGGTCACGTCTGTCGAATCTGTGCTGAAGCTAATCGACGGTGTCCACAGTCCAGTGATGTCGGAGAGGGTGATCGAATCGCCGTCCTCTAACCCATGGTTAAAGTCTTTAATTCGCAGATCTGTTTTGTCGCTGTANTCGATTGCCGCAACGTCACCCACAAAAGAACCAATATCTCCGGTCGCTTTAGCGCCGACGAGCTCTGAAATGTCAACGTGGATGAGATCGTTTTCATAATCAACGGTGTAAGTNTCGTGATTATTGATATGGCGTTCAACCGCACCGTGGAAAGTTAGATCGACAGTCAGGAGGTCTTCTGGACGTACGTCAATAACTTGATTAGTGGGAGCATCACCACTTGCATCGATAAATCGGCTCGATGAGATAATCTTTGATGTTCCAGGCAGTCTTTCCTCGTATTGAGAATTACCGTCGTGATATTTGAACACCGCTACCGTTACCAACCAGTCATCTTCATNTTGTGCCAGTTGGTCAATGCTGCTGGCTATGAGACTGATGCTATTGCCTAATGTGTCGACAGTGAAATCCAAGCCGTTTGTGAGTTCTCGACCGTTAAACATCACCTCGATGACGTCACCATTTTCAGCTCTTACGGGTTCTTGGGTAAAAGCGTTATCTCCAATGTTGAACGTATATGATCCGTTGGATGTAGTAATTCTTGCATCATTTTCGCCAGAGAATTTTGTGTCATAAACTTGTGGCTTACGAATCGATTGGTAGACATCCACTTGAATTGAATCTGTAGCAATCAGATCAATCTCGGAAGTNATTTGTACGGAATTGGCAGCAACGTCGACCGTGAACTCGTCTGTTCGCAATTGTTCTGCTGATGCACCTTCCCGATTTATGAATACATCGACATGATCTCCGGTCTCGATGTCAATAAATACACCGTTAGTGTGGTTGGTCAGCGGTCCAATTGTTCGTGTGATCGTGTCAAGTATCTGGGTATGTGTCTGTAACTCCAGAACATCAAAGTAATCGAAGCGTTGTGTGTTGAGCGAGGTTCTGGCCACACTTCGCTTAGTGACTACGGCCTCATATTCGTGGTCAGTTACCTCGAGATTGGTCAGNTGCACGCGATTGTTATCAGAATCAACGCTGTAGTTTTCACGATAAACTGTTGCACCATCGATTGTTACCGAGACTGCGTCACCGNGNCCAATATCAATCTGTGAAAGCTCAATAACATGTGAATCTTCCTGTGAAGATGCATTGCCGTTAAACACGGTGACTTCTGCATCTATCGCTGTGATATGTTGTGCAACGGCAAGACCCGATTGAGCTACATATGATAGGTCAGCCAACTTCATGGCGATGATGGTGTAGCGCGTCTCGTCAAGTAGTTCAGGTAAGACTGAATCATCCACAAGGGTAATAGTCGCAGTAGCGAAATCTATTTCATAAGCCGATGCGTCTAAGGTAACCCCTTCGCGGATTACCGTTAGTGGATCTGTTTCTGCCAGNGGCATTAGANTGCTGANATNAANTGATTTCTCATCACGTTGNAACTTAGNGGACTNCAGTNTCGGCTTCNCGTANTTCCACTACCAACTCGTCGCCGAATTCAGCTGTNCCATCGAGGATTAAACCGATGCGATCCAATTCATAGTCCACATGGATGCGATCCTGACGCACTTCAGTGCCTCTGAAGAATATACGAACACTATCAGCTGGAACGCGATGTGTTCCAGGATTCAAGGTGTCTTCCGGCAGCTGGATGACTTGATTGTATGGCCCTTGCGAATGGGTCACGAANAGATCATCTGAATTTTCCAGAGCAAGGNTAATGTTNTCATCGCCCAAGCCGGTGTTGAGCATGGTCACCGTGTTTATGCTATTACTGCCGTCTTGGTGAGTGGCATTTACCGTGATGTCATCATTGCCCCAGCCGGTCCACATTCTNATGCCTTCGGAGTAATCTCCATCGGTGGAATANNTNATATTACCATTAGCCATGCCGNTTANNNTGATTNNACCCCCNGCTGTCTCGTCTATTGAAATANNGTCAGCGTTAACCGCNGCCTCATCACTTATCAACAATAAGTGGGTTCCATCACCAGCATCGATATCCAAATCACCATTAATNNTGCCNAATTCACCGGTGAGCATGTCAGTCGTTTCGCCAATAGCGAACGCTGCATTTGATGAAANGAATATGTCGTCATCACCGCCGTTTAGCTCAAGTGAGGTTGTTGCTGATGTGCCAGTGATATTGACGGTNTCGGCACCATTACTGGTATGGATCGTCAGTTCATCAGCATTGAAGTAGGAAATGCTCGGATTCGGCTTAGTGACTTCGATGGAACCATCAAAGTCGTCGCTGGCTATAACGTTGTCTGGCCAGATTACCGTATCACGATATTCTCCCAGCATATGGACATAGAAAGTATCGCCATGTTTTTTGACCAGGAAATTACGGGTGTGTGGTTTAGAGTCATCCGTATTGTTTGGATTCAGTACTGCGTCCAACGCATCGTGTAACTGCTCAGTTGTGGCATCATGTGCGATCGCACTTGTCGGCTTGTTAGCAAGCCAGATGACGAAGGAACCATTCGTTGCATCGGAAACAGAAATAGCATTGACAATGCTATTCGTTCGTGCGAGTGAGCCGTTCTGGTTTAGTTCGAATTGTATCTGGTCTTCAACAGCAGATTTCAGCAGAGGCAGATCGATACCACCTAAGCTGTCTGTGAATGTTACTGAAAATGTCTTCGATGTATTGGACGTACTGGTTTCGACGACCAAAATNGCGGATTCATCGATACCGATACCCTGTGAGATAGCAGTCGCAATCTCATCGGCAGTACTTGCGAATGTCAATTCATGACTTGTGCCACCGTCTATTCNATTTGAAGGCGTCATAACTATCGAATAGCTACCGGTCTCGTCAGTAATTTCAAAACTCTGTTTTTCATTCTGAGCAATCTCAGATTGACCATCCCGAATGGTCAATACGGACACTCCGGCACTTGAGTTTAGATCTGCAGTAAGTGTTGGAGTTTGGTTGTTATCGATAAGTTCCTTGTATTCGACAACGGTCGGAGTCCCGACGATCTCGGGGATATTTAAACCAGCTAAGTCACCAAGGAAAGTTATACGATAAGTATGGGTGTAACCTTTAATGAGCGGATTGCTTACATGGATCTCATGATTTTCAAGGTCGGAAATGCCGTTAACCAGAGCGGTGTGAATGATTTCAGCAGCATTAGCCGATTGCATATCTGAAACATTAATTGCATCTGAGGTGCCGCCAACACTTCCTTCAAACGCTGGCAGCGTTAGTGCGTAAGTTCCACTTACAGCTTGAACGCTAATTTCTTGTACTTCTGCAACTGTTGGCATTTGCAAGCCAGAAATGTTGTTGCGGCTTAGGGTTAGCAATTCGGCGTTTGTTGCTGAAAGGGCTTCAGTGTCATTTACNTGGATNGTGACATCACCATCAGAATCATCGATTGCCAGTAAAGACGAGATTAGATCGACAGTGTTATGCGATANGACNACAGAGTTGCCCAGATCAACTTGTGTTCCATGTGTGATGGAGATGGTGTCTTCACCATCTGACGTATTTATTTCCGTATGACCCAATACAGACTTGATGAGCAGATTGTCATTGCCAGTATTCGTATCGATAATCGTCAGACCGCTGTGGGTAGTCTCAACAGTAAGTGTGTCATCACCGGTGCCCAGACTTAAGTCGATAACCTCCATGTTGTCATAGTGGATGCCACCGGCAACAAGTCGGTCACCTATGCTTACTTCGCCACCCATTCCCAGACCTGTCAAATGATCCTCTGTGAGCACGCCGTTATCATTTGACGGACTATCATTGTGATAGAAATTGAATCGGTCGACTTGCTCTTCTTCTACGACACGCAGATTTAGATTCAGCGGTGCATAATAGTAGAAGTGATGTGTGACATTTGCTGTTCCAGGNAATTCAACTGGTGTGCTATCTGCAAGGTTTTCATCAGGTGTGCTAAACAATTCCAATAACTGTTCTGGAATGCCGCCATCAAATAGCACACGTGAGCCTGAAATGACGGGAATATATTCATCCTTTAATTGCCTTATCTCGTCTTCCAAGCCACTGAGAATGCTGAGGTGACTATTGGCCTCGACATCGCCGGTTTTGATGATATCCCAATGTGCTTCATTATTATTGGTGGCTGGGTTGTTATCGGTAAACTGGATGGACCAGTCTCCATTCGGTTTGCTTGCGGCATCCCAGATTATGGAAGTGTCGGTCCAAATTGCATCTTGTACTGATACATCATTGAAGTCCCCGATTCCGCGAATCTTGTGCGTGGCATTGATGGTGTAATCAGGGCTCGCGGTTACGCCGACGTAGTCGATGTTAAATGGCGTGCCATTAGCGGCGCGAATCAATATGCGACTTTCGCCGGTCAAGCTCAGTCGGTATTCGGCATTGTAACTTTCCAGGGCATTGATCTGGTTTGTTAATTCAATGGCGACCTGACCAATGGTTGTGCGGTTGTCTGCTACTACATATTCGAAGCAGTTGACGTCATTGGATTGGCAGTCGGCGACCTCAGTATCAGTGTTTCCATAATCATCATCTATTCCTGCAAGGTTGATTCGCCATACTTCGCGGTCATGAGGAGTGCCGCCAAGTTGAATCGTTGCTTCATTCCACCGCATAGTTCCAATGTCAGTCTGGAACGGATCTGGTGTACCACGCACACTGACATCGGCTGATGGATAGGTGAGTCGATAACCAAGTGAATCATCCCATGACAGGATATTATTCGATGTCTTGGATGCATCGAGGTCGATTGATGGATCGACCGTATTGAGTAATGTGAAGAAGTATGGGTAATCGTTAAACCGCGGATCAAATCCGTCACGCTCTCCATAATCTGCATTGCGGTGATTAGCGGCATCATCGGTTAGCACCAGCCATTTAGTGTCATCTGGTGTAGNCTCTAGCCCAGATTTGATTCGATCATCTTCGTCAGTGATCCACTCGTATGGGGATTCCTGAACAAGGCTGGAGAATGAACCGTCCGCAAGTGGATAATTGTATTCAGTTGGAAGCGTCACAGGGGTAGTTAGGAAACGTTCTTCACCGGCACGTAAACCACCCTCCAGTTTCAACGGGCCACGAATTGCATTTGCACGTGCTTCCATCGCTGGGAATGCGAGGGCATCTCCACCGTCGATTACTTTATCATCCACGGCAATCACGTATACCGACTGGCCAGCTTTCCAGAGGTCGTTGACAGTGTTGTTGTTTGTGTCCGATTCGAAGATCAACTGTGGAATAATTGTAGCAATCGTATCAGTGCTATTTGTGACCTCAATAGAGATTTCGAAATCGATCGCACCTTTATTGGTAATGGTGATGGTGCGACCAACAGCAGAAATGTCTAACAGTTCGTTTGTAACTTCAAGAGCATTATCTTCATTCGTGCTNGTGCGTATGGCTTGGACTATTCCAGCGAGNACATCGGAAAGCGAATCGCGATACGCTACTGTGTATTGAGTGTTGAATGTGATATTGGAAGGCTCGGTGGATCCATTATCAGACCATTCGAGATCAAATGTCGCGATCCAGGTTTCAGCGATTGTAGGTGCTCCGCTGAATTCAAAGCTCGTTGCGACGGCTTCCGTAGCGAGGGCAGTCGTATTGCTATCATTAGCATCAGTAATGTCTAGGCTGAACGATCCGTGGTGTGAAACGACTATTTGATTTTCTGTCGTTGGGTCGATCTCAGCTGAGTAGTCGTGTAATTCATTGATCAGTAGCACCAGTCCATTTGCAACGGCGGTACTGTCTTGTCCCTCGGTTACCTGATATGGCACCACTGTGGCGTGGTCAGTTGATGAGTCTGTCAGTACAACTTTAATGTCTTCGTTCACGCCTTCGTTGATCCGCACCAAGAGGCTCTTGGATTCGATCGCATAGGCTTTACTGGCCGGAGTGCTGACTAGTTGAGCGTTTTCCCGATCGTCAAGAGTTTCTACAAGTAGTTCTGTAAAAAACGCCTTGGTAGCGTGTTCGATTACTAGTGCATCGCTTTCGACAGAAAGTGTATATCCATGGGCGTTGTTATCTGATGACCACAAACCAGGTTGTAAACCATCTTGATACTCATCGGTAACGTTATATGTGAGCGTGGTAACTTCCAAAGGTGTTGGATCATCAATTCCCGCCTTTATGGCCGAAAGTCTCAGTTTCCATGTTTCACCGGTTGTTGGAATGCCAGAGAATCTGACCAATGCACGCTGTGTAGCTGTTCTGGTTTGCAAACCTGTATTTTCGCCAAATCCGTCATCAGCGTTAAATGCCTCGTCTGAGTTATACGTGCGTGTTGCAATTGACTCGGCATTAAATGTGACGGCACTTTCCGGCTTGTCACTGAGTTTTACCGTGTATGAGTCGATAACCGGGTGATCTAATGGTGCACAGGTTGTCTGCGGCTCCTCGCCGACATTTGTGCAGTTATCGTATGTCTCGACAACTTCGAATTCTGCAGCGTTATTTAAATCGTCAACGATATTACCGCCGAAGCTGGCGAATGTGGTTGGGCTACCTTCATTAATGCTGACAACGTACTGGAAGTATTCTGGCAAGTAGTCTTCAATTTTTGCTTCAATACCAAGCCACGTGTCGCTGATTCCATGGAGTTCCTTGTTAGTAAGCTCAATTTCGTTGGGATTGAAGTCATGGTTTTCAATGGATGTGTTTAGTCGGTATTGCGTACCGGAAACGACGCCAATGTCCCAGTTAACAAGACCATGGGTTTGGCCGAATCTTGTGGTTTCATTGAAACCAATTCTGCTTCCTACCTGAACTCTATAGTCACCTTCCGTGAGGTGGAATTGTTTCATCGGATCATATAAGTGAGTACTACCTTCGTCGATTTCCGGTAAGCACGTGATTGCTTCACAACCAGCAGCTGCATTAGTCAACAATGGCACCACCGGGCTCCAGACGTCGTTCTCGCCCCTGACGTCCAATTCTATGGTTGGATAAATCGTGTAACCCAGGTAATCGGGCAGTGAAATGGTGCCTAATATGCCAAGATTGATGTCGTACGTGCCGTACGGGATTGATCCTGTTACCAGTTGAGTCTCATCGATATCGAGCAAAACCGTTGCAAGATTATCTATAGATGGTGAGGTCGACGTCCCAACACTGAATGGATTTGGTGAGGACCCTTTAGGAGTAAGAATGAGCTTGGTATACGTGCCGATATTCTCGTCATCTAAGAGCTGAACAGTCGCTGTCACAATTGCGTCAGAATCTGCATTGATTAGGTTTGCTAGCTGCAGTCCGACTTGGTTAGAGGAATGCAGCCACGGTTTGAAATCCTTGGCGGCTGTCACACTGTATTGTGTGCTATCTACTTCAACAGTCCATTGCTGATTGGACGTAATCGTGCCAGCAATAGGGAATTCGTATTCCGTATAATGATCTATATCTAATTCCGTGCTTGCATTGTCATTCAAGGCATAGGCGTGGTTACGTTCATGAATGATGTCTGATATCAGTAGAACATCGGCACCAGACCTTGTGCCTTCGTGATGAATAATCTCAAGAGGCGATCCGGGATTTGTGATGGCATCAATGTTTGGGTTTCCATTGATTTCTGACTGAATTCCAGCAAGCACATCCGATTCGTCATCATTTACCGTAGGTTCAATGAATAGCTGTTCACCATCAACGGTTACTTTCCAGACTTCTTGAGCTTGAACCAAATCATTGGGACTGGATGATTCGATTGACAGTTCTTGATGCCAGTAACGTTGCACTTCACCCGACTGGACGAATGCAGTATCGAAGTGGCCAACCGGTAATGCGATAGAACCACTGGCTCCATACGACTGATCCGTGCGCAGGATATACAGGTCAATGTCAGTTGAACTGTTTTCAACCGTAAGTGTTGAATAATGGTTATTAGCGTCGTTATCAATGCCATCAGCTAATTCACTTACAACAGCGGCAATGCCAGTACCTGTTGCTTGATGAGCGATTGCTGTCGCAGCTGTGTCAGCTAGCGTGATATTCCAGTTGTCACCTATATTTGAGTTTCCGCTTATATTCAGCCGTTTTATGTGTCGCGTTGGGAATGTCGGCTCGAATTCTGTCACGTTAACGTTATCAGCTGCGACGTCTTGTGTATCTTCGCGTGCGATCCAAACGGTGTTAGAGTCGCTTGAGGCGTGGTAGTCATTACTGTCGTCTATGTCGGATTCAATTGCGTCTGCAATATCGTCGAGTGACGGATTGCTGTTTTGTACTACGTGATTTGCGATTACAGAGTCGGATGCAGCAACCGTTACTCCGACCGTCCACGTATCAAATAGTGATGCATGTCCAGTGAGGTTGAGTCGCAGGCCATCCTTCGTGGTGACCGAAGAGTTTCGCTCGATCGATACGCTTCTGGTATCGCTTAAATCTGTGTTTGAATTTCGTACGATAATTAGATTATCGTCATCGCTGATTTGATGATGATTCCACGAACTGTTTACTGACCAGTTAGCTGCCATGTTGGCTGCAAGAGTTGTTGCGTCGGAATCTGTATTCGTAAGTACATATCCTGGGTCGGCGTTGTCTCCTAATTTGTCACCCACTGCGACATCAATGAGCCAGCGGTCGCCTGCGATGAACGAAGTATCTGCGATCGTGAAATTCGTTGCATTTAGCGTGATCGCATTACCTACTGTGATTCCCGTATTTGTTGCAGTTGTAGTGATAACCGGTAGTGCGCTATCCTGAGCAGGGATAATGACAATATGGTTGTCCAAGGTGTATGACAGGTAATTGGCATCATCGTCAACCTTAGAGGCGATGGCTTGCCGGACACTACCGATGCTTTCATTGGCTGAGATTTGATGGTCGAAGGAAGTTCCATTAATTTCNAAATCAAGAGTCTCACCGCCGACTGGTGTTCCCGTCAGTGCATATGCTTTCGCTGTACGTTCCACATAAATTGACGTGAGCTCTCGATCAGTTCTTAGTGTCGGTAAAAAGCCCGCGTCTACAACAGAACTCATCACTGTAAGTGCATCACCATTCTGGTTTACCAGCTGGAATCCATTCTGAACGTCGGCTTGAATTGCATTGGCCAGACCGATAGCAGTAGCATTGGCCGTGCCGGCTGCGAAGCTCTCCGAATTATTTCCATAGATAAGCAGGTGGTTGTCTCCTGCAATGACATAATTACCCACAGTTACTACGGCGGCCTGTGAGGTGGCTGCGGTTAAACCCGATTCTGTTACTGAAAGGCCAAATTCGACAGCAGCCGAGTCGATGTTCCGACGAATAACCAAACTATTTGAATTGTCATCAGTGATCTGTGCTGTATAGTCGCCCAGAAGATCAACTTTCGTTTGCAGTTCTGCAACCATTGAGTTCACGGAATCATTGTTGCCCTCGGCNTGAACTTGTGTATTATTGCCGTTTGCAGTTAAGTCAAGTGTCCAGGTTTGGTTGATNCCAGTCGTACCAAGCGCATTTCCAGACGCGTCGAAGGTCAGCACATAGGAATTGTCGTCGGCAGTCGGGTCAACTGCTGCAGAAATCTGACCTGCTGGAGTCAATTGGATGCTTGCTGCAAACGGTGTGTTATCACTTTCGCGTTCTATGACTAGCTGTCCGCTGACGACACTCGCAGCATAATCATTATGCGAATCGATCGATGTTGCCAACATCTGTGCTACGTTTTCACTGGCGGCAACCGTTTGGTAGGCAAATGGAGTGCTGCCACCGAGCGTTATCGTCCAGGTTTCGCCTTTCCTTACCTGATTAAAGGTAAAGACTGCTTGATCCCAGTTTACGGTCGATGCGTCGACCGGCGTTCCGGAAATCTCTGCTGTACCGGTTGGTGCTGACGATGCAATACTGACAACTACGGTGAATGGATCCGCATGGTCGATTGTTATTTCGGCGCCATTGCTGCTTACAGTGAATCCTTCGAGACCGTGAAGCAGCGCGGCNAGTTGTCCAGCAACGGTCGATTCGCTGACAGCACTGATTATTGGGAAAGACTCTTCGACTTCGTTTCCATTATCAGGAGTAATGGATATCGACCATACATCATTGATCGAACCGCTGTCGGTAATAGTCACTTCTGCGGAAGCGAATTGTGCATGGTTATTGACACCATCAGTGGTGATTGCCGACAACACTCGTGTTACTGTGCCTGCATCCGATGAGATCTGCCGTACGCCTGTGTAATCATCTGCGTCGTTGGCATGGCGTAATGTAAAGTCTTTGTCCCGCCCGTCATCTCCATCTTCCGCATTAGGATCACGAACACCGCTGATGACCAAGGTTGGTCCATTAAGGCCTGTTGATGGCTGATATTCAACCGTGTATCGAACGGCATGATCGCCATCAGTTTCAATCTTGTTTTGCAATGCAACGGCTACGTCATCAAGATCATCGTTTTGCAGCGCGACGTAACTATGGATGCGATCCCGAAGACCGATGCGCCATAAGTCACCTTCATTGACATCACCGGTCAATTCAAGCGATGCTTGCGTGTAGTACTGTGCGGGCTCCGTTTCAGTTATTGGAGGGTCTGTTAGCCCGGATGTCGGGTTAGTTTGGGCGGTGCCAATGTTAAACGTGTAGTAGTCATATACACCGTCGCCGGTGCCTTTCACCATTACATATGGTACGTTACTGTCGACCGCGTTACTGTTACTTAATTCATTCCCGATTTCCGCATTGGATAACGTATAGAAGTCATCTTGGCTATCATCGATACTCTGTCCAGTAGCGCTAGTCGCAAGAGTAGTCTTGGCAAGTGGTTCTGGTGCGAAAACAAATTGACCTGTAGAGTGACCTTCGAGAGAAACCTGCAATTGATAATCGACACCGGTTGGAATGCCTCCGCCGGATGGATACCAGGCGTCTACTTCTACGTAATAAGTACCGGCTTCGTTGATATTAAATGTGATGTAGTCATCCAGCCATGTGTTGCTTCCCAACGCACCGGTATCCAATGAAGAATAACCTAGTCCAGCGATTAGTAATTTGCGTGGGTCATCCTCATTGGCTGTAACGGTCTCATCTAGTTGGTATAGAGATAGTCGACTGGCCCACAATATGGCATCGCCGCTGCTGAAACCACCATCGATATCTGCAATGAAACTAACAACGTTTTCACCGTTATCATCGGTGGATTCNGATGTTTCGAGTTGTTCTTCCGTCACCTTAAATTTGTATAGATCTACGTTGCCATCCCCTGTACCGTTGATTGTGATATGCGGTAATTCTCTGGAACGAAGGATGTTTCGGTCAAAGTTATTATTCCATTCAGATAAATCCAAATCTTGTGCTGTTGAGTGGCGATCATGCAATTCTTCGGTTTCACCAATAACAGCAGCTCCAAATGTACCGGTAAACCGTAGTTTATTTTGTGTCTCTTCTTTTATGGCTGATACAACAGCGCTGTGTTGTGGAGACTGGAAGTCTGCGAATAAATCATCGCGAATGTCTATAAGTGTGTCATCTGCCCCAACTTGATAAGTTGCTGCTACTACACTAGCGTTCGCATTGTCCTGGATTTCGATAGTCCAAATATCATTTTCAGTCGCAATGCCATTGAGAGCGAATGTGATCTGACGGAAGTCATGGGTTTCATGCGGGGCATCGGTGTCATCAGGTTCATTAGGGAAATGCCATGAAATCGCAGATGAACTGAAATCCACTTGCTCACCGCTGTTGGTAATCGCAATGTCGACGATACTAAAACGCACGGCGGGATCAGTGGAGATCAGTACAATTGCAGGTGCCATTTGAACAACGTTACCACGGCCTACAATAGACGAGGTCGTTGGCTCTGTTACTCGGGTGTCGCCGTTTGATTGCTCAATGATGACTCCCGGAGCATCATCGTCATAAATCGTTATGTCGACATGTCGAGGTTGGCGTGTGGCGTGTTCCGCGCCAGCTGTATATCCATAAGAAATGCTGTCAGCCAGCTCACCGTAATTGATGTCGATTTGCCACTCAGTGCCCTCACTAATGACATCATTTTCATTTGCAATTTGCAGAATGAGATTTGCTTGTGCGAACCAATTGTTACTTGAAGCACCAATGGTTACATCTGAAACTCTGCGGTCANTAGCAACTGCCTGACTATCGTTACTGGATGATGCAAGGACTTCCCACGCAAGTACATATTCCGGATTATTTTCCGTCACAACGGGTGTGACTACTAACTGATTCGCCAAGTCTAAGCTTGCCCATGTGTGTGTAACGCCACCGGCAACNACATTTCCACCGTCCGTGTAGGCACCTTCCCATCCTGTATCTATCACAAGATAGTGGGTTGTATTCCCAACACCGTCGTCTTCGGCAAGAACCGCAAGCACTGTGAATTGATTATTGTTTAACTTGTTTGCCAGAACGTATTCACTACTGTCTTCTGGTGCATTTGGATTGATGGCTGTGATGTAGATTTGGTCACCGGCTGAAAGTTCTGTAGAGGTGTCAGTGGTGAGTTTGATTCTGTTGACGTAATTCTCAAAATCGAATATTTCAGCGTTAGTTACCTCAAATCCCAACGAGTAGGCATCAGACCAGACACTATCAATGGTAATTGTCTGGCTGTCACCCTGGTCGGTGATCTCTGTGATATCGAATACCTTGCCATTTAACGCGTCGGTCAATGCCGTGCTTCCGACAAGTCCGTCGATGTAAAGCGGTTGCGTAATGGTAAATTCATCAGCGTCACTCGAATCAATGATTAACTGGACACTATTGAATCCGTCGTTCTGGATACCAAGAATATTAGTACCGCAATCCTGATTGTCGCAGCTAATTGCTTTAAGGATCCCTGCTGCTACAGCGGTGGATGTAAGATCGGCATGATCATCTGCTGTATAAGAGTATTGCTGGTTATTGATGCGGAGATTCCAACGGTCTCCTTCTGTGACATCATTTCCACCATTGGGATTAATAGTGGCAGAACCGGTATCAGCCTTTACGCTCGAATCGGCAATTGAGATGTTGTCGGTTACTGTAGCTTGGAACGGTATTTCTGAAGTTAGCTGTATAACGATTTGACCGTTAACTTCGGTAACTTCTGCATCTATTTTTCCAGTAACATCGCGATTGAATGCTGCTGCTAATGCTGTTCGTATATCAGCAGCATCAAGTGCTAAGTATGTATTTAAATCTGCATCATAAATGTCATGTGTAATTCTGCCGTAATGTGATCGTTCGTTGTTCGCATCCTGTACAGCTTTTACACAAATCTGTTTTTCAGTTGAACCGTTTGTGATTTCAACGCGGTTATTCGTTAATAACGTCGTGCAACTAGAGTCTGCAGTGGAAACCTGAGAATCTGGAGATACTTCAATTCTCACCGTACCAGTGGGCGGGGGCCGGCTGAGGACTACCTTGTAAAGGTCGCTTTCAAATCCGACCGGTGCACCATCTTCAACGTTATACTCGGCNACTTGTGTTTGACCGTCTGCGTCTGTTCCCACGTCGGTCGGTGACATTTCGATAATCACAACATCTGCTGCATCATCATCAATGATATCGACTTCAATGCTTTCTAATGCCAGTTGATCATAACCAACGCCATCATCAGGGTTATCGCCTTCGGCAACTGAGTGCTGGATGATGACACGTTTTCGACCTTCCGGCAGGTCATCACTGTCTGCAAAGACGTGCACGGTCTGTGGTGTGAACCAATTGTCACGATTGAATTGAATGGTGACTCCATCACCACTTGCAGAGGAGCTATCCGCCTCTCGGCCAACCGAAACCGATTTGCCGCCGGCAGCAATGTCACTTTCCTTATCCCTTGTCGGAGTTGCAGTGACCGTGACCGTTCTGATAGGTGCTCGTGTCAATACAATGTCGTAAGTGGATGCAAGGAAACTGTCATAGCTCGAATTATCTTCGAAAACCATCAACCCGGACTGTGGAACAGTGATTACGACCTCAGGTTCATCATTATCGGTAACCTTGGCAGAGATGTCCGGTACATAGATTTCATTGAATCGTTCGTCCAAGCTGCTAACANCGTGGTCAATCAGGCCGCTGTGCCCTTGTAGATCATTGCTTACGACATAGATTGGTTGGCCATCATTTCCACCGGAATTAAAGGTATCTGAACCTCTACCACCCACCAGTTCTAGTGAAATTCCTTCGAAGGTGCTGGCGATGAAGAATGTGTCATTACCTTCTGCAGCGTCAACGACAATTCTTTCAACTTGTGCATAAGTGATATACAGACCTGCACCATAAACACCATCTCTTGTAACCACAAAATCATCACCGAATTCGGT
>PAXU01000015.1 GCA_002714565.1 Rhodopirellula sp.
TTCTTGCATTTCTATTGATGTTCTTGCAAAGTTGGGCGCAGAAGCAATACAAAGCCCGTCGACAAACCGGACGGGACTGGGAGCAGCGTCTCAGCGAGATCGGTGAGGAAGATTAGTCTTCACATATCCGGGTAATGGAAATTACCCAGCAAATGTTTGCAGTGCGCCGTCGACTCTCAGCACCTGGCCACTAATAAACTCTGCGGCCTCGGTCGCCAGAAATCCGACAAGCGTTGCTACCTCGCGAGGACGACCGTAACGTTCCAGNGTCCCTTCTTCAGTNAGTTTTTCATCGTCGATCTCATGTATCCTCAGGAATCGCTCGGTAACGGTTGGTCCAGGCGCCACGCAGTTTACCTGAATATTGTGGGGGCGCNNCTGAGCAGCCAGACAACGTGTNTATGAATGAACGGCAGCCTTGGCTACGGAGTATGTNGAACCGTTCGTTCGGCCAAANAAGCCACCGATACTACCAATCGTTATTACCTTGCCGGATTTCCTCTCGANCATTTCAGGTACAACGCTTCGACAGCAGTGAATCGTGCCCATCAGATTCCGATCCAATACGCTTCTAAGGTCATCTAAATCAATATTGAGACAATCATCGTCATCCGGCTGACCACCACTGCCATAACTAGTTCCCTTATGTCCAATATCACCACCAGCGCAGGTCACCAAAATATCGATCTGCCCCCACTTATCACGGATGGACTGAGCGACGGCTTCAACTGCATCAGGATCTGTCACATCACACCATGTCGCCATGGCATCGCCGGCGTGTGCTTCAGATAATTCCGCTGCCAGATCATGCATGGTGCTGCCTTCATCAAATGTGGTGGGACTGTCTTCACGTGTTCCATGCACGGCCACTTTAGCTCCTAGCCGGCACAACTCGTCTGCCATAACACGCCCTAGTCCTCGCGATGAACCAGTAATCCAAGCCACTTTTCCTTCTAAACAACCAGCCAGATTCTCAAGCATTGCCGCACCTTCCCAAGATAAACTTATTCTCTCAATCGTTTTATGTACCGTCTGTAACAGCCTACAATGATACGACAATCCACTGGCTAACACGAATGAACCTCNCANCAGCATAACCGTGCATCAATGAAGAAGATTCTATTTGCAGAAATCCGTCAGGAGACGGCAACATTCAATCCTCACCCGACGGTTTACGGCATGTTTCGCCAATACCATGGTGACGAAATCATAACTCAGTACACCGGCACGGATACTGAACTTTCGGCTTTTATTGATCTCACCTCAAAGCGTGATGACATTTCCATCATTCCAACGATGTCAGCAGCGAGTGTCTCCGGCGGGGCAATCCCGAAAGAGGATCTGGATCAACTNCTGAAAGAAATGCTCGACTCGATCAGAAATGCAGCAACGNATCACCAGATTGACGCCGTTTACATGTGCCTACACGGTGCGATGGCAGGTATTGACGAGAACGACCCTGAAGGCCGACTGCTTGATGGCGTGCGAGAAATCGTTGGTGACGTGCCACTAGTTGCGAGTATCGATCTACATGCCATCATGACCGACAAGATGCTCACACTATGCGACGTTATCGTTCCATTTCACACCTACCCTCATGTAGATCAGTACTCCACAGGCGAGCGTGCAACAAATGCACTACTCGAAATGATCGACGGCAAGACGAAGCCTNAAATGGTTACGGTGAAGATACCGATGTTGGTTCGGGGTGATGAGTTAATCACCGCCACGGGTAAATTCGGCGAAGCAATCCGAATGTGTCAGGCGATCGAAGCAAGTTCATCAGGCATCTCTGCTGGTGTAAACATTGGCAACGCGTTCACTGATGTTCCGGAACTACGCTCTAACGTTTTGGTCGTGCGTAATGGAAATAAAGCCGAATCACTGGAAGACGCCGGCCGAATTGCCCAGTTCATGTGGGATCATCGGGAGATGTTCAAAGCTGACTTAATTAGTCTCGATGAGTCGATCGCGATTGCCAAGAACACCGATGGGCTAACGGTATTTTCAGATGCTGCGGATGCAACAGCCAGTGGCGCTTCGGGGGANAGCAACGAGATACTAAAAGGCCTCATGTATTCAGATTTCGACGGACGGGCACTTGTTCCGATCGTCGATGCCGGNGCTGTGCATGCTGCTTTTACCGCCGGGGTTGGTGAAGCGATGATTGCCAGATTNGGCGGTTCGTTAGATCCCGGACGATTTGAACCGGTTTCGCTCACCGTCAAAGTAAAGAGCCTGCATGATGGCCATTTCACTTANGAAAACGGACTCACTGGATACGGTGGCCGTATCGCGGTCNTGCANCATCAGAACATCGACATACTGGTGACNGAGCAAAGTGTGTACGTTGTTGGTCAACGCGTATTTCGCGACCATGGCCTGACTCCAACGGACTATGACATTGTCGTTGTTAAATCNCCGAACGGGTTTCGACCTTATTACGAGTCTGATGCCGCTGCCATTTGCGCCGTGGACGTGATCGGCTCCACCAGCGCCAACCTAAAATCACTACCCTTTGAAAATGTCGTCAGGCCCATCTTTCCGTTAGACGACAACGCATCGTTTGAGAACTGAGNATNACCCTATGAAAATCACAGCTGTTGAACCGATTCACTTGAGAGTACCGGTAGTAGANGCCATTCCAGACGGCACGCTAGATGTGCTGGTGGTAAAAATNCATACCGACGAAGNCTTAACGGGTATCGGCGAAGTCACCAGCCAATCCTATGTGTGCAAAGCGTGCTTCGACGCTCCACGCAGTGCTGCCCGCCGCCACGGACTTACGTCGATTCTAGTTGGCGAAGACCCTCGTGACGTCGAAGGTCTTTGGGAGAAGATGTACTACGAAACAAACCGATACGGTCGCCGCGGCGCGGCTATCCACGCCATTAGCGGCGCCGATATCGCGTTATGGGATTTGAAGGGGAAGATCGAAGGAAAACCCGTTTCAGAGTTACTTGGNGGAAGAGTCAGGGACGACGTACGCGCATATGCCAGTGTGCTGTTTGCAGACACACCTGAAGAGACCGCTGCAATGGCACACGAATACGTTGAGATGGGATTGACCGCTGTGAAGTTCGGCTGGGGACCTATCGGCCCTGACCCGGATGTCGATGTCGCACATGTACAGGCCGCACGTGAAGCCGTTGGCAACGACCGAGACCTCATGGTAGATGCCGGACATGCCTGGGACTGGGAGACAGCGTTAGGTCGCACTGAATTATTCAAGCCNTTTAATATTGCGTGGCTTGAAGAACCAGTCGGGCAGGATGATCGCAAAGGNTATGCAGAGNTATGCAAACGCAGCGAAATACCGATTGCCGGNGGTGANGGGGATGTCACGCACTGGGACTTTGAAGATTTGATCGAGCGTGGACTCGANGTNGTCCAGCCTGATATCGCNTTTTGTGGTGGCATCACGGTGTGCAAACGCGTCTCTGACATGGCAATTGCAGCAGGCCGTCGCGCTGTGCCACACTGTTTCAGCACGGGGATCAATCTTGCAGCGAGCCTGCACTGGATTTCAACTGTTCCTAATGGTGATCTTGTTGAATACTGTCTGAGGCCGAGCCCACTTATGCGAAAGCTCGTTTCCAATCTTCCACCGGTAATTGATGGTCGTGTACCGGTGCCAACAGGACCAGGTCTGGGTATTGAATTAGATCCTGCCATCGAAGAAGAATTCACAGTACGGTATGAATGAAACGCTCACAACCGAGTCGCTTGACCTTCAAGACGAGTCTCACNGCAAGCCTTCGCACATTCGTTGGAATGTGTTTACGCTGGGTTGTCTGACCTCACTGTTTCTATACATACATCGCTACGCATTTGGCATTTTGAAGCCGGATATCAGAGATGCCTACGGCCTGACTTCAGAAGAGCTGGGATATCTCGAAGCCCTGTTTTCTATTTTTTATGGTGCCGTGCAATTACCGGCTGGCATTCTTGTTGACATCATTGGGGCACATATCTTCCTGTCAGTCTCAATTGCAGTTTGGTCAATTGGACTGGCCATGCATGCTGCAGCACCGCACATGTGGTTACTCTATCTCGGACGCATTTTACTTGGCACCGGACAATGTGCAGTGTTCGCTGCCTTGGGTTGGTTGACAAAGCGTTGGTACCCGCCTCACATCCGAACTACTGTCCAGGGTTGGATCGGTGTATTCTTTGCCCGCTTTGGTGGTGCAGTCACCAATATCCTNATAGCAACGGTACTCATCGGTACAATCGGCATGGGCTGGCAGCTAGCAGTTCTGATTCTGTCCGGCGGAGGAATAATACTCGCAATCGCCTTTTTCATCGTTGTCAGAAACACCCCCGCAGATCACCCCAATGTGAACCCTGCTGAATTGGCTCTCATTGGTGCGGGCGACACTCCCGCAGGCGAGCAGGAGCGTGTGAGTTTTAAGCAACTGCTAACTGAGAGTTCACCACGAGCAAGAATCAGCGTTTTGCTTTTGGCACTAGCCGCCAGTTTTTCTACCGTAGCAGATCATATTTTCTCAGGATGGATTCCACTTTTCCTGCGGGAAGGNCATCANCTGGACTACAAAGAAATGGGNATCTACTCGTCGCTTCCGTTGATCGGTGGTGCGATCGGAGGCGTAATCGGTGGATTCCTTAACGACGCTGCAGTTCGGAAAATAAGCCGTAAATGGGCGCGTCGAATAATGGGGGCGTTTGGAAAGGGTATGGCCGCAGTCGTCTTNGGTGTGGCGTTATTCTTCACTCACGAACCATACCTATTCTGTATTTTGCTAGGAGTCGTAAAGATATTTGCAGACATCAGTCTGGCAACAAGATGGGGTGCCTTGACGGATATCGGCGGTAGATTCACGGCAACTATGTTTTCCTTTGTAAATGCATTTGCGGTAGTAATCGGTATCGTGGGATCAATTGCCTACGGTTATCTGGTGCCGGAAAAACCTGAAACGGCGGTCGTACAATCGGCAGACTCAACAAACTCTTCGGCACAACCTCAGGCAGTAGTTCAAGAACTGAGTCAGGAGCAGAAGGACGCGATTATCGAAGAGAACATCAATCAATGGATGCCCGTCTTGCTAATCGGTTTTGGCTGTTACATCCTGTGTTCGTCGTGCTGGCTATTCGTTGACTGTGAACAATCGGTTAGTTCCTGATGCCCTTCAATCGATTGCTGTTTGTAGCCAGATTCCCCTTGCGCACCAAACCAACAGCGGACAGTTTNTGGCNGCCCATTCTTGTCTGCCGGTAGCTATCAGTAAACTCAAACTCACCTTCGTGTAATTCNAGAAATGTAATGTCGGCCNCGGTNCCNGGTGCAAGAGTTCCCAAGTCGTCATGCATGCCNAGCACCTTGGCGGCATCACAGGTTGCCATCGCGATCACTCGATCCAGCGGCAGNCCCAAACACAGGAATTTGGACATCGTCGTCGGCATGTCGTACACCGGTCCATGTAAGTTCATTTCATGCAGATCCGTACTGATAGATGTCGGTTCAAACCCGGCATCCAATGCTGCTTGTACGATATCCCAGTTAAAACTGCCAAATCCATGGCCCACATCAAAGACGATCCCATTTTTCTTCGCTTCNANCACCTCCTGAAATGGCTTTCCGTCTGAATTNAGAATGGTCTCACCACCGCCNTTGAAGCANTGAGTAATACAATCNCCAGGTTCAAGGTGCGGGAACATTTCCGGGATAGGCATAGGACTCTCACCGATGTGAATCATCAACCANGTNCCGGAGTCACGTGCTGCCTGCACTGCCTTCAGGAAGGTATCCCATCCTTGNTGGCCCGAACCAATAATNTGNGCACTGGCGCGTATCTTCACACCGACTGCAACATCAGGATTGCGCTGAATCACATCTACCACACCGTCGGGATCCGCGTAACGNGGATCCATCAACTCGCCATAATGCGCAGCTACAAGTCCGATACACGACAGATTTACTAACCCGAACACTTCGGTATCAACCTGATCGATCACTTCATGGCGAAAGCCGTCAAAGTTGTAACTGCCAGCGCTGCCTGCATCGAGCACCGTTGTCACTCCGCCAGCTAATGAAGTTTGGTCAGCATCAACCGATAACGGGACATGGCGACGATAGACATGAGCATGCAGATCGATAATGCCCGGGGTAACCAGTAAACCTGCTGCATCCACTGTTCGTGTTGCCGTAACCTCTTCGTTTTCGTCCGTCTGGACGATCAATCCATCACTAACAAGAACATCTTGTATTGCATGGATATTCTGTGAAGGATCAATAACCATTCCATTTTTAATCAACAAATCTACGTGCATTTCAAAATCCTCTAGCGACGGAAACTATCACCGCGCGGATGTGCCATTTAGAATCAAAAGTTCAGCGAACAATAGTCTACTATTTTGAACTCTTGTTTATACGGATTCAAATGACGAACCTATACGAAAAGTACAACTTAACTCCGATCATAAATGCCTGTGGCAAGATGACGAAACTCAGTGGAGCCGTCGTTCTGCCTGAAATTGCAGATCAGGTTAGAGAATCATTAGACTATTTCTTCGACTTGGATGAACTTCAAGCCGCTGCCGGCAACATCATCAGCAATGCAACGGGCGCAGAATCCGGCTGTGTCACAGCGTGCACGGCAGCAGGCATAACGGAATCCATCGCAGCATGCATGACCGGCACTTCTCTTGGAAACGTACTGCAATTGCCGGACTCAACTGGAATGCCAAACCGCGTGGTGATCCAAAAAGGCCATTGCGTTAACTATGGTGCACCGATCACACAGAACATTAGGCTGGCTGGTGCAACACCCGTGGAAGTTGGGGTTGTCAATCGCACGTTGCCTGAAGAGGTATACCATGCAATTGACAAGGGCGACGTGGCTGCGATCTTATGCGTCGAGTCACATCATGCAGTCCACAAAGGCATGCTTCCACTTGAACAAATGGTAAAAATTGCACACGAACATAAGCTGCCAGTCATACTGGACGCCGCGGCACAAGACCAACGGCTCTCTTCATTGATCGACATAGGCTGTGATCTGGTAATCACAAGCGCACACAAGTACTTATGTTCAACAACCGGCGGCATCCTCGCAGGTCGAAAGGAACTTATCGACGCCGTGCTATTACAAAACCGTGGTATCGGGCGGGGAATGAAGGCAGGTAAAGAAGCCATCATCGGCGCCATGGCTGCGCTTCAATTTCGCATGAGTGAAGATGTAGAAGCATGGACGATGGAGCAAGACCGCAAAGCCGGCTTGGTCGTCTCCCTATTATCCGGCATCGATGGCTTGGAACTTCAAATCGACCCGGATCCTAACGGTTGCCCGTTTTCACGAGCACGACTGACGCTGACGCCAGCAATTTGCGGGGTCGACGTCTTTCAGCTTACCGAACAGATGGCGAACAACACGCCATCAATTGTGCTCCGCGCACATCATGCAAATGAAGGATTCATATACATCGATGCCATCGAGATGAATGACGACCAGATTGAACTAACATGCAACCGCATTCGTGGCATCCTCACATCAAATCAGGACACAGCATGAATTATGACTCGATAAATACGCCGACGATCATCAACGCGTGCGGCACGGTTACCCGACTTGGTGGTGCGCCAATTCGACAGTCTGCACTTGATGCCTATCGATCAGCGAGCGACTATTCCGTCTCCATTGAACAGCTGCACGCATCTGCCAGTACACGACTGGCAGAGCTTTCCGGCGCACAGGCAGGGCTTATCACCAGCGGCGCTGCTGCGGCTTTAACTCTCGGGACGGCCGCCATTCTGGCTGGATATGATGCCGCCAAGATGGATGCGTTACCACACGCTGATGAATTCGCGAACGAGATGATCATCGCACGCGAGCATCGCAGTGGATACGACCATGCCATACGCGCAGCTGGTGCCCGTCTTGTTGAAGTTGGACTAAATGAACAAATCAGCGGTGCAGGTGTCAGACGTGTTGAGACGTGGGAATACGAAGCTGCAATTAATGAGAATACAGCTGGAATCGTCTATGTGATTCAAAACAGTTCCCGGCCGGCATTGTCGGAGATAATTACATTAGCCAAGCAACATGACTTGCCCATTATTGCGGATGCTGCAGGCGAACTACCGCCACATGACAATTTCAAAAAACTCGCAACATGCGGAGTAGACCTTGTTGCTTTTAGTGGCGGCAAGGTCATCGGTGGTCCCCAAGCAACCGGGATCTTACTTGGGGATAAAGACCTGATCGCAAGCTCCGCCCTGCAAATGCTCGACATGGATGACCATCCACAATTGTGGGATCCACCTGCGTCACTAATTAATAAGTCCAAATTGACCGGTATGCCACGACACGGATTAGGGCGTGGCATGAAAGTCGCCAAGGAAGAAGTGTTGGCCGTACTGGCCGCATTAGAAGAATTTCTAAATGAGAATCCGGAAGACCTCCACAGCAACTGCATGGACATACTGCGACAAATCGAATCGAGCATCTCAGACTGCGGCATCATCCTCAGTTATCAGGATAATGGCCCGGCTTCAATTCCACGTCTGCTAATTGATGTAGCAGAGGCCGGTATGGATGCGTTTGATGTTTGCCGCAATCTCAGGAACCAGTCAACGCCGATCTATATTAACCATGGTTTGCTTGACGATGGATTGCTCATGATTCATCCGGTGGCACTTCGTCAACGCGACATCGAGCCACTCGTTGCGGGGTTACGGTCGGCACTGGTCTCATAGAGACTCAACATATTCTAGAGAGTCATCCAGAGAGACTACGTCTGCAAATCTTGCCTGAATATCCGCAAGCGTGAAAACGTGAGCTGCTGCACTACGGTCACCAACACAATCCGAGACGATCACGGGCTTAAGCCTATAGCTTTTCGCGTCGGTTGCAGTGGCTCTGATGCAGGCGCTAGTGCTGCAACCAGTTATCAGGACGGTATCGACTTTGAGCTGGGTCAAGTAACCAATCAAATGGGTACCAAAGAACGCACTCGCATTCTCTTTTTCAATCACCAGATCTGGTGCTGACGGTGCAACGCGCTCATCAATTTCAACCGCACGGGCATCCCATTCCCTGTACTTCGAAGATTCATCAGCGGCAGATTTAAAGGGCTGATCAGCACCTTCAGGTCGATACGGACTAGTGGTGTAGACAATCGGAATATCTTTTTGACGAGCAACGGCGATAAGCCGAGCGGTGTTTTCTACAGGGGAATCGAGCCTGGCAGTTCCGCCCGCATACGACTCATCTGTCCACCCAAGTGCAAAGTCAACAACGATGACAGCCGGACGCGTGCCGTAGCCAAACTTACCCTGAAAGATNCCACGATCAACATAGTATTGATTCATCTGGTCGATCGCCTCAGCCATCAACGCCTGTGCTTGTTCGTCTGTATGGTACATGTCATTCCTGATATTGCTTAGGTTTCCAACGGTCGTCCGTTTGCGTTATTTCGCTAAACCAATGGTATAATAAGTTACTCCATGGGACTCCGCAAAATCACGCGCTTATTGTGTGACGGAGTTCGCAAATTATCGAATATAGAGCCATTCATATGAACAATCGCACGCCTGCAATGTTTGCGATAATTGCAACTGCACTGATGACATCACACTTATGCGGTGACGTCACATCCGGGTTGCCTGTCGGTGACTTTGCCGATGCTTTTGACGTCACTGATTTGACGGGACCACACAAAGGCAAAACCGTATGCTATAGGTGAGTCTTTGGTGGTCGCCCGGTTATCGCGATCTTTGTTCGCGAGACCAGCGACTCTTTGGCCAGTTTGGTCAAGAAAGTAGACAACCTCGTCGAGGGTAACTCCGGCAGCCAGNTACGCGCCTTTCTGTGCCTTCTGGCAGAGGATACCGTAGCGGCCGAAGCCACACTTAAACAGTTTGGGAAGAAACATAAGATTCGAAATGTGCCGCTAACGGTTTACAACGGTTCAGCGGGACCGGCTAACTATAAGATCGCAAAGAAAGCCTCGTTCACTGTGCTGTTTTGGCGAGGTCTGGAGATTCGAGCAAACTACGCAACTGACAAAGAGGCACTGTCAGCAGACGACGTACATAACATCACAGAAAACGNAAACTCAATTCTGCAATAAGCGACAAATTAAGACACATGACGATACTCACCCNCTCGTACAAACTTATGCCATTGTTATTGCTGGTCACGACATTCGGTTGTTCCGGCCCAAAATTGACGACGACACCTGCCANCTGGGAAGAAATAGAAAACGAAATCAGTAAACATGCAGGCAAGGTCGTTGTCGTCGATCTNTGGTCCAACTTCTGCCCACCGTGCATGCGGGAGTTTCCAAACCTGGTAAACCTACAATCTGAAAATCGTGATCACGTTAAGTGCATTTCTGTAAACCTGAATTACACAGGCGCGGAAGATGACAGTGTCGAACAACAGCAAGCAGAAGCAGATGCGTTTCTAAACCGCATAAATGGAACAGAAACCAACAAAGTCGGCTTGGTGAAAAACTTCATCTCCAAAGATAGCGATGAAACAGTGCTTAAGAAAGTGAATTCATATGCCCTACCAACCGTCATTATTTACGACCAAAGTGGAGCGGTTGCCAAGACGTTCCCAGATGACAACAGCGGTGAGTTTACGTATGAGCACGACGTATTGCCGCATGTAAATAAACTGCTGGCTAACCAAATCAAGCAAGAACAAACAGAAAGGCCTCATGATGGCCAAGAGAAATAACTTATCACGTCGTTCTTTTTTGGCGGCGTCTGCGTTAACCGGTACCGCACCGATGTTCCTGCCATCAAGTGCGAAAGGCGCCAATGAACGCTTAAATGTAGGTGTCATTGGAGTTGGCGGACGAGGTGCTGCAGACTTAGCAGCCATGGGTGGTGAAAATGTCGTGGCACTCTGTGACACAGATAAGAATCGCCTCACCGGTGCAGGGCAGCGTCACCCAAATGCAGACCAATATACCGACTATCGCAAACTGATCGACCGTAATGATATCGATGCGGTTGTCATCGCAACTCCGGATCATCAACATGCGCCAGCAACTGTTCGTGCACTCAGATCCGGAAAGCATGTTTATTGTGAAAAGCCACTGACGCACACCGTTGAAGAAGCTCGCGTCATAACGCAACTAACAAAGAAAATGAAGCTCGCAACACAAATGGGTACGCAAAACCATGAGCATCCCGGTTACTTGCGATTAGTCGAATTATTGGAGACCAAGGCGGTCGGGCAGGTTAGTGAAGTTCACATTATCACGGATCGCCCAGGCCAGTGGTGGCCACAGGGAATGGATCGCCCCGCAAAAAGCGAAGCCATACCATCCAACATCGAATGGGATACGTGGCTGGGTCCTGCAAAACAGCGACCATACCACTCTGCGTATCTGCCGTTTAAATGGCGCGGATGGTGGGACTTTGGATGCGGCGCGGTAGGTGACATGGCAATTCACCTGATGGATCCGACCTACTGGGGACTAAAGCTTGGTGGTGTGGTCAAAGTCAGCAGCGAAGGCCCCACGCCAAACCCTCACAGCGCGCCGACGTGGATGATTACCAAGTTCTCATTCGGTCAACGGAAGGACTATGCACCGGTGGATGTCTACTGGTACGAAGGAGAAGCCAAAGTACCTGAGTCCATTGCGTCATCGCTACCGATGAATGGGTCTATGTTCATTGGCGAAAAAGGAACAATCGCCTGTGCCCACGGCCAACATCCGGTGGTGACGCTCAATGACAAGGATTCAGAATTTAAGGCACCCGATCAGTATTTACCGGATTCCCCAGGCCACCATGCGCAGTGGATTAATGCATGCAAAACAGGTTCACGCACAGGAAGCAATTTCGAATACGCCGGTCCATTTACGGAAATCGTACTGCTTGGAAACATCGCCTATCGAGTTGGCGACGAAATCGAGTTTAACCCCAAACGATTCAAAATTACCAATAACGACCAAGCTAACGGAATGCTGTCGAAAGAGTACAGAAAGGGCTGGGAAATATGATCATCAATTCCATCAAGGTTGCGCTTGTTGAAATTGGTCAAAAGCCCCCGATTAAGCCGTACCGTTCACACATTCGCACCAGTGACACCACCGTTAGCGGCATCGTTCGCCTTGAAGCTAACAATGGCATTATCGGGTGGGGTGAATTCAATGCGAATTTCCTGCCAGACCTCTCTGCCAGCGCAATGTATGAATCAGCATTGCCGTTTGTAGATGGTCGCGATGCAAGCAACATCCAACTTTACCATCAGGAATGTACGCTTGAGAAACGCCTGTTTTCCGGCATTGAATTGGCGATGTGGGATATGTGGGGGAAACAAACTGGTTTACCGGTGGCTACATTACTAGGCGGTGCCTTGAAAGATCGCGTTGAGTTGGCTGCGTGTATGGGAATCAAATCATACGAAGAAGCCGGTCAAATCTGTAGCCAGTACGTGGACATGGGATTCACCACTGTGAAAACCAAAGCTGGAAGTGACATCCAGGAAGACCTCGACATGGTACGCGGTATTCGGGATGCAGTCGGCGACAAGCTACAAATACGCATCGATCCCAACCGTGCCTACAGCCCTGAAGAGGCCGCTCAGTTAGCAACTGCCCTTGAGCCCTATGAATTGCAGTATCTAGAACAACCCATCATGGCTGAGCCTCTGTCAGACGCACATTGGCTCAAGCAACAGACTACAACGCCTATCGCCCTAAATGAAAGTGTGGTCGAACCGGATTCCGTTGTAGAGATTCTTAAGGCAAACGCTGCTGACTTTTTACTACCGGACACTCACATCGCTGGTGGCATCCTGCCGTGTGTACAAATTGGCCACTTGTGCGAGGCGGCCAACATTCCATGCATCATGCATTGCGGACACGACCTTGGCCCGAAAACCGCAGCCATGATTCATGTCGCCGCCTCCGGCGCATCCTACACACTAGGTAACGATACAACGTACTACGGCCTACTTGATGACATCCTTGAAACACCATTTGAGATCGAGTCGGGCCACCTTGCCGTTTCAGACAAACCTGGGCTTGGAATCGAGGTGAGCGATGAAAAGGTACTGCGATACGCCATAGACTCCGCTGGATGGTAATTCACCTCCTGGAGTTGGTCCTTAATAACTGCAAGCACACCATGCGCAATCTGTTCATTTTCGTTTTGCTATTGGCAACAACGGTGACTGTACGCGCTGATGANAAGGNTTTGGTAGA
The DNA here is from genome assembly GCA_002714565.1 of Rhodopirellula sp. Lineage (GTDB taxonomy): Bacteria > Planctomycetota > Planctomycetia > Pirellulales > Pirellulaceae > UBA11883. The sequence goes on from PAXU01000015.1 coordinate 13,189, forward strand.
TTTTTTCGAGTCGAAAGTGCGCCCAGTGTTAATTCAACACTGCTTCGCGTGCCACAGCCAACAGGCCAAGTCGATTAAAGGAAGTTTACGCCTCGATAGCCTTGAAGGAATGCTCCGCGGGGGAGATTCCGGAGCAGCCATTACACCAGGAAGGCCTGCTGAGAGCTTAATCCTCTCAGCGCTAAATTACGATGACTTCAAAATGCCTCCTAAAGGGCAGCTGCAACAAAGCCTCCGCGACAACATAACAAAATGGATAGAGGATGGGGCTGTCGTACCTGACTCATTTAGGTCTGCGGCTCCTGTCGCGAAGAAAAAGCTAGACTTTCAATCTGCGCGGAAACACTGGGCGTATCAGCCTTTGAATGCCACATTACCTGAGGTACATAACGACAAATGGCCACACAATGACATCGACACGTATATTCTTGCACGATTAGAACAGGAGGGTTTAACACCTCCGGATCAGGCAACGGCCATCCAGCGATTACGACGACTCAGTTACACGCTTACTGGATTGCCACCATCGCTATCGCATGTCCAGAAACACCAGGAAACACTATCCCAGCAAGAATATGCAAAGTTGGCGGACGACCTACTCGCAACCGTTCAATATGGAGAACGGTGGGGACGGCATTGGTTGGACGTAGCTAGATATGCGGACTCCAACGGAGCGGACGAGAACAAGCCATATCCACTTGCATGGCACTACCGCAATTATGTTATTGATGCTTTTAATCGAGACACTCCATTTAACGACTTCATTGTTGAGCAACTCGCCGGAGACTTACTTCCCCCTTCAGACGATCTTGCGAGGGATAATCGTCACATAATAGCAACGACGTTTTTGGCGCTCGGAATCAAAATCGATGCGGAGCAGGATCAGGAAAAGAAGCGTGCCGACATTATTGATGAGCAAATCGATACGATAGGGCGGACATTTCTAGCAACAACGATTGCCTGTGCACGATGCCATGACCACAAATTCGATCCCATTCCAACCGAAGATTACTACGCCTTGGCTGGCGTATTACGGAGTACAGACCTAACAACACGGGATCTTGAGAATCCCGCTGCCTCTGGAATCCTTCAAAACAAACGGGAAATCGAAGTTAAGCTCAACAATCTCGCGCAAGAACAAGGGCTAAAACTTGGNCAGGAAGCGATAGATCATGCGACCCGGTATTTCAGTGTCTTACCCAAGGCATTTCGACATTGGAAAACTCAGATTGCACCAGAAGTCCTTATTAATCTGGACAAAGCAAACACAAATCCGGCAAGTGCCGCGGCAATCGCCAGCGATAACGCTGGTGACTTGATCACAATCATCGAAGCGGAGCAATTCGANCGCGGATTTGCCGGTATCGAGACAGACGGTTATGGCGAAGAAATCGGNATCATCGCGGACAAAGGAACCAACGAACGCATTTGGGTTGAATATGACTACGACGCAACNGCGGCAGGTACCTATCAACTTGAATTTCGATATGCAGCAAAGGAATCACGCCCNGCGACCTTATCCATTAACGGCGAACAGGTCTCAACCGATGCCTTGGCNCAAACAACAGGAGGCTGGTATCCAGACAATCAAAAGTGGCACGTNTCNGGCCGTTACGAACTAAAGGAAGGGATCAACACAATCGCNTTCGAAGTCCCGCGATTGATGGCGCATGTNGATAAAGTTGCTTTCGCACGCATTGATNATTTCAATCTTCCNTTNAAAGAAGCCGAGGCATTTGANGCGGGAAACATTAAGGCATTTACAAGTGGTGATGTCACCTACATCTCAGATCCACCGACCGGACAATCGACCTACTTTGTTGAATACAACCTAACACCGCGTGCAAGCGGCAAACAGCAATTGCGAATCCGTTATGCTGCGTTGGATTCCCGCCCAATGCGACTGTTCGTTGACGACAAACTGATCAAGGAGGATGCAGTCAGTGCCACGACTGGAGGTTGGACGCACCAGTTTCAGAAGTGGCACGACGAGATAGAGCTCAACTTGTCAGCAGAACCACATCGCATTCGCCTGGAACGTGAAGGTGCGGTTTCGCACATCGACAAAATCCAGTTAGTCTCTGCCAAGGCAGGTGACCCAGACTCGGATCTTAAAGTTGCGATTGAGCAACAGATGCTTAACCCCCATGTACTGCAACGCTGGATCGAAGTAGCAAATATCGTCTCCAAATCGAATGAACCACTTGCGCATTTCTTGCATGGGACGGCTGATTCTCTACCGGAAGACCTTATCGCCATACTCACCAACAATGCGAGCGGCGATCTCAAGGATCGAATCAACAGGCGTGCCAGCCGCAGCGAGCTTTCAGAGACAGCGCTGGACCAATTCGACGCGCTAGATGCCAACCTGCAAGAAGTCAACAAACAGTTAAGCGAAGCACCCAAACTACAGGTGATGGCGGTTCAAGATGGCGAGACTCAGGACAGTCCAGTTTTCATTCGGGGCAATCATCTAAGCCATGGCGATGTGGTTCCAAGAAGATTTCTGCAAATCGTCGAGGGCACGGACCAGGCACCGTATCCAACAGAAGCTAGTGGACGCCTGCGATGGGCCCAAAGTATTGCTTCTGAGGAAAACCCATTAACTGCCCGTGTAATCGCCAACCGCGTTTGGCGTTGGCACTTTGGGCGTCCTCTTGTAGACAGTACAGAAAACTTCGGCCTGTCCGGCACACAACCATCCCATCCGCAGCTGCTAGACCACCTTGCCGAGTATTTGATCAAACACAACTGGTCACTCAAACAATTACACCGTTACATAATCAGTAGTAAGACATTTCAAATGTCTGGTGAATACTCCGAGCTAAACACGGCAATGGACCCTGGNAATTTAAACTACTGGAGATGGCAACCACGACGCCTTGAAGCAGAAGCGATACGCGATTCGTTACTGATGATCAGCGGAAAACTCGACACTAAACCGAGTGGAGAAGTACTTGGCGGTATCGCTACCCTTAGCCCCTCCGTTGATGGCCTTGCGGGCAATCGCAAAATCTATGAGACGTCTCAAAAGAGAAGTGTGTATCTACCTGTCGTACGCACGAATGTCTTTGAGATGCTAACGGTATTCGATTTCCCGAACCCAGCTGCACCGGAAGGTAACCGAGTAACCACCACAGTACCGACACAGGCAATGTACCTGATTAACAATCCGGTTATTCACGATTACGCTCAGGCACTCGCTCGCCTCGTTATCCAACATGGCGGAAGCAGCCTTGAAGAGCAAATCAACTGGTTGTTTCTACGATGTTATAACCGACCGCCAATTAATGCCGAGCTGGCTAGTACTCGGACGTTTTTCCTTACTGCAGATGGGGCAACCGGCGATCGCCCGGACAATCCACTGACAGCATGGACGGCCGTATGCCACTCCATGTTAATTGCCAACGAGTTCATTTATCTCGACTGAGGCGTGCNAANTCCACCATTGATACCAAACCATGCAACCCCATTCTAAAATCCACCGTCGTTCACTGCTAAACCAATGGTGCGTTGGGTTTGGTGGACTTGCGTTAAATGCGATGCTTGCAGAACAAGGNAGTGCTCAAACGTCACGACATCCGCTGTCCGCACAGCAGCCGCACTTTGTACCGCGTGCAAAGAGAATCATCTTTCTATTTATGCACGGTGGGCCGTCGCATATCGATTTGTTTGACCCCAAACCGATGGTCGACAAGCACGACGGAAAGGAACCACCCTTTGAGCGCACGCGAGTGAAATTCGCAAACCGTGGCAATCTCTTGAAATCCCCGTGGAGATTCCGACCGACTGGCAAATCAGGCATTCCAATGAGTGAGCTTTGGCAGCATTTGCCCAAGGTAGCTGATGATCTATGTATGCTTCATGGGTTGTGTGAAACCAATATCGCCCACGGCGGCGCGTGTATGAAGCTATTCACCGGCGCNGAAGCTACATTGCGCCCAAGCATTGGCTCCTGGATTAGTTATGGCCTGGGGACGGAAAACCTGAACCTGCCAAGCTTCATTACGATATGTCCGACCAGTTTGCACGGCGGCGTCGACAATTATGGCACAGCCTTTCTCCCATCAATTCATCAAGGAGTACCGCTTGGTGCACCGGGCTATCCCAACACACTGGTAAAGGATGCACGGTTCCCGTATTTAACAAATCAGTTTCTATCGTCTAAACAACAACGGGCAATGTTGAATCATCTTAAGGAGCTCAATGAGCGATACCGCAATGGCACTGGCCCTAACAGCGAGTTGGAAGCACGTATCGAGTCCTTTGAAATGGCATTTAGAATGCAGACAGCTGCACCAGAAGCAACAGATCTGAGCCGTGAGTCGAAGGAGACACAATCCTTGTATGGCCTGGATAACCCGGCTACCTCAAATATGGGACAAATGCTGCTACTTGCACGTCGATTCGCAGAGCGAGGCGTCCGCTTTATCCAGGTAAGCCATGCACATTCGTTGCCTTTTAACAATGAGCAGTGGGATCAACATAGCCACATCAAAAAGGGACACGAGATCAACGTCGCGCAGATCGACTTGCCTATAACCGGCTTCATCCAGGATCTTAAGCAACGTGGACTTCTTGACGACACGCTCGTCCTGTGGGGCGGTGAGTTTGGCAGAACTCCAACTTCGCAACAAGGTAACATGGCAACCATTGGACGAGATCATCATAGCGATGGGTTTACAATGTTCATGGCCGGAGCAGGGGTCAAAGGNGGTTTTCGATACGGTAAGACTGATGATTTTGGTTATTATGCAATAGAAGACCGCATGACGATTCATGATCTACATGCAACTATTCTGCACCTGATGGGGCTGGATCACGAACAACTCACATATCACTATGCCGGAAGGGACTTCCGACTTACAGACGTCCATGGCGCCGTTGCCAATGATATTTTTGCTTAACGACGCCTCACACGCTTGATTCACTCTACTGGCCGAGTTTGGGTTGCTAAAGATCTGTGACGCGATACTGATGTCGCGCTGAAAGAACTGATCGAATCCAATGAAGAGCGTTCACCCATTCGTTTTCTAAGGGAAGCCAGGATCACCAAAAACTCTGCTGCACTGATGAAGATCGATACAACGCTGGCATTAGAGTCATCTATCAGACGCACGTAGGCAATTATCGATTCCCTTGAGATGCAGTAGCATTTCGGGAAACGCGAGGTAAACCACCGTATCCCCCAGATTTGCTATGGCGATGGCGTATCCTTTAGACTGATAATATAGTTAGAGCGTCGTTAGGCAANTTACACTTTTTCATGTCAAACACACATGCACCACCATCCACAAAAGATTTCGCGCCGAACAGCTATTCAAGCTGGATCTGTCGGTATTCTTGGTCTCGGCATGAATCACGTCGATGCCTTACGCGCCGCGCCTGTACAAGAAGGAAAAACACATCGCGCCGGTAGCGCCAAGAACGTGATCTACATCTTCCTNTCTGGTGGGCTTTCACAGCATGACAGTTTCGACATGAAACCTGANGCGCCGGACAATATCCGTGGTGAATTCAATCCGATTCCAACCGCTACTCCNGGCCTACAAATTTGNGANCATCTACCCGAGCTTGCAAAACGCAGTGAGAANTGGGCTATTTGCCGTTCACTTACGCACCGCTCAAACGAGCATTCCCTAGGTCACCACATTATGTTGACTGGGCGCAGTAATGCTCCAACCGGGTTTAACGGCGGCCTTCCACAGGACACCGATGATCCTTGCATCGCCGCCATTGCCAATTCCCAATTGGAACCNCGAAACAACTTGCCACCAGTGGCTGTACTACCTGAACGGTTGGTGCATTATTCCGGTCGTGTTATTCCAGGTCAGTTCGCAGGCAAAATGGGCAGCCATAGGAATCCTTGGTTTATCGAAGCAGCTTCATATCATCGAACATCGTACGGTGCGTTTCCGGAATACACATTTGACCATCAGGAACGNGGAAATGATCTGGAACGTAAATTCCAAGCACCAAATCTATCGCTTCCACACGGGCTCACCAGAAGCCGNGTGGATGGGCTATTGAATCTGCGACAAACNCTGAATGACCAACGTCGTCAGCTTGATAACTTTGCTCAAACCGAGATGTTTGACAAGTTTCGGCAAAATGCAATTGGCATGCTCACTGATGAACGAGTACACGCCGCATTGGATGTAACCAATGCTGATGATGCGATACAGGAAAAGTACGGCAAGAATGCATTTGGCTGGTCGTTGTTAATGGCCAGACGATTAGTTTCCGCGGGCGTGAACATGGTCCAGGTAAACCTTGGCAACGACGAAGCTTGGGATACGCATGGCAATGCCTTTCCGCATTTAAAAGACAAGTTGTTACCGCCCACTGACAAGGCCCTTTCTGCGTTGCTGGATGATCTGGAAAGNACTGGCGAATTGGATGACACGCTGATCGTCATGGCCGGTGAATTTGGCAGGACTCCGGAGATCACGCTACTGGCGCAGTATTACGAGACGGCAGGNAGGGATCACTGGGGAGCTGTTCAGACAGTGTGGTTTGCAGGCGGTGGCGTACGAGGTGGNAATGTGATTGGTGCGTCAGATCGGCAGGGGCGATTCCCAAGCGATGCACCGCAAACTCCGGAAAAAATGGCCGCGTCGATTTACCAGGCACTTGGAATTCCTCCGACGGCAGCGTGGTACGACGACTTCAACAGGCCACACCAGATCTACCACAGCGATCCAATCGAAGGGTTGNTATAGCCCATCTGCGGTCAGTGATTACTGTGCGGATTCGTTATTTAGGTGCTGCTCCAGAAACTTGTACGCGGTATCGCGTGCCTCGGCAGGGAAGTCATGGGCTGAGTCAGGATAAATGGCCTGCAGCTTTTCAGGCACACCAAGTAGCTCGTAGACACTCGACGCGATCCTAATGCTATCCCTCACACCACTTACTTCAAAATTCCCGTCACGCACNGGTGCACTTGCGAGGAAGGCTCGNGGTGCAAAACAGCCTATGATCTCCGGAAAATCAAACGGTACCTTGTCGGGATTGTTCGTGTAAACATCGTTGATAAGTGGCATATAGCGATTACTCGTCCAGCCTTTCAGGCGTCCTTCATAGTACTTGTGAAACCGAGTGAAACCACAGTTNGACACTAACGCTTTGATTCGAATATCAAAGGCCGCCGTAAACATCGTGTTGTGACCGCCAAGTGAATGTCCGATACAGCCAATTCGGTCTGCGTCGACCTCCGGTAAAGCGCTTAGAAGATCGATAGCTCGAATGTTATCGTATATGGCTTTCATCGTGCCGCTGACATACCCGTCCGCGGCAGGAAACTCATAGGAATAATCTCCAAAGGATGGATAGTCCGGCGCCAACGTCACAAACCCTCGTTCGGCCAGATGATGTGCATAGTGCAGATTTGGATTTCCACCTAATCCGGTGGGCTCCTCTTTTCCGATACCTGTCGTTTGATGTAGGCACAAAACACCCGCCCGGGCCTCATTCTTTTTNATGTCATTCGGCACCAGTAAATATGCATGCACTCGCCGACCTTCGTCGTCTGTGTGATACGAAATCAGTGAACGCTTATAGTGTTTCCCTGGCTCGGTTTTTATGACTTTAATGGCCAACGGCACTTTCTGCTCAGGCCTCGGGAGCTTTCCCATCACCGTTTGCATATGTGCCAAAATGTGGTGTCTGCGGTGTCGCCAATCATTTACACTTGAGATCTCAGTCTTGTTGCCGTCGTTATCAAGAAAGTAAGTCAGATCTAGATGTGAGTCGTATGCAGGCAGCTCCTGTGCTGACACTGAAGGACTAATACACAAGGCGAATAGAAGGCCACAAAGCCAGGGAATGGGATGTTTCACGGTCGAACTCACTATATCAGTCGTAGATTTACTGTTGCTACTATTGTACCGCCAGCTTGCCATACAAACTGACCAGAAACTTTGCTCTACAGACTTAATCGCAATGTCGATACAATAGATATCACAGCCATGTCCCACCAAGAATACAACCGCCGCGCTTTTATGAGTAATAGCCTCCAGCTTGGGCTATCTGGCACAGTATTAAGCGGACTGGGAACAATTCCGACAGGGCTAAGTGCTGCCGCTGGGAATTCGTTTGGTCGCGCGCGCAGCGTCATTGTCATGTTTTCATGGGGCGGCATGAGCCATATCGATACTTTCGATATGAAGCCAAACGCTGGTAGCGAAATACGCGGAGAGTTTAGCCGCATTTCAACAACCATCCCCGGATTAAAGGTTTGTGAACATCTCCCCAAGATGTCTCAAATGATGCACCATCTTACTTTGGTCCGTAGTGTACATCACAAGAGTGGCGATCACCGAAAGGCCGCATACTGGAATCTAACCGGTCATCCACCCGAAGACGTTGGCGCTGCGGTGGCTCCACCAGTCCTTCCAAATCGCAAGGACTGGCCAAGTATTGGCGCGCAAGTAGCGGTCGCCATGAAGCACGATACGCGGTATTCCAAACGATCAAAGGTGACGCGGTTAAACCCTGAAGCTCTCTCAGATAAAGCCCCTGACTTAAAGATCAACTGGGACAACCTAACGGTTCACTCCTCAGCTTTACTCAGCACGGAAGTACTCGGCCCCGGGCACTTTTCAGCTGGTAGCTTCGATAATCAGGACGGCCATACCAATGATGGTACGGTGGAGTTGATTGGTATGTTTTCACAGGCTTATGCGGGTGACACGCTGATCACCCGTGATCAGGACGGTCCAACTGCTGACTTTTCAGAATACGTATCCGGCGACGGCACGGCTGGTGACTGGGGATCCGACACGCACGGTCGCGGTGGCAACTTATGGTTAATTGGCGACGGCGAACCGAACAAGCCTGGTAAGGGATTTGGCTGCCATGCTAACAAGTTCATCACCTTTGATCTGAAGAAGGTGCGCGAAGAACATTTCGCGAAAAGCGACAAGCCCTTCGTTGTAACGATGAAAGTTGGCATTTGCGGAAATCCAGGTGTGCATCCGACCGCCAAAGGAATGGGCGGAGTTTGGCTTGACGGAAAAGAGGCTCTTGTAAGCCGAGTACTACAGCGAGACCAAAAATCACAACTACTCGAAGTTCCCATCGAAGCTGATGCGCGACATCTGACATTAGCGATGTTGAATGGAGATTCGTCGACATTCTTTGATGACATTGTCTTGGCAGATGTGACACTACACGAAGTGTCAGGCGAACTGCCGGAACTGCCAAAACGTCCGGAAGAAGTTGAAGTCGAAAGTGTAGCAGTAAACGACTCGCTAGCCGCCAATTTACCTCGATGCCTGAGTGTTCCATATCCATTGGCGGACAGAGGATTACTCAATGGACAGTACGGTGGCTTCCTGGGATTAGAATACGATCCGGTATTTGTACATCCAGGTGAAGGGCAACCCTTTAAAGGGGTCTCGGCAACGTCCGGCAGTGTCGATTTGGCACCCAAAGGTGTGTCGCGGCGTCGCATGGCCAAGCGATCGCAACTACTCGATGGAATCAATAGGCAGTTTCCGTGGGAACACATCGACGATCCTACCGGAAAAGCCAAGGCCACTCAGGATCAGGCATTAAACATGCTGCTTTCACCTGACGTGCAATTGGCGTTTGACTTAAAGCGTGAGCCCAAGGCGACCCGTGATCTTTACGGTGACCACCTGGGCGGTAAAAGCGCTTTACTTGCCAGACGCCTTACAGATGCAGGAGTTCCACTTGTTACAGTCAACGTCAGTGCTGGAGATCTGAATTCCGGATCAGGAGATCACTGGGATACACATGGCGATAACTTCAATCGGCTAAAGCGTGACTTATTACCGCCTTGGGATCACGCTGGCGCTTCTTTGCTACGCGATTTGGTAGACAGCGGACGAATCGAAGACACGCTTGTTGTATTCCTTACAGAATTCGGTCGCACGCCGACGATTAATACATCGTCCGGTCGTGATCACTTTCCGAATTGCTACAGCGTGCTGTTTGCCGGTGCGGGAATGCAGGGCGGATTGGTTTACGGCGAGTCTGACAAAACGGCATCTCGCCCAATATCTGGAGCGTGCACGCCAGAGGACATCCATGCAACGATCTTCCATGCGTTGGGAATCCCGAGCGAATATCAAATCTATGACCAGGAAGATCGGCCACTGCTCATGTGCGACGGTACTCCACTACCAATCACATAACCGCTGGACACTAGCAACTCACAAGGCCTAATTCAGTCCCAAGCGGGCCATTTGTACACCATGCCACCAGGATATTCCGACTTGAATTCCGACCACGTTATTTCGGTAAACTGCACATCCTCAAGTGGAATCGATTTGTCCGTCATTTGATATTCTTCACCAGACAATACCAATCTCAATTCGTTTCGAAACAGACCTGCCTGCGAGAGATCAAGACGCGGCGTATCGGCATCTCCCGTAAACACTCGAGAGACACCCGCTTCATTACAGTGAACAACCGATATCGCACTGCCATCGAGAGAACAGTTAACAACATGCTCACCTGCTCCGCTCATATGAAGCAATGGGAATCCATAAACCATTTCATTGACATGCAAAACGAGGACGCGGTCATCAGTCTTAAGATTTAGGTCGTCAATGGTGCCAAATTCCGGATCGTCCAAGCCGGGCATATATGCAATAAATCCGGCTTCGTCCAGATCGTCGATGGATGCAGGCGCCGGTACCGAATGTGGGACTGGGGGTTCATCTTCAATTGTGAAGAAAATCGTCACAGCAATTGCGGCAACAGCAGCCAACGCAATCAGTAGTTTTTCTATAATGGTTCTTTTCATATGGCTCTAACTAAGAGTTGCCCTGGGTTTTCCTCGAATTTAATGTATCAGACAAAAGCGATAATTTGGCTTGTTATTATTACCCTTCTAGCAGGGTGCTGCGCTACCAACTTGCATGCCGCCAATGCAACCAAACCAAATATCGTATTCATTATGATCGATGATCTTGGTTGGAGCGACTTAGCCGTACAAGGAAATCCACTGGTTGATACTCCACGTATCGACCAATTTGCACGGCAAGGGATGAGATTTACGAATGCATATGCGGCAGCGCCGGTATGTTCACCGACACGTGCGGCCGTGTTAACAGGTCTGGCACCCGCACGCCTTCACATCACTAACCATATCCCTGATCAACCACGATTCACTCCCAAAGATGCCGAATTACTACCTGCACCGATGGTCGAAGCTCTTGATCCCAGTTATACCACCGTCGCTGAAATACTCGGTGATAACGGCTACGCAACCGGCTTCTTTGGAAAATGGCATGTTTCCGGGAAGACCATCGGACGTGAGGGATTGGGCGAAGCGCAGTATTATCCTGAAAACCATGGGTTCGACATCAACATTGGTGGATGCTGTTACGGAGGTCCTCCCACATTTTTTGATCCCTATCGTATTCACAGCCTTCCGTCACGGAAAGAAGGGGAGTACCTACCTTTTCGCTTGGTAGACGAAGTCAACAACTTTATAACAATAAATAAAGACAACCCATTTTTTGTCATGCTTTGGCCATACACGGTCCATTGGCCGATGGAAGCACCAGCCCCACTTATTGAAAAATATAAAGATCGTACCGGCCCGGGACTTAATGACACACGTTATGGCGCCATGATCGAAGCCATGGACGATGCTATGGGACGATTGCTGGATCACTTGGATTCGCTTGACCTGAGTGACGACACACTGATCGTATTCACGTCTGACAACGGTGGTTTCGCCGGAGTTGCGGACAACCGTCCTTTGCGAGCAGCAAAGGGCCATCTTTACGAAGGTGGGATCCGTGTCCCATTATTTATCAAGTGGCCGGGACACATAACCGCTGGATCTGTGAGCGATGAGAACGTCATCAGTATGGACTTCTTTCCCACACTGCTTGATGCTGCCGGAATCCGCCACCGACGGTCAGTACTTGACGGGGTAAGCCTATTGCGACATGTTACGAGAGGTCAGCCACTGCGACGGGACGCGATTTACTTTCATTACCCCAATTACGCATGGCATAGCGGCAATCGTCTCGGAGGTGCTGTGCGCAGCGGAAATTACAAATTAATCAAGCGGTATGCAGACGATTCACTGGAGCTATACAACCTGAAAGATGATTTAAGTGAATCAACGAATCTGGCAATGGAACAACCGGCAATCACAGCAAACTTATCAAAGAAATTGAACCGATGGCTTACCGCGACAGACGCAAATATGCCGATCCATCCATCAACCCAACAAGGCTCCTCTGAGGAATAAGCATCATGACTAACATCGTCGGAAACGAACAATTCAGCTATCACGCGGACGCGAATTGGGCACAGTTCCCTGAGGGGTATTACTGTCAGGAAGTTGTCGGCACGGCCATAAACAGCCAAAACGTAGTTTACGTATTCAACCGGGGCGAAATCCCGGTAATGACATTCGCTTCAGATGGAACACTGATCGACCAATGGACCGATTTGAGCATACAGCGAGCACACGGTATTTCCATACTTCACGATGATACCGTCGTGCTGACAGACGACGTTGGTCATCAAGTTAGTCTTTATACTCCAAACGGAGAATTAATCCGTCATCTTAGCGATGGTGCGGCAAGCGACACCGGTGTTGAGAACATGGACTACCGGACGATTCAACATGGCGGCCCGCCGTTTAATTATCCAACAAACGTAGTTGAAACCGAGTCCGGCGATCTATTTATTGTCGACGGATATGGAAACGCGCGTGTACATCACTTTGATGCCGACTATCAGCATGTCAAAAGCTGGGGCGAACCCGGGGCAGCGCCAGGTGAATTCAATGTACCCCATGGCATTGATATCGATGGAAACGGCGTCCTCTACATATGCGACCGTGAGAACACTCGCATCCAAAGATATTCACAAACAGGCGAACTAATTGACATCTGGACTGACACGATTCGACCTGCACAGATCTTCATTCACGACAACCATGCTTACGTTTCTGAGCTAGGTTACAAAACAGGCATGTTCGCTGGTGACACACCGCCAGCAGGTGTAACTACAGGTGGCCGTTGCAGCATTTATGATCTCGACGGCAACGTCGTTTGCCGTTGGGGCGGAGGCGAAGACCCATGTGCACCGGGAGATTTCTACGCACCACATGACATTACCGTCGACCGCGATGGCAATATCTACTACGCCGAAGTGGTTTGGTCCGCCGGCGGACGGCACGAAGAAGTCATGAAGCCTTATCACACCTTACAAAAATTCACTCGCGTCTAAGCGACCACAAACCATTCCAAGCAGTACATCTAGACGATTACATTTACAGAGAATATCTCCATGACAAGCCAAGTTTTTCCAGCTGACCAACTAACCGATCTCACCGCCACCATTTTCAAAGCCGTTGGTTGTAATGACAACGAAGCCGACGTAATTGCAAAACGATTAGTAAACGCAAACCTCTCAGGCCACGACTCGCACGGAATCATCCGGATTGCCAAGTATGTAGACTGGATCGAGCAGGGCGGTGCCGTCATCAATCAGGAAATCGACGTTCTTACCGACAACGGCAGCGTTGTCGTTGTCGATGGAAAATGGGGCATGGGACAGTCCATTGGTGAACAGACGATGAACCTGGCCATCGAGCGTGCACGTGAGCACGGCGTGGCCGTGGTTGCACTTCGAAACAGCGGTCATCTGGGCCGGATTGGCGACTGGCCGGAGATGGCCGTAAAAGCCGGCATGTTGTCCGTTCACTTTGTAAACACCAGTGGAATGGGAAATCTCGTAGCACCCTGGGGTGGCAAAGAACGTCGGTTATCAGCCAACCCATTTGCTGCCGGTGTTCCAGTAAAAGACGGCCCGCCTCTTATTTTGGACATGTCGGCGTGTACTGTTGCTGAAGGTAAGATCCGAGTCGCCATGCACGCTGGAAAACAGGTGCCTGAGAACTGCCTGATCGATTCAGACGGCAATCCCACTACGGATCCAGTGACTTTTTACGGAGACCCTGAAAACGGTGTAAAGCCTGGTAGCATCCTACCGATCGCAGGGCACAAGGGATATGCGTTAAGCATTATCATCGAAATGATGGCAGGAGCACTAACAGGCGGCTCCTGCACCAACCCTGACAAAGCGGATCGTCTTGCCAACGGAATGCTGACGATTGTAATGGACCGCTCAGCATTCATGAGCGAAGACGAGTTCTACGATGAAGTCTCGCGATACGTTGACTATGTAAAGAGCAGCGCACCAATTCGTGAAGGTGCTGAGATTATTGTCCCTGGGGAATTCGAAGCACGCACACGTGATGAGCGTAATGCTAACGGCATTGAACTGGCAGCGACCACCATGCTGCAGATTAACGAGGTTTGCCAGCGGTACAATCTAGATGTGCCGTTTACCGTTGAAGGTTAATCGAACCTAAACCAGTTCAGGCAGATACTTGTACTTCGTGTGGTCGATGACGTAACGTGGGCGACCATGGAAGTCGTTTATCGTTGCCATGTCCGTATTGACACCCATATTTCGGTACAACGTGGAAAACACTTCCTGCATGTGAACCGGACGATCTTCGGGCTCTTCCGCGTATCGATTTGTTGAGCCAATAACCTGACCAGTCCGCATACCGCCACCAAACATCAAGGCAAAACTTGCTCGAGGCCAGTGATCACGTCCTCCCTTTGGATTGACGCGAGGTGTTCGGCCAAATTCACCCCACACGATAACCGTCACATCTCGATCCAGACCGCGTTCATATATGTCGTCCACAAGCGCTGCCACACCTGAGTCGAGTAAAGGCAGGTGGTCTCTCGCATTTTCGAAATTTGAACCGTGCGGCTGACCGTGCCAATCCCAGCGCCCGTAAGCGAGTGTCACGGTTCGCACACCAGCCTCGACCAATCGTCGAGCGGAGAGGAGATAGTGATTATGNAGNGGNCCCGCATCGCCATACCCGGCAGGCTCGTAATTTCCACCCGCGTATCGATCTTGAATGTACTGCGGCTCCTTAGTGATATCCAAAGCGTCAGCCAATTTGCTNGACGTCAAAATCCCAAGAGCTTGCTCCGTAAATGCGTCCACTCCCTGNTATTCCGCGACGTCATCGACTTGTCGTTTGAATCGGTCGAGACCATTGAGCAGCGCTTCGCGATTGTTCAGCTGTGTAACGTCAATCCCCTGCAAGTCCAGATTGGCAGCACCATCGGCATTTGGCAGGAAAGGGGCGTGAGCTTTACCAAGAAATCCCGGTTGTCCCGGATCGGACCACGTGCCAGTCCGCATACGCGGGCTTAGGCCAACAAACGAGGGGATGCCGAGCTTCACCTGACCCTGCAATTTGGAGACGACAGAGCCATAGGAAGGCCAACCACCTACGGGTTGATTCTCTTTCAGCCAGCCCGTCATACATTGAAATGCATCATGGCGGTCTTTCGCACCGTACANTGAGCGAATGATTGCTAACTTATCCATCCGNTGAGCCAACATCGGCATGTGCTCACAGATTTGAATACCCGGCACACTTGTAGAGATTGGTGAAAACTCTCCACGAATTTCTGNGGGCGCTTCCGGTTTTAGGTCCACCATATCCTGATGAGGAGGNCCACCGGAAAGAAAAACCATAATCGTTGCCTTGTGCCCTAATCGGCCGGACTTCCCACCTTGCGCCTCGAGTAACTGCGGTAAGGTGAGCCCGCCCATGGCTAATCCGCCGATACGCATGAAGTTCCGGCGATCGATTCCATCGCAAAATGTCGCTTGTTTACGGTTCATTGCAATCCATCTAAGGAAAAACGATTAAATGACAAGGCTATAATATTTATCTTACCAGATTCATTCACATCATCACTATTTCAATTTACATTNGGTTTTNAAGAAAACGCCACGCGGGTACTATAACCGGACACTCANCAGGACAATTTAAACGGAATCACCATGAGNAATTTAAAGTACTGTCTCAATGCCAGCACAATCATGACCACACCTATCATGCGACAGATCCAAGTTGCCGCTGAAGCCGGCTATGTCGCCATCGAGCTTTGGCATGACCATATCGATGCTCATTTGGATGCCGGCGGAGAAATCCAGGACATCCGCAAGGCGGTTGATGATGCTGGCCTTGCAGTCCCAACAACCATCTATTTAGCCGGTTGGTTTGAGACAGACGGCGAAGAACACATCGCGGCCGTTGATGAATGCAAACGCCGAATGGAACACTCAGCTATTTTAGGCGCGCCGCATATCATTGCCGGTCCACCCATGGGCTCAGCNGATTATTACCANGGTGCCAAACACTATCGAGAACTTCTGGAATTAGGAGACCAAATTGGCGTAAAACCAAGCATGGAATTCCTTGGGTTCGTCGATGAACTGAACACCATCGAAGATGCCTTGGAAGTCATGAATAAGAGTGGTCGAGATGATGCGACAACCATCCTGGATCCCTTTCACATTTTCCGTGGNGGNGGCAGTGTTGAATCCATCGCCANACTTTCCGCCGGTCAGATCGGCATCAGTCACTACAACGATATTCCGGCGGAGCCAACTCGCATCGAGCAACACGATAAGGATCGAGTGATGCCNGGNGACGGTGTATTTGACTTAAAGCGTTATCTCGAACTNCTAGATCAAGTTGGGTACGATCGATATTTGAGCCTNGAACTGTTTCGCGAAGATTTGTGGCAGNAAGANCCCNTGGAAGTTGCCAAGGTCGGGATGGAGAANATGCGAAGCACGGTNGAAGCGTAGACTCGTATCCAATGGCATACNAAAACTAATTAGATTTCGCGCATAAAAAAACCTCCCCAAGNCATNAGGCAAGGGGAGGTTTTCTTGTTCTTGTTCTTGGTTGGAAAGAACTTATTTAGTTCTTCCACTCTTCACCAAGTGGCTCACCGTCACGGCGATCACCAAGACGTTGGTACGTCATGTAATCAATCGAATCGGAAAGGAATTGCACGCTACCGTCAACAAAGACGAATTGTGCACCACCCTTATGGCGAGACTTGAATGCCTGGGAGGTATTCCAAGTCTTGAAGTGAGTACAACCAAAAGGATTGCCTTGCGCNGGGCGTTGACCACCCCATGCAAATCCTTTTTCACCAACGCCCACTACGTGAAAGTTGATAGGACCATTTGTAACATACCAAAGTGAATTGAAGTTATTCCATCCACGGTGAGAGTGATCACTCTTTTGTGGAAGCATTTCACCAAGTGCAATTACCTGGCTTTCACCATCGGTTACGTCTTGCAGGCGTGCTGCCCAGTGGCCACGAAGGAAAACGCCGGATGCGCGATAACCGCGACCGTCATTACCGTGGTTGGCTGGACCTGTACCAAAGAGGTTGCCGTTGTACTGCGGGCACATATTACGCCACGAAGTACACCATTGGTTACCCAAGCTGAATGCGTAGGTGGTCATTGCAAAGTCTATGTCAAAATTCGCTCGGTGAAGGAACGGTGCTACGTCAGCCGACGGGCACAGCAGCACATCGATAACCGTTGAACGAACAAATTTCGGTTGAAAAGAGGANTGGACATCTATAGTCGTTTCGAANAACGGNTGGTTTCGATAAGGATTGGCCGTNCGACGCCCAGTAATACTCTGGTTAAACTGCTTGTATAGCGGATCTTGCTCCAGGAATGGAAGTAGCTTTGTGAACTGGCTTCCTTTGGATGTTGCCCACCAGGTAAATGGGTTACGACTCTGCCGTTGCCAGTGGTACAAACCATTTGGAGGCAGACTCTTAAACGTAGTTTCATACGTGCGCAATGCTAGACCAATCTGCTTTAGATTATTCTGGCATGACATCTTTCGTGCAGCTTCGCGAGCAGCTGACACGGCAGGCAAAAGTAAAGCTACGAGGATACCAATGATGGCAATTACCACCAAAAGTTCCACAAGCGTAAAGCCTTTGCGTTTGGAATTTGTTCGTGTGGTCATGACGTCACACTCCTACGAATAGTTAATAAGATAAGAACATATACCGCACCAATAATATATAAACATTGCGGCATACGTTCAATCTATCCCAAAAGGGGGATTTTTTAAATGCCACAAAGTGGAATTTAAGAATCTTTTGAGATGCTCTGCACAGTACACATGTACCGCGACTTATATCAGATATCTAAGAATTGCACCTGAATCTNCATTAAGAACGAGCTGAATATCAAATCAGGCGCATTTAATATGAATTTGCGCTAGTCGTACCGATTGTGCAGAATAATGCTCGATATATGGGGACATTCAGGTGAAATTGCTACTCACCTAATGGTCTGCGGTAAACCCATTTTGCGCATTTGATCCGAAAGCCTTCGCCTTGCCAATGATGAAGCCCGAGAGTCAGTTTTAAGGCCAAATGGCATGGACTCNTCGGGGCCCGCTTGCACGTCGTACAAGTCACCGTTGTTATATAGCTTCCACCGTTGGTCTCGCAGAAAGTAGCGTTTTCCGTGTTCTGCAAAAGCAACGATCCTTTCGGACGAATCACCTAGAATCGTGTCTACACAGCTAATCCCGTCAATTTGATACCCGCGGGGAAGCCGCGCATTTCCAACATCAAGCAACGTTGCATACCAGTCTGTAAAATCAATCAGCTGATCTGTTTCTGTACCGGCCTCAACGACCTCTGGCATCCAAAAAATAGTCGGTGCCCTTGTTCCAGCGTCTGTTAGCTTGCCTTTTCCGCCAAGTCGCATCTCACCATTAAGATTCGACTCGATGGGCAGTCGAATCAACTTTTCGCCTTCGGCCCTTGCGATGTATCGACTTGGNGTCCCGTTATCCGTNGTAAAGATCACCAGCGTGTTATCTGCGTGTTCTGAAGATTGAATAAACTGCATCAATTGTCCAACTTGCTTGTCCATATCCGCAATCATTTCAGAGTAGTTTAGGTAGCGCCCATCCGGGCCATGAGGAACCGGAGCATCCAAATCATCGGTCACGTCGTGGCACAATGCCATCGAATAGAAAACAAAGAAAGGACGGTCATCATCTTGAGAAATAAACCCTTCGATGAATTTGCGGTATTCATCCGGACCGTATCCTTTCTCCAGCCCATCTCGCTGCTTCCCGTTTTCGAAGATCATTGGGCTGTGATAACGGGGGCCTTCGTGCCAACCAAATAAACAGTATTGCTCAAATCCCATGCGATGTGGTTGGTCCAGATCTTTGCTGAGCAATGACAACTGCCACTTACCGGAAACTGCGGTACGATAACCGGCGTCTTTTAATACACTCGCAATCGTTGTTGACTCGTGATCTTTGGGAAAACTGCCCCACTTAGGATTTTTGGTTCTAAATGGATACTTGCCCGTCAGAAGACAAACTCGCGTCGGATGACAAACAGCCATGCTGTAACAATGCATCGCTTTCATGCCCTGACTAGCCAAGTCGTCCAGACGAGGCGTTTGATAAGAGCGTCCACCGAAACAACCAAGCCCTTCAAAACCGACATCATCAGCAAGAATTAAAATGACATTCGTCGGCTTTTTAGCGAATGCCTGATCAACAAAACCCGCCGCAAGTATCAACATGCAAACAAACGCTGCAGTATGTCGGTGTATGTGGTTCAGATTCATTCAATGACTCCGATTGAGGCTAGCAAGTCTCGACACGCACTGGACTTTTGAGCGTCGGGTCTCCATCGCAAACAACATTTATCAGTGGTCGGCTAAAGTCAGCAACCGTCACGCGTATTTCATCACCCGCCTGATACTTCCAATCGCGTTCACTGTGGCTCAACTTACTTGTACCAAAAAAGTGCAGGTGNACATCGCCNGGTTCTCGGTGCAAGGGGTACTTAAAGTGATGATCTTCNCAATTGCGGAGCGAATGACACATATACTGNTCACCACTTTTCAAGTCGCCGCTGTCATAAATCAGATCGTCATCACGNNTAACACTACATCGAACATCCAGATTTTCAAAACCGTGTCCTATGACTAACTCTGGGCCAACAGCACAGGCACGCAGTTTGGACGGCGCTAGGTACAGATAGTTAATGGTCTCGGTTGCATGATCCGACCACTCATTGCCAATTGCAAACCCAAGTCGCCGTGGTACACCGTTGTCGTCAATAAGGTAACAACCGACTAACTCNGGTTCCTCGCCACCATCAAGCGCAAATGCAGGTATTTCCAGATCTTGACGATGTGACCTTAGNTTTAANCCATTTCCCTTATAGAACCATTCNGGCGCAACCCCTCGACTCTCNNCGTCGGGCTTCCCACCCTGCAGCCCCATGTCAAACATCCTGGCTGAATCTGTTTTTGGCATCTCATCGACAGTCTCTGCTTCGTCGGAGTGCATTTTGTCGCGTGATTCCATACTTCCGGTATGAGTAAGACCCGTACCGGTTATGAAAGTCTGATGNTTAGATGGCCCAGTCAACGGCGGCAAGAGATAACCCGATTCCGCACCAAAGTTTGCATTCCAAAGAGCTGCATAATCGACACAGGGAGCGCCTTGAGCCAATTGTGCTGCCTTATCCGCTAGTGAGCACCCTTCACGAATGGCTGACAATGCAAGTTGCACGGTGCCAGAGATTTCCGGGACAACAGCAGTTAGATCCGCCGCTTCATTGCCATTCACGATACCGACACGCTGCTGACCGTCGCTGTTTACGAATTGNATNATATTCACGTCTTGCCCCATTGAGTTTTGGCACTCTTTGTTCATTGCAGTTTTGTTAGCGCGGGATGCTAACCGCCCCACTCAGGAGGAGTCTCCGGCACAANATCTGGCTTACGAGCGAANACNCTGTCATAGTTCTCGACGGCNATATCTCCGGANAACTCNGCCATCGCTCTTANCGCTTCTTTTCGGTAGTTCCAATAAGTGGATCGTTCGACTTGTTCAAGCCAATCACAGATATGCAATGTTGCCAGATCACGAAATGCTCTATCCGTAACTTCGTACACATCACCCGTTTCACGATTCTCAATTACGCGTTCATCACTGCCGCTGACAACAATCTCGTCGAATCGTTGACGCTGAACGAAACAATTCAGAAAAGCTATCCACTCGGCCTCTTCACCGATTAGTTCCTTCAACTCGTCACGCTGATCCAGACCCAGCTTGAAACCTTGAAAGACCTGCGTGCCGTAGATCGAATGGTACATACCTGCGCGGCATAAATATACCGGCTGCTGCCAACGACGTAAGTCATGATATACCGATACCAGGTGTGCCAGATATCCTTTGGTTCCTGAATGTGTGATGCCCGTGGTTCCCAGATCCACGAGAAAGTCCACCATGTCTCGATACCCAGGATCAAAACTGCTGAATTCATCCAGCTTGACGTCGATTCCCAGGTCTTCGTATCTGTTTCCGATGCTCATTTAATTCATCCTTTACGGCTCACGTGAAAGCTATCAGCGTTATGGCTTTATTGCATAAATCCGTTCGTACGCTCGTAAATATATGACACCGTCGCTGATCGCAGGTGTCGCATAAAACGTACCGTCCACCTCATTTACAGATATGATCTCGCCGTTATCATCGGCTGCGACGACCGCACACTTCCCGTCGATTCCCTGCACGTAAATCTTGCCGTCACCTGCAACGAGTGAGGCATTAATGGTACCGATGTTAAGCCGTTTCGTCCAAACAACTGAACCATCGTTAAGTTTCAAGCAAGATGCGATTCCGTTGTCGGTCACCATAAACACTCTGTCACCAAGTACGATCGGCGTCGAACAGTCTGGCGTGGTTTTGGCATGTTTCCATGCGAAACCCGACTCACTGACGTTTCCTTTACCAGCTTTCACCGCAAGGACATGCCCGAGTCCACCACCACCTGGGTTAGCCGAAGTTGCGACAATGGTTCCATTGCTGCCGATAGCCGACGCAATGACTCGGCCATAAGGACTATCGATTGCCAGTCCGTCGCTATACCACAACACCTTTCCACTGGCCGGATCATAGCCATTTACATGATCGGAACCGACAACAACAAGTTGTTCTTTGCCACCAGCCTTGATTAGGGCAGGGGTGCTATACGCATCCGGCCCATCATCCTTAGCCGGGTAGCGGCGATCATGCTTCCATACTTGTTTGCCACTAGATTTATCCAGAGCTACCACATAACTTGCTCCTTTGGTCATGCAGCTTACGATCAGCAGATCATTCCATAGTCTTGGCGATGACCCCATTCCAAAAGTGATGTTATACGCACCGTAATCTTTAACGAGATCCCGCTGCCAAACGACATCGCCAGTCTTAGCTGAAATACAAGCAAGATGTCCACTACCAAAAAACGCCCAGGTATGACCCTCATCGGCGACTGCAGTGGGAGTTGCTGCATTATGACGGTGCGAATACAGATTTGCCGGACCTTTGGCATCCAACTTGCCGGCACCGAGCTTTACTTGCCATATCACCTTGCCTGTCTCACGGTCCAACGAGATAACCACCAGTGACCCATCCTGTAGTTGAGTCGTCAGATCAACACGCTTTTTCGTGATCACCGGTGAAGAATTTGCCTGACCCGGCAAATCTGCTGCCCAAAGAATTCCATTTTCAGAAGACCATGATACGGGCAAGTCCTTCTCCGTCGAAATCCCGCTGCCATCTGCTCCACGGAACTGTGCCCACTCTGCTGCTTCAGAAGAAAGCGACACTAATATGCATGTAATGCAAACCAATAACAAATCTCTAACTATTTTCATTTCATTTCTCGGATGTCAAGTTGCATATCCTGTGACAATTCATCACCACAAGCCATTTTAACAGGCCTCCGCAATGAAGTGTTATGATGTAAAACCGCACTCAGCTATTCAGCCCAACTTCCGTGAGAGAAATCACTAATGAGTAAAGCAACATACGACTTCAGCAATCGCGTAGCACTTGTCACGGGAGGTTCACGGGGTATCGGCAAAGCAATTGCATTACAGCTTGCAGAATTCGGAGCCGATGTAGCGATTAATTTTCGCAACAACGCAGATGCTGCCAGTGAAGTTGTAAATGCCATTGAACAACTTGGCCGAAACGCCATCGCTATAAAAGCCAACGTAGCCGATCCCGATGAAGTGNCCACGATGGTCAACCAAGTCGTCGAGCGACTCGGGCCGATTGACTTNCTNGTNAACAACGCCGGAGTCTTTGATGTGGTTCCACACACCGAAACATCNCTCGAATTATGGAACCGAACCATGTCCATCAATGTTACGGGCACTTATTTATGCAGTTGGGCCGTGAAAGACTCAATGGTAGAACGGGGTTTTGGACGCATCGTTAATCTAGCGTCCATTGCAGGCCTTGAGCCCAAGCCGTATGCAATTGCATATGCGACAAGTAAGTCCGCGATTATCGGCTTTACCCGTTCGCTTGGCGTCGCCCTTGCTGAAGNTGGTGTTCGCGTCAACGCAATTGCACCGGGATTGATCAAGACAGANATTCTGGACACGGCGGATCCTGAGCTTCTTGAGCAGCTGATTGAACTAACACCGGTAAAGCGAATCGGATCTGTCGATGACATAACGCCCATCGCCATGTTTATGTTGTCAGATCACAGTGACTTTATGACAGGGCAAACTATCGTTGCCTCGGGCGGTCGCGTGACGATCCCATAGCGGGCGTAATTTTCGCAAATCTTCTCCGCAGGTGGCGCGGTTGCGTGCAATTGAGCTCACTCCATAGAGCCGTCAGCCTCGTATTAACCTAACGACGCCAGGCAACGGAATCTGTCAGGAAACCAGAATGCGGGCCGTAGGTCCGCGAATATATGAAGATCTAGCCTCCCCTATGGGGCGGCGAATTATTATTGATCCTCTTATCCCCTAGCGGAACGTTTTACTCGAGAACTGTAATCGCGGGGGTCGTGTCAGCACACCCTCGCTACGCCTTCCGGCTATTAACTCATGCGGTACGTTTCAAATGGAGCCGTGCACGGATTTCCTCGTGAGACATACATTTCCTGAGCCTGTGTATCGACAATCATGGCAAACACCGTCTCGATAAAGCCATGTTTGGGATCATCNGGATTCGCGTGTCGGCAAATACTGCCAGGATAGCCATCGTGATCTTTGAACATCTGTTCAATGCCCGTCTTAGAAATATTGGCCGCCGATTGTTCGACTAGTTCAGTCATACGAGGAAAACGTGAATACGAGTCGCACAATTCAGGAAAGTCTTTATTTATATCGACGATGGTATCGTGCAAACAGTGATTCGTGTGCACAAGATAGTTTTCATCACGCAGTAGGAACACCTCATCAACCGTTGCTTCAATATTTGCTGGCCCCTGAGGCGTAGTCATCATGATATTCACTGGGATCGCACGATGTGCGGACTCCACTGCATGTACGGCATCGTCCAGGCTCGTTTGTTCAAACAGGCGTCGCAAGGAGAAATAATGAGGTACACCTATGCCTCTAATTGGTGCCGGCAGTGTATTCACACAGCAACCAATTCCTGCAGCATTGAATCCCATATATCCAATCAGGCCCGCCTGACCAACTGAAATGTAGTCAGGAGCATTTTCAGGCTTACGTGTTAATACGATGGTAACCTCGTCGAGCGCCGGATCTGCATCCCAAGTTTGAGCGACAATGTGATGGCCGTCTGAAACGAAAGACGGGGACGCAGAGAATGATGTGCAAGCGTTNTCGTTATCATCGGTGAACTGATTGCGCACTTGCGCTAGAGTCAGATCGAGAATGTCAACATTTGACGCCTCGGCAATCCCTTCAAGNTCATCAACAAGATCCGGGGAATACTCTCGTGCAAANTCGAGTGATTTGGNTGATACCTCCCTCGCGAATTCTGGNGATGCGNTAGCCATTCGATTGGCGCTTTCCAGAGCCACTTCACAAAATCGCGAAACAAGATCACCGGCCTGCTCACCAATTTGATTCCCCATTTCGCGAGGAGATCCACTTACGGTGAATTCCGGGTATCGGGTTGAACTCATGCCTGTCTCCGTAGTTAGTCGCGGGTAGCCTGGACAGCTTCAGCGTATTTGAGTTTCCCTGTCCAGCCGTCAAAGTACTGAAAGATCACTTGTGGACGAGGGAAGGCAACCCAGCGGGTACCACCAATTTGCTTTGGATTGTTATAGACATTGTTTATTTGCACTACACAATAATGCGGACTGCCAAGCTGATCCCGCGGAATATCATCACGGAAGTGCGTAGACCAACGAATGTCGATCTCGCGTGGGCCATATTTGAACTTACCATTTGCCGGTCGATCACCTTCATCTGTGTAGTAATGGTTGTTGGAGTTATGTGGACCTGACGCGAACTCCCANACGTTTTCGGTAATCTTACATACGAAGCTGTTATGNAGATCACCTGTCANAACAAATACNGGCTGATCCATCTTATCCCANGCGTTTATCAGTTTTTCTCGCTCNTCGTAAAACACNGTCCACGCATCATCCTTATTNTTTGCCCGNACTTTGCCNCCACCAACATGCGGCAGCATGAAATTCACACTCGANACAACAAACAAGAAATCGGCGTCACTTTTTCGCATGCCATCAAGCANCCAGTCTCTTTGAACTGGNCCAAGCATTGAGATGCCCTTCTTGTATGGGTCTGACTTGTCATGCATATCCCGTTGTCCACGGGTGTCNCACACAAANAAGTCNCAATTCGCNATNCGCATCCGAAAATAAGAACGTCTTCCGAGNGAGTAAGATACTTCNCCATCAGCATCGAAAGCCGGTGAAACTCTGATTTNGTTNGGCCCCAGNACCTTTTCAATNTTGTANACACCGGCATTCGGATCTCCACCTACACCGTCNAATTCGTTTTCATTGACTCCATCCGTTTCCGTTCCCCAATGAACATGCAGGTTGCTGACTTGCTCAAGATCCACNTTGGTGAANTCTGCCGTCGGATCGGTGATTACATTTCCGTTNTCNGATACAGTGGCGCGGCTNATGCGTACTCGCTGCGGGAATGTCGTTGGATTACTCCAGCCAAGATAGTCGTACCACGCNCGCACNCCGACGTCTCGAAATACAGCGCGGCGATCTCNAAGTCCCGGTGTNCCAGCTCCCCAGACNTCGTTTAGGATTTCATGGTCGTCNTAAGTGAAGAANGACGGTACGTGGCGGTGCCAGTTCGTCAGNTTTTGGCCACGAGCAAGAAAATGCTTGTAGTTCTGCCAGACGCCAACAATCGATGGTGCAGCNTTCACGTGACTGGGGATGGCTGTTGCATCCTTTCCAACTTGCGCAAGCCACTGATCGACNGTGAGGCTACGCTGCGTTTCGTAAAGCCAGTCACCATTGAGGATCGCGAAGTTGATGTCNTCTTTAATTTCCCGCAACATGGTTGCGAACGTCGGNAGNTGTGCTCCCAGGCTNTGNCCCGGATTCTGATTGTTTCCACACGCATATTCAAAACTNAAATTGAATAGCCCATCTGGGTTGAGTTCNGGATCAATAAAGTCCTTTTGATCCGGCATTGTGCGAAAAGAACCGCTGCGCCCGGTGAATTTAGACACGCCAACAAGTATTACGTTGTAGTAGTATTTCGTGTTTGCCTTGAGTCCTTTTATATGGACCCAGCCAGTATTGTCGGCAGCCAGGNTTGTTTCTACCTCCGGTGACAGCTGATCCAGATTNTTCGGATCTGTACCGTACTCAACCACGATCGTTCCTGAATAAGCAGTTCGCGCCCAAACTCCAACACCATCGGTGCTCAATCGTCCAAGAATCGGACCATGGGTAATCGAGTTCTCTGTCTCCTGTGCTAACGCAGGGACGGCAAACAGGATGAAAGCAACGATCCATGTTAGTGAGTATTTCATTTTCCCTGACCTTTATTGCTNACCTCTAATTCTGATCCTGATACTGACCCTAATCTGTTGATCATGATAGTTGATTACTCTGGCTGGTATTTGGCACCTTGGAATGTTTGACGGCGTTCGAATTCTCCTTCGATCGCNATCTTGACGGATGGTTTGTTCAGACACCATTCCGGTCCCACAAAGTAATCGGGCGGTGCGTCACCACTAATTCGCTCAACGATTATATGTGGAGGAAGTAATTCCAGTACATCGACAACCGTGCGCACGTAATCGTCGCGCTGCATCAATTCCACTTCACCTGCCTCCACCTGATCGGCAAGTGCAGTCCGTTTTACTGCGTATAGATTGTGCAGCTTGACGGAATCCACACCAAGCCTGGCCACCTCGCGTGCAGTGGCAATCATATCTTCGTGTGATTCACCAGGAAGTCCGAGAATGACATGCGCGCAGATCTCAAAAGATAGGCCCTCACTGCGATGCATTGCATCGATCATGGATTGATGATCGTGTCCCCGATTCATCCATTCGAGTGACCTGTCGTGCATCGTCTGCATTCCATATTCCACACTCAAGAATGTTTCTTGGCCAATGCTGTCCAGAAGAGCAAGCACATCATCCGGTACACAATCGGGCCTGGTCCCAATGGCCATGCCAACTATTTCAGGATGAGATAAAGCTGTCCGATACAATGGCTCCAGCCTTTCCACCGGAGCATAGGTGTTCGTAGCAGGCTGAAAGTATGCGATGTACTTTTTGCACTTGGTGTACCGACGCTTGATACAAGAAATACCATAGTTAATCTGGTCAAGGATATCCTGTCGCGGAATACGTCGGCTTGGGCTGAAAGACCGATTGTCGCAAAANGTACAGCCACCAATGGCCACAGTACCATCGACGTTTGGGCAGGTGAANCCTGCATCGATGCTTACTTTTTGGATGCGACCNCCAAAACGATTCTTCAGGTAGAAGTTATACGCATAGTANGGCANCCCGGCTGCGCGCCAATCGTANTCCGGCGTAGTCAAGCTTGATAAGGAATTGTCNAGCTTAGCCTTCATATNNGGCATTTTTNATGNGTAATGGGTGCATGTTGTTAAANTAAANGGGTTAACGGATNATTTGTGCAGNAACTTTGNAAAAAACCCCGATGCATTATCAGGTTACCCGATATTCTCGGTATCGCAATCCTGCNGCCTGCCGCATATGATGGGGAACTGAACAGAGAGGACACAGCAATCGGGNATCGGCCCATTGCCATTTAGCTTGAGGCACGGATGAATCAACAATCAAAATTCGGCACACTTGAACCTATCGGCGGTGGTGACCCAATCCCACTCCTGCAGGAAAAACTGTTGGTTGGACGACGGGAAAGCTGTGACATTGTTCTAAGATTTGCAAATGTCTCTGCCCATCATTGCCAATTAAAGGTTGAGCACGGCTACTGGTTCGTGAAGGATCTAAACAGCCGAAACGGCACCCGAATCAATAATGCACGTGTCAGCAGAAAACGTCTGGACCCGGGTACAGTCATCCAGTTTGCAAAGCACAGTTTCAGAATTGAATATGACCCGGCTGATTTGGGAGCCACGGGACCACCACCAGCTGATGACGATGGCGTAAAACAGATTCTTGGTAGAAGCTTACTGGACCGAGCCGGATTAGATCGACGATCTCATCAGCAAACTCGAAAACGTTATGATCCGACGAATCAGGATGCCGGTCAGATTAAAGACCCAAACAAGCCCGTATAGCCACTGAAACAACTAGACATACTACAGACGAAAGACATCATGTTTTCACACATCGTTTACTTTGACCTGATCGACAAGAGCGCTGAAAAAGTCGATGAACTCATAGACGCATGCAATAAATATCTCAATGACCATGACGGCACGGTGTTTTATGCCGCAGGGCCTCGTTGTGAAGAGATGCAGCGAGATGTGAACGATCAGGAATTTGATGTTGCCTTACATGTCATCTTTGAAAACAAAGATCAACACGACGCATATCAGGTAGCAGATCGCCACCTTGCGTTTATCGCCGAAGGCAAGCCAAATTGGGACCGCGTTCGCGTGTTCGACGCGTTTTGCTAAGCGCGATTTGTGTAATCACGCAGTTGTATCCAAACTCTGATCAGTCAGTCTAACTGTGTCAGGTCTGCCATGCTCGTGATATCCAACTGGTCACATTTATAGCCAAGTGATTCTTCCAGTGTGGTAAACGTGTTTACCCCAGTGCAAACTTCAATGTCACTTGAAGTGATTTGTTGCGGATGTTCATATCCAGCCGCATGCGCCAAGGAAAGCAACTCTTTGCGAAACGCTCTGATGTAGGATGCAAACCGGTTCGACTTATGGTGTATGTTTAGCCCACGTTGCCACCATCCACTTTGCGT
>PAXU01000016.1 GCA_002714565.1 Rhodopirellula sp.
TGCTCGGTACAGAAGCCGGTTGCGATGCAGGGGAACTCTTCTTCCCGACAAAACCCATCCTGTCTAACGATTTCATGTCCACGCTTGGACTGAGCTAGTATTCAGACTAGCGCTACGATCACCACCTACTACCTTGTGTTCTTATGTTAGCTGCGTGGCCGGCATGTCTCTGTAAAACCCAAACGCTGTGCACGAATAGCACGCCGTCGGGCGACGTGTCATTCAGACGCGAACGGCGCATATGCAATCCCAAATGATGAAGGCTGCTGTGTATCATTCGTAACCGCTCTAGCCGCAGCAGTCGTTTTTTGTTATTTCATCCTTTTCATAAATCACACGTTATGCTCTTGCGGAGTGATGAAGCAGCATGTCATTAGCATCGTTATTCGCCCAATNCCAAAGTTCGTTCTTGCTCCTTGCGAAGGAAGAAGAAGTCAGCTCACCGTCCGTATGGGACTCCATTGAAGGACATTGGCAGGANTTATTACAACAAGCCGGTATGTCGCTTCTNATTTTTGCCNGCTTTTGGGTCGTTGNCANAATCGTACAGAAAGTCCTCACCAAAGTTGGCACTTCTCAGCACATTGATCAGGAACTCGCATCGTTTATCGGTCGCACCGCAAAAATCGCCGTGCTNATCCTTGGCCTCATCACTGCCTTGTCACACCTAGGCATCGACGTCTCTGCCATGGTAGCCGGACTAGGGCTTACCGGATTTGCACTGGGGTTTGCACTTAAAGACGTAATCTCCAACGTCCTCGCAGGCGTGCTAATACTAATCTACAAACCATTCCAAAAAGATGATTGCATCAAGATTAAGTCTTACGAAGGGAAAGTGGTCTCCACGGATTTGAGATACACGGTACTTCTATCGGATGGCCTAACAGTATANGTACCAAATTCACTGCTGTTTACAGACGCCATTACCGTAACGTGCGATGCCGTTACAGCGGAACCAGAGGTCGAGTCTACGGAATAAGCACTCCGCCATGCGGACATATAGCCATAAAGGAAAACGGCTCCGGCATTTTAGTTCCGGAGCCGTTTTTTTTTGCTATCTCGGCAAGTGCCCAATTAGCAGAAGTGGGCGCCTTTTGTATTTACATAAACCGCGTAAAGTGACTGGCTGCCAGTCATGAACAAGCGATTGCGTTTCTTACCTCCAAAGCAGACGTTAGAACAAATCTCGGGAAGAAGAATCTGACCGATTCGCGTACCTTCCGGATTGAANATGTGGACACCGTCGTAGCCATCACCAACCCAACCAGCACTTGCCCAGATGTTACCGTCGCGGTCACAACGAATGCCATCAGCAAAGCCTGCTTTTTCTTCGACATTACCGTCAGCATCAGTCAATTCAAGAGCCATGGAAGCGTACACTTTACCGTTCTTCAGATCGGTCTCTTCTGCGACATCCCAAACCTTGATTACTTCCTTTGCCTCGTCGTAATGGCTTGCACCGGTGTCAGCCACNTACAACTTTTTATAATCAGGTGAAAAGCANAGACCATTAGGCTTGAAGATTTCGTCGGCGACCTGGTGNACTTTACCNGTCTTTGAATCGATNCGGTAAATGGCTTCTTTTTGGTACGGCTGTGGCCAATTATCCTGATTCTCNACCAGACGCCCTTCGTAATCCATGACGGCACCATAACCGGGATCAGTGAACCAAATGTCACCGTTGGGATGCACAACTGCGTCATTCGGTGCATTCAGAGATTTGCCACCATATTTATTCGCCAGAACAGTACGGGTACCATCATATTCATAGCGGGCTACGGAACGAGTTAGATGTTCACATGAGATTTGACGACCGTGGTTATCGAATGTGTTTCCATTGCTGTTTTGAGCTGGATTCCGAAATGTCGTTACCTGATCGTTTTCTTCNGTCCAACGCAATTGCACGTTATTTGGAATATCACTCCATACAAGGTATCGACCAACACCATTCCAAGCGGGGCCTTCAGCCCAAATCATTCGNTTGCTGTGATAGAGCCGCATAATTGCCGCATTCCCCAGCTTGTAACTCTTAAACGAATCATCCAACACAACGATATTTGGATCGGGATATCGCACAGGAGGAGCACCGGGACCATAATTCCGCGGTTCCGCAGTCGCTCGTTTCATTGATACTGCCATGGTTGAAGCGGTCGCTGTCGCAGCAAGCACGAAGTTACGTCGATTCATTCCTTGTTGTTTTGTCATGATTGTTACCGTTTCTGAGTTGAACTCACTTGTAAGTACATTGTGTCATTTTGGCTTGGCACCTTCGCTCGTTTTGGCGAAGGGAGCATCTACCGTTATAACAGTTATCAAGACGGAAGTTGATTACGTCGAACACTAAATAAACAGATAGCCAATCGATTCTCTGACGGATTATTAAATGACTACCGACACCCCAATTGCGACTGTTACACCTGTTAGTGAAAATGATGCAACAGGAGTGGTTGCTGAGGTTTTTGCCGATATCAAAGCAACTAAGAATCTGGAATTCGTACCAAATTTCTGGCGCACTATTGCTGTGTATCCGACGCTACTGCAACAGGTTTGGAACCAGCTGAAGGCTGTCATGCACCCGGAAGCGGACGATAGGGAAGGGCATTTAACACCCGTCGTAAGAGAAATGATCGCAGTCGCTGTGAGTGCCACTAACGGCTGCACGTATTGCCTCAATTCTCATACGCGNGCATTGCAAAGCATGGGTGTATCTGATGGCAGCATTGGTGAGGTGCTGGCTGTCGCTGGTTTATTTAATCAAACCAACACGCTTGCTGATGGCTTTCAGGTCGAACCGGATATAAAACCGCTAGCAGCAAGAGGCTAGATAACCTGTTGCAATCGGACGGTCTAAAGCAGACTGCCATAAGCCACTATCGCCAGGGCATAAATACAGCACTTACAGGTGTCGGGCATTTCACNGTCGCACCGGTCGGTTCCAACGCACCAGTATCTTGGTCAATTTCAAACACCGAAATAGAGCTGGATGACTGGCCTAATGCCAAGAGATACTTTCCAGTTGGATCAATCCGAAAACTACGAGGGGTTTCACCACCAATATCCTGATTTTCAACATAGGTCAGTTTTCCAGTACGTTGGTCAACTGAATAGACGACGATCGTGTCGTGGCCTCTGTTAGAGCCATAAACAAACTTGCCGCTTGGGTGGCAATACATCTCAGCGGTTGAGTGCCCGTCCTGCTGAGATTCGTTTGGAGGGAGTGTTGACACAACCTGAAAGGGCTCGAGCTTTCCGAGGCGACCGTTGTACTTGTATGCGTTGGCGGTCATATTCAGNTCNTTGATTCCATATGCAAAACGACCGGAACGGTGGAAGCTNAAATGTCGTGGCCCGGATCCTGCTTCCGACTTCGCAAAAGGGTACTTCCCNGGAGTAAGCGTTCCCTTACGNGGATTAAGNCGATACACGAGCACTTTATCAAGCCCGAGATCTGAAACGGCTACAAATCGATTCCACGGCCCGACGTCAATTGAATGACCGTGAGGCGCTTCCTGACGCGGATGCACGCTCTTGCCGGTGTGTTGCACAAAACTCGATGGAGCACTCAATGATCCGTCCGATTGAACACGATAGGCTGCAACACTTCCACCAACGTAATTTGCAACCATGACGGTACGCCCCGTGTAATCAATGCATAAATGGCACGGGGCACCACCTTTAGTTGATTGCTGATTCAATTCCGTTAACGCGCCTGACTGCTGGTCGATTGAAAACGAAGTGATATATCCGGCCTTTTCGCCTTTGTATTCCACTGTTTCGTTTACTGCATAAAGGTATTTTCCATTTGGATGTACATCGACAAAGGATGGATTAACCGTCTTTGTTACTTCACCGTGTGGCTTTAGCTCGCCGGTGTTGGAGTCAAATGTAAATGCGTAAATCCCCTCACTGTCACCACCGGTGTAAGTACCGACATAAACCAAATAAACACCCGCGTGTTTGTGCCCGTGATAAGCACGAATTGTCGTGGTCATTAGCAACATGGATGCGCAGGTAAGAAGTGCGATTGCGGTTTTCATAGATGTCATTCCAAATAGATTTATGCCGATAGTTACAACTTCAATTCGAACAAATTCGCCCACAATTGCAACCATACAAAAGAAAACCTCGTGCACCCAACAAAGTGGAATACACGAGGCCTTCCTGCAAATGGATCAAATTGTCACATACGTCGCAGCAAATCGTCCTGAGGTGTTAGTCCCAGGTTAAATTTGCACCACTTTGGTACTCAGTAACACGTGTTTCAAAGAAGTTCTTTTCTTTGGATAAGTCCATCGTTTCACTCATCCATGGGAAAGGATTACTTGAGTTATATTGAGTTGGCAATCCAATACGCTCTAGTCGCCGATCCGCGACATGTTGAACGTATTCGCGGAACAATTCGCCGTTGAGTCCCAGGACACCACGAGGCAGGCAATCATGGGCGTATTCCACTTCATATTCAACAGCTGTACGGATCCGATCGATCATGGCTTCCTGAAAATCTTTCGTCCATAACTCGGGATTCTCAGCCTTGATTCCGTTAATCAGATCCAAACCAAAATTCAGATGAATCGTTTCATCACGCAGAATGTATTGAAACTGCTCGCCAATTCCTGTCATTAGGTTTCGGCGATGAAATGACAGCATCATTACGAAACCGGTATAGAAGAAAATGCCTTCCATGATCAGGTAGAAACCAATTAGGTTCTTCAACAGACTCTGGGAGCCTTCAAATGTATCCGTGGTAAAGTCCGGGTCAAGAACTTCAGCGGTCAGTTCCATTTCGAACTCATCTTTACGAGCGATCGCCGGAACTTCCCGGTACATGTTGAACACTTCACCTTCATCCAAACCAAGACTCTCGGTTACATAAAGGAATGTGTGTGAGTGTACAGCTTCTTCAAATGCCTGACGCAACAGGTACTGACGACACTCGGCATTGGTAACATGACGGAAAATCGCAAGCACTAGGTTGTTACCAACAAGACTTTCAGCAGTCGCAAAGAACCCAAGGTTACGCATGATGACCATACGTTCATCATCGGAAAGCTTATTCGACTTCCAGGTTTCAATATCCTTGGTCATCGGCACTTCTGTGGGCATCCAGTGGTTAGCACACCCATTGAGATAGTGTTCCCAGGCCCAGTGGTACTTCAGTGGCATCAGTTGGTTAACGTCCACTTGGTTGCAGTTAATCAAAAGCTTATGACTGGCATCAATTCGACCAGTGTTTTCTTGGATCAGATCTGGGGTATTTGGCGATGACATATTCTTTCCTTTATCGTTCCATTTGCTATTTCATGTTCATCCGTGATGACAGGAGTTTCAGACAACGAACACCAGCAAGTGATCACACTTACTGACACGCCTCGCAATCCGGGTCATCAATACTGCACGCTCGTGTAACCATCGTTGCCGGTGTTTCCCGGTTTACCTCGATATCACCCGATGCGCTCTTGTTCTTCATCCAACGAGGCTGAATGCCAAACTTATTTACATCCACGGTCGATTTCTCAACGTGCGTGGCCGCAAGCGTTCGCAGGTAATAGGTGGTTTTCAAACCCTTGTCCCAGCAGGACATGTACATGTTGTGCAGTTTCTTACCGCTGGGTTCAGCCAGATACAGGTTGAGCGACTGGCCCATATCGATCCACTTCTGGCGGCGGGATGCACATTTAATGATCCATTCAGGGTCCACTTCAAAGGCTGTCAGGTAACGTGCCTTGATATCGTCCGGCACATTTTCAATTTCCTGAACGCTACCGTCGTAATACTTCAGTGCTTCCAGCATATCGGCGTCCCACAGGCCACGATCCTTAAGATCATCTACCAAGTCGAGCGTTACCTGAGTGAATTCACCGGACAGATTACTCTTCACGTACAGGTGTTTATAAGCAGGCTCAATCGACTGGCTTACTCCAACGATTGTAGAAATCGTTGCCGTTGGTGCGATCGCCATGACATTACTGTTTCGCATGCCATGAGCTGCGACATGCTCACGCACTTCATCCCACGGCATAGTACTGCTGCGGTCGAGCTCCACTTCTATACCACGTTCTTGTTCCAGAACATCGATTGTATCGATCGGTAGCAAACCACGATCCCACTTGGATCCAATGTAGCTGGAGTATGTACCACGTTCCTTGGCAAGCATGCTCGATGCTTTGAGTGCATAGAACGAGATGGCTTCCATACTGTGATCTGCAAATTCTACAGCAGCATCACTTGCGTAGCTGACACCAAGTTTCAGCAAGGCATCCTGAAAGCCCATTAAACCGAGACCGATTGGTCGATGCCGTCGATTAGAGTTTTCTGCTTCTGCTGTAGGATAGTAGTTAATGTCGATCACATTGTCGAGCATTCGCAATGCGGTTGTGACCGTCTCTTCAAGCTTCTCAAGATCCAGCTTGCCGTCCTTCACATGATTGGCAATGTTAACTGACCCAAGATTGCAAACAGCTGTTTCCTCAGGCGAGGTATTGAGCAGAATTTCAGTGCAGAGGTTACTACTGTGAACCACACCAGTGTGATCCTGAGGTGAGCGAATATTCGATGGGTCTTTCCACGTTATCCATGGATGCCCTGTTTCAAACAAACGAGTCAACATGCGGCGCCACAAGTCTGTAGCAGATACCTTGCGGTGCATGCGAATTTCACCGGCTTCAGCTTTAGCTTCATATGCTGTATATGCCTGTTCAAATTCGCTTCCGTACAGATCATGCAGGTCGGGGACTTCATCCGGGCTAAATAGTGTCCATTCCTTGTCTTCCTTGACCCGTTTCATGAACAAGTCTGGAATCCAATTCGCTGTATGCATATCGTGCGTTCGACGCCGATCATCGCCGGTGTTCTTACGCAACTCAAGAAACTCTTCGACGTCCATATGCCATGTTTCAAGGTAGGAACATACAGCGCCCTTACGCTTTCCACCTTGGTTTACGGCAACGGCTGTGTCGTTCACAACCTTCAGGAATGGAATCACACCTTGGCTTTGACCATTGGTTCCATGAATGTAGGCGTTTGTCGCACGCACGTTGGTCCAGTCATTTCCTAAGCCGCCAGCCCATTTCGACAGCATCGCGTTGTCCGAAACACATTTAAAGATGTGCTGCAAGTCATCACTGACCGTGGAGAGATAGCAACTACTTAGCTGTGGGTGGTTTGTTGCGGAATTAAACAGTGTTGGCGTTGCCGAAGTAAATCGGAAATTGGAGAGCATGTTATAGAACTCGATAGCACGCTCTTCTTTTCGGTCGCCCTCCTGGATAGCCAACCCCATTGCAACCCGCATCCAGAAGTATTGAGGAGTCTCAATTCGTCGCCCTTCGATGTGCAGCAGGTACCGGTCGTAGATGGCTTGTAGCCCAAGATACTTGAACAAATGATCTCGACCCGGATCCAAAGCTTCGGAAATTCGACCCAGATCGTATTCTCTCAATTGCGGATCCAAACGGTCCGCGTTCACACCGTCGATAATGTAATGCTCAAATTGATTTCGGTATTGATCCTCGATCTCGTCGAACGCCGGAGCCGATCCAAGCGAATCGTTGTAAATAACCATCAGCATGAGTCTGGAGGTTACCGTGTCATATGCCGGGTCGCGTTCAATACGACTTCGCGATGAAAGGATCATCGTCCGGTACACCTCTGTGGTGGAGATCCCGTCAAACACACTGCGCATGACGTCTTCAACGATTTCATCTGATGAACAGGTTTCTTCCAGCCCTTCACATGCCGTGATCAAACGGGCACGTACGCGGCTTTCGTCAAACGGAACTCGCGTATCATCTTCGAGTGTTACGTGAATTTTGACGGTTTCGTCACTCTCAATTTCGTCGGTGCTGCGAATGGCACGGACTTTGCTTTGATCATTGCGATAGACGATGTAACGACGGGCAACACGGTAGTGGCCACTGCGCATCAGTTCCATTTCCACCAGGTCCTGGATCTGCTCAACTCCAGCGCCATCATCGGTGCTGGCTAGCGGTGCCAGTTCTTCGGATACCTGGCTGGCCATCCGTTCCACTTCTGACTGAATCGCCGTATCAAGCGGTTGCTCGTCGGCAAGATTCAATTCTGCTCTGAATGCATTAGTCATCGCCCGAAGAATAAGGGCGGCCTCAAACGGTACTACGCGTCCGTCTCGTTTGCGAATGTTCCAGTCGCTTTGAGCTCGAATCATTCGATCTCTCCTTAGCTGCTTGTCTTCCTAACTCACACGCTATTACTGCGGCAGCGTCACACACATTCAGGCTACTCCTTCATGGAGGCCTGCTTCTTGTATGACCTGTCATGACCCGTTCATGCTGCCGGTAACACAAAGCATTCATTGCTATGCGTGACCGGAACCATGACAGCGAGATCATGAATCTCAGTCTTAGCATCCCTTGTAATTAGCCCCTCGCAGCTACAGAAGTATCTACGAAGAACGCCCAAAATGCATGTCGCCGATCTGACAACTCTTTTTATCCCAAGTTGTCTTTGGACCACTCAGGCTGAATGGCAAACGTTCGGTTTTTACATTTTGGACCGTTTCCGGCCGGTTGCGATGAGACAAGTAATCCGGTTGTAAAGACCAGATGTGAAAAGCTCTGCGATGGCGTACCAAACGAGAGGCTCTTCCTGTGCCTTGTAACTCGCAAGTCCCAGTCGGTGGTTGCTAAATATCAGATGTTTCAGCTCGCAGACGCTTCCCGATAGATCGCCATCCTATAGCTCCTAACGGGATTCCTACCGACCATCAATCCATGAAGAAAAGCTCACTTCCTGACAGCTTTCGTTTCCACTTTCGCGCCGAACAGCAATTCCCTGTATTCCTAGTTGGGATTGCTATCATCCTCGGATTGCTCAGCAAACCGTTCAGCAACGCTGCGTCAATATATCGTGTTGAACAACTATGTCAACACTATATTTAGTACATTTTCGGCAATTCAAAAAGTTTAGTGCACTGCTAGCACGCTAAAGTGCTAGCACGTAGTAACTTAGGTAAAGTGTNGCTGTGCNGTGNCTGNTNTCACCGNATCCCCCGAACGTATTGGGTTCTGATCTGGGGCAGCACTGTGTTTCGGGTGGTGTCGTCTGAAAACGTGCNTGAATGCGNGATATTTGATGCTGGTGTTCTCTGGGGAGTTAAGTCGGATCGCAACTCACGCATCGAGGATGGGGTCCATAAATGCNACTGGAGTGGTGAAAATGACNAATTCTACGCGGAGTTTGTCAAATAAGTCTCCAATACCACTTAAAAAACAGGTGCAATAATGCCGATTTCGATGATAGTGCATTGTTTTATCCGGAGCAGGGAAACCACCTGTTGCAGGAAGCACCAAAAAACAGCAACGAGTTAACATCCGTCCGCACATGTCGACAGCTATACACCAAAAATCTGAAACGTTTTCAATTGCTGACGCGCAGCGGCACATTGTAGACCTACTCAAGCCAAATCCGGCCATCTATTGGTGCGACTTTCTTGTGACGTGGTGCCTGGGCATCTTTGCTCATGACTGCGCACGGCGGCTATCCGGACAGCTTTGGTTCTCAGCCGAGGGGTTGGCACCGGAAGGCGGATGGACTGTCCCAACAACCCTGCTCGAATTTGAGTCCTATAACGCTAAGCTCATTGCATATATTATGTGCGCCACTATTGGAATCCTGCTCTTCTACAGAGCGGCGATGTTCGTCCATGAAATCGTCCATTTCAAGCGAGGCAGCATGCCATTATTCCGTTTCACATGGAATGCACTGTGTGGCATCACGTTTCTGATTCCTTCGTTTGTCTACTACACGCATCTGGACCATCATCGCCGTGTTCATTATGGAACCGACGGCGACGGTGAGTATCTACCACTGGCCAGACGTTCTCCACTGCATATCATCCTCTTCATGCTGCACCCGTTTATCGTGCCCCCGTTGGTGTTCATGCGTTTTTTGGTTTTCACCCCGCTTGCGTACATCATTCCGGGGTTTAGGAGATGGATTCACAAGCGTGCGTCATCGATGATCATCGACCCAACATACATCCGACCGACCGCTGGGAAGCGGGTGGTACAAATCATATACATGCAGGAGTTCCTCACCTTTTTGTGGTGCATCGCGCTAATAGTCGTTCCCATCATGAAATTCGATATCATTGCCTATCCATTTCTCCTGCATGCATACGTGGTTGGCGCTGGAATNCTGACTCTAAATGGGCTTCGCACGCTTGGAGCACATCGCTGGACAAATGACAACGGTGAAATGACGTTCGAAGAGCAGTTGCTCGACTCCGTGAATTACCCACACAATCCAATTCTCGGTGAATTATGGGCACCAGTCGGTTTGCGATACCACGCACTACATCACTTCTTCCCCAAGATTCCGTATCACAACTTACCGAAAGCNCACCGNCGGCTNATGGAAAACCTTCCGGATGACTCACCGTACAGGAATACATCACAAACCACTTTGCGTCGACAACTCGCCGACCTTTGGAGCATGGCGCGCAACTCAGCACGTACAGATGCTTCAGACCAAGTAAAAAAAGAGATTGACTCATAACAACTAAATCACCGTAGAATAGACAGGCACCGCCAAAACAAGGTAGTGCCCCATAAACCTTAAGGGAGCCTGAAACATGTTGGCCCGACACTTTTCAATTGCAATTCTATGTGCGGCTGTTTTTGCAGCGCCAATNCTCGCGCAGGACGCAGCAGAGGAATCCGAACCGACAAACAACATCGAGACAATCGATGCCATCGGTCATCAACCCCGATCGCAAAANAGCATTGGNATGTATCTGGCCGAAATCCCGACCGGCACATTCCTGATGGGCGCTTCGGAGTTCTACGTTGAACTGTCTGTAGACGGTGATCAACTGGAAGATGGGCGTGCGCTG
This sequence comes from Rhodopirellula sp., assembly GCA_002714565.1. Lineage (GTDB taxonomy): Bacteria > Planctomycetota > Planctomycetia > Pirellulales > Pirellulaceae > UBA11883. Next base: position 10,871 of record PAXU01000016.1, read on the forward strand.
ACTATTTACGACCGAAATGGCAAGAAGCAAATATTCCGTTTCCAAGATTCCCAGGCAGATAAAAGCAAGCAACTACTATCAGCGATTCGCAATCGCCAACGCAACACCGGCCTGGCAATCAATTACGACAGCAAACTACCAACCAGTGCTGAAGTCNTCGCTGCCAGTCTCGTAAANGCCATTCAGGCCCAGCAGGAGATCACCATCGGCGCACAAGCCGAAGGAAACAANATTAACTTCCAGGGGGTTGCTGCTTTTGTCGCTGATGAAATCAACGCCGGTGACCAAAGACGCATGAATATATTTGAAGCAGATTCACTNGCCGCAAAAGACGAGTATCCNCAACACATTGTTAAGCTCACTGACTTCGAAGTNGGTGTCGCCGAAGTCACCCAAGCTCAATTTGAANCAGTCATGGGATACAACCCGAGTNTNATTAAGGGCGCTGACTTACCGGTAAATGGAGTTACATGGGAAGAGGCTAAACAATTCTGCGACAAGCTCACCGAATTGGAAGCAGGCAAGGAAACAAAGCGCGTTTATTCGCTACCGTCTGAAGCTCAATGGGAATACGTATGCCGCGCTTCTCAGCAACAGCGATATTTCTTCGGTGAAAACATAAACAACCTGCGACAATACGCTGTATTTCGAAATGACGTAGTTGTCGAAAACGATGATGACGAAGCACCTGCAATCGACGAGCCTGTTGACGAGAATACCGAGTGGACAGCTGCCCGTATTGCCAGCCTAAGACCAAATCCATGGGGAATATTTGACCTGTATGGAAATGTTGCTGAATGGTGTAGCGACAACTACAACGCCAGTTACTACCAAGACAATCCAGAAATGGAGGATCCTCTCGGTCCGGCAGACGGCGAAAAGAAAGTCGTGCGCGGAGGCAGCTTTATTCACTCAGCGTCAAGCTGTCGCAGTAGTACACGTGCCGCTGCACCGCCAAGTCTAAAGAGTCAGTTCATTGGATTTCGCGTCGTTTGCACCAAGATGCCATAACGCAAAATGGTAATCGTTGGGTAGATTCGCGAATGAGAAAGCCCTTGATGGGAAAGTAAAAGATGGAACCTCTCACTCTCATCATCATCCTGTTTGTTTACACGGCGCTAACATGTCTACCGCTGGTATTCTCTCCTGTTACGGCAAAGCAGGGGCTCAAAGCACTATGGTCTTCCCCTGAACGCATGCAACTCGTTGGCGGGATTGCCGCAATACTCTGCATTCTCACATTGATGGACAATATCGTTCCAGACTGGACCCCCGAAGGGGTGGCGAGGGCTATTGCCTGGCTGGAACTCATTAAGGGCATCGCTCTTTGCTGGTGGCCTTCTTATTTCGTCACAACAATCGAGCGTATCACCAAACGCGTGATTGGCTGTTGGTTTATGGGAGTCTGTGGGATCGCTGTGTGTGTTGGCTATGGCTACCTAATCAGCCTGTTGTGGGTATAATCCGTCAAAACGATCTCTCACGAAACTACAGCCACTCTCAAATATCAGACATAACCACCGTGGGTATTTTTCGTCAATTCCTGAGTCAGCCTTCACGTGTTGGCGCCGTGGCCGCCAGTTCATCGGTGCTGGCAAATGCCATGATCGACTCACTCGATTGGGAACGCATTTCTGTTCTCGTGGAATATGGTCCGGGAACCGGTGCGATCACTCGTCAAATCTTCAGCCGCATCCAGCAGAACGAGAATGACCAAAAGGACTTCTTTGCAATTGAGGTCAACGACACATTTGCTGAAAACCTTGCCACATCCTTTCCGGATCTGGACCTCGCACACGACAGTGTCGCGAATATTGAGCAACTACTTCATGAACGAGGTCACGACCAAATGCACGCCGTGGTATCCGGCCTACCGTGGACAGCATTTAATGAAACTCTTCAGGACGAGTTGCTTTTACCCATGATCGAACACCTGTCTGATGGTGGCGAATTTGTTACCTTTGCCTACGTNCACGGGNTNCCGTTAAAGAGTGCAAAGCGNTTTCGAAAGAAACTCCGTGACCACTTCAGCTCAGTTGTAATCAGCCGCACGATCTGGCGCAATATTCCACCTGCGATTTTCTATACGTGTCGCAAGTAATCCCTGAAGTTCTCATCGCCCGTCCTCGCTCCGCTCCGACGGACGACGCCATGATAATACGAGCCTGACGGCTTCTCAGAATATCGTGCGGTTAGGATACTCCCCTACCGGCATCGTTACACTCGACGCAACCGCGAGCCTCTGCGAAGCCGAATCCGCAGGGCCTATCACCGGCACGCATTCCCAACCACAACTGCCGTTNGCCGAGGTAGCAGACGAGGACAACCGAGGATGCGGTCAGAGAAGCTGCACTCGTCGCGCGCAAAAAAAGCCGAGTGTCACGATTACTCACGACACCCGGCTTGTATTCAATTCCGCTTAGAACGGAGCAGTGGGACTGGTTAGTCCTTGAACTGCTGCGAAATAATCTGCTTGATCTGCAGTGAGTTTCGTGAATCCGGAGCAGCTGCAACAGCCTTTTCCATCAACACTTTGGCCTTCTCTTTATCACCAGCTCGCATGGTAAAGAAACCTTGATAGTAGAGGGCCATCTGTAGAGGCTCACCACTTGGCTTGTACTTAGCGACTAATTCACCAAGCTTGCCAGCGGTCTCTTCAGGGGCTGCGCCTCGTGAAGCCTGCATGACGCCTTGCATTTCCTCCTCGAACTTCACATTGTTCTGCAAACCAACGTACTTGGCCTTCAGTCCAGCTTCGTTTTCTTCATCCAATTCGATGATTTGAGCGACAACGTCACCGTAAGTAGCGACTGCCAACTTTTCATCAATCAGATTGATTGCTTCGTCAAGCAGTTTTGCTTTTTCAACACCACTTGCTGCAGCTGCTTTTTCAAGAGCCGAGTCTCGTTTAGCGCGAATTTCACTTTTTGCTACGATGTCTGCAACCCATTTTTCAGCTTTGTCACCACCGAATCCAACCTGTTGGTGGAATGGTTTGCCTTCGTCGTCGACGAGCATAACCGTTGGTACGCCACGAACACCATACTTCTTCGCCAAAACAGGGTATTGCTTCTTTTCAGCATCTGTTTGGTGAGACTTATCTCGCGGGTTATCTAGTTTTAGAAGGATGTAGCTTTTTGGCACTTCCGTCTTAAACACATCCTGCGAAAGAACTTCTTTATGAAGTGCTTTACATGGTGGGCACCAGTCTGAACCAGTGAATTCCATTAGGATCGGCTTCCCTGTTTCTTTTGATAGCTTTTTGGCTTCTTCAAAGTCAACCAACCAACCTTCTTCGGCTGCCTGTACAGCGGTTGTTTGAACGCCAAGCAGAGCAACTACACCAAGCAGTGCTGCTGTGAACGCTTTGTTAAAACTTTTCATCTTTACTTCTCACTTTTAGAGAGAGGATTACCATGCGGCTCAATTACAGTTTCAACCGCTGTTAATGTCTAATGTACTTACTACGCAGCAAATCAAAAAGCGTTTGCGTACTAGTTTCAACCATTGTTATAGGCGTTTGATTCGCGGAATTGGGGAAATGCCCGAAAAAAGGCGATACGCCCCCGCTATTCGTACATGCTACCGGTCAGTCCTGAATGGGGATGCGGGTAGTCCCGCAGCGTTTACCAGATTAGGCTCAGCCAGTTCATTCCAGCCAAGTCTCACAGCAACAGGGTCTTCTACCTCATCACTGCTCACTAGCACCGTCTGGCCATCAATGACAGCTTTCGCTTCTACAAACTCACCGTCTTTCCCCTTGATCGTAAACCAACTTAGATCTTTACCATCGTTGGCTGCCAATCGCCCGTCAGTGTAGTCAAAAGAGATTCGAATCTTGTTGCCTTCAATCTTCATCGATTTATAGAGTGGGCCGGACACGATACCGACTTCTCGATTGTACGTATGCGCCAACGCCCAAAGTGAAAGCCGTCGACCAACTTCCTGTTTGTTCTTTGGGTGAATATCTCCAACATTCCCGATATCAGTTGTCACAGCCATCCCCGTGCCTTCAACAGAAAGCGTCGCCAATTGGGCTTCCCAGATCGCTGGTAAGGCCTCTGGTCGGTTATAGCGATACGGAGCAAGCTGAACAAAATAAAACGGCATATCAGGATTATCAAAGACCTTTCGCCATCCATATATCAGTGCTTTCATCTTTTCGTGATACAGCATTCCTTCGCCGTTGTTTGATTCGCCCTGGTACCAAATTGCTCCCTTAAAGCGAAACTTGAGGATCGGATGTACCATGGCGTTGTAAATGGCGAGGGGGGTTTGAACTTGAACTTGGCCTTTGTCGTTCTTGCGTGGGTAGTTGGCTAAGTCGTCGGCTATATCCTTGAGTGCTTCAACGGATTGGAATCCAACCGGTGGTGTCCAGGGCTCAATCCGTGTGCCACCCCAGTTACAGCCGATGATTCCCACAGGGACGTCCAGTTCCTTCTGTAGAAACCGTGCATATGCATACCCGACCGCCGTATAACCGGCGACCGTTTGTGGAGTCGTCTCTGTCCAACCATTCGTCCTGGCATTGTCGATAGGCTTATCAGATACAACGTGCGGAAACTTAATGTGACGAATTCGAGGATGTGTTCCTGCCTTAATCTCTTCTTGCGGATTCAATGACTGTGCTACTGTCCACTCCATATTTGATTGCCCGGAACACAACCACACCTCTCCGACGAGCACGTTCTTTATCGTCACATCACTCGATCCGTTAAATGTGATTTCATGAGGACCACCTGCAGCAAGTGCTGGTAACGACACGCTCCAGGATCCATCATCTGCTGCCTTAGCAGTCGCCTTCGCATCTCCCATCGAGACCGATATATCCTGACCGGCTTCATCCCATCCCCACAATACAACTGGTTGATCACGTTGAATGACCATATTGTCGCCAATGATGGATGAGATCGTGAGATCCGCCTGCACAGCGGAGGTTACAAAAAGTAGCAATACCAGCGATCTCATGAGAGTCTTCATAACAATCTGTTCCCTTTTGTTAAGCGAAGCTAAAACCNACTGCAGACCCAAAGTCCCGAATCACAACGGTCTGCNNAAAACAAACTGTCCCNAGAATCGGATCATCCGCAAACACATTCGTATCTATGTGTNTGGATATGTTTATATGTATTGGGCGAAGAAAAGGGAATTGGCAAATAAGAAAAATGTGGAATAGAAAAACATCGAGGTAAATCAGCTACTCAGCTGATTCTTCCAAACGCTGACGAGTTACCCAGCCGGGAGTACCTCCACCATTCATTGCTAGATTACCACCATCAAATGGAATCAGTGCACCAGTGGTAAACGAAGATGCGCCGGATGCCAGCCAAACTGCAATCCCTTTGATTTCCTCTGGGCTACCCATTCGGCCGATTGGAATACCTGAAATGAATTGGTGGTGCAGGTTTGGATCTTCGTCCATACGTTTTATCAATCCGGGGTTGGTTACTTGAGCCGGCAGAATCGCATTCACTCGAATACCATACGTTGCCCATTCTGTACTAAGCTCACGGGTCATTTGTGCTACCGCTCCCATTGCCATACTGTAGGCAACATGACCGCGTCCCATCGCCGAGATACTTGCTAGTGATCCGATAGAGACAATACTACCGCCATCATCACGAATCATCCGTTGTCCGGCATTTCGCGACATGGCATAGCGCCCAATCACCAAATTCTGTAGTACTTGCGTTAACTGCTCATCGGTCAGCTCTTCCGGCCTGGAAAGTACACCTTCACCCGCGACATTCCCCAGAAAATCGACCTTGCCATATTCGCTATCAAGCACATCCCACAGGGCTTCGATGTCGTCAAAGCAGGAAACATCACAATGCACGGGAACGGCTCGGCGTCCAAGTGCTGTGATTTCATCGGCGGTCGCCTGCATACCTTCATCGTTGATGTCTGCCAGCAACAGATTCGCACCTGCTTCCGCTAATCCGATGGCCATATTTTTTCCCATCCCGCTAGCTGCACCGCTTACCACGGCCACGCGGCCATCCAGTTTGAATTCATCTAAAATCATCTATGAGTGTCCTGTCTCTTGTTTCGTCACCTAAAGCAACTGGGTCGCATTGTGCAGACCATGTACGAGCGACATTATAGTATCTTTAATGAGTTGAGTGACTCGGGCATTGCAGTCACTCACATTTGAAACGACTTCAGATACTTGCCTCCTGCGCACAGACAATTTAATCATGAGCTACGACATAATCCTTCGAGGCGGCAGCATCGTTGATGGAACCGGCAGTCCAGCCATTCAAGCTGACGTTGCGATTAACCATAACCGCATCGCTGAAATTGGTAACTTAGCCGATGCGCCAGCTACTTCAGAAATCGATGTCAGCGGCCTAGTAGTTGCACCGGGCTTTATAGACACGCACAACCACAGTGATGGCTGGGTTACACAAACGAGTGGCCAGGAGTGCAAGATTGCACAGGGCATTACCACGGAATTACTAATGTCCGATGGTATTTCTTACGCACCGGTAAACGACGACACATGGCGAGAGTGGATCTACTACCTGCACAGCCTCGACGGCCTAAACATGCATCAATACGGAGGGTGGCATTCTCTTCAGGAGTACATGGAATTCGCCGCGGGCCGCAGTCACCAAAACATCATCACGCAGGTACCATATGCAAACGTGCGGTCACTCGCTTGTGGCTGGTCACGAAATCGCGTGGATGATGTGCAAATGCGCGCAATCCAACGGGAAATACGTGTCGGAATGGAGCAGGGTGCCACCGGCGTTTCCACTGGATTGGATTACGTATTGCAGTGCTTTAGCGATACAGATGAATTAGCCGAGGCTTGCAGCGTCCTAAATGACTTTAACGGAATCTATGTAACGCACGTCCGCTACAAGAAAGGACTGATTCCAGCCATCAATGAGGCGATCGAGATCTGTACACGTGCTGGCTGCCGACTACACATATCACACCTCAAAGGGCACGATCCATACCCGCCTGAAGTTGTTCTTGGGAGGTTAGAAGAAGCCGCGAATGATGGTCTGGATATAGCCTTTGACGTCTATCCCTATCAATGTGGCTCTACCATGCTCAATTACCTTCTTCCTTATACCGTTTGGGAAGATGGGCCAACAGCGGCCATGAAGCACATTACGGCTCCATCATTTGAACGCGAGTTTGAACAAATCCTTGACGATTACCGCCTTGACCTGGATAAGGTCATTATCGCCTGGACAGCATTGAATGACTTCGAATCAAGCTGGGGACAGACGCTGAATGAATACGTTCAGTCGACCGGACAATCCACCGGCAGGGCACTTATTGATTTACTGATCGACAACAACCTGGCAGTTCTGTGCGTGGTCGATGAAGGAGATGACCACCACGTCCACCCATATCTTCAACACCCAATGTGCATGTTTGGTACGGACGCGATCGAAATGCCAAACGGGAAAGTCCACCCCCGCGCGTTTGGCAGTTCTGCCCGCATGATCGGCCGCATGGTTCGCGATGAAAAACTGTTCTCGCTCGAAGAAGCAGTCCGCAAAATGACTAGTTTTCCTGCAGAGTGGTTCGGCATTGAAAAACGTGGCCAGCTGAAGAAGGACTGGTTCGCAGATCTTGTCGTTTTCGACGAACAAACAGTGATAGATAACGCCACCTATAAATCCCCTCGTCAAAATCCTGACGGCATTCGCTTATCTATCGTGAACGGTGCCGTCGTATATCAGGATGGGGCTGTCATCAAGCACGACGATGCACCCGGCAAATACTTGCGTTGTGGTGTGGAATAGCGATGAGTACAATAACCACGCAATCGTCAACACATAACACTCGGGTCGTATAATCTATGCCAACTTACGTATACGAAGTCATACAGAATGGCGAACCCACAGGAGAGCGTTTTGAGGTGGTCCAGCCTATCTCTGAAGACCCGCTGACGGAGCATCCCGAAACCGGTGAACCAGTACGGCGAGTGATTACCGCCGTAAACATTGGTGGACGATGGTCAGATGATTCCATGAGCCGCCGCATGGCGGACGATGATAAACTAGGCCGCCTTGGCTTTACCAAATACGTAAAAAAGGGTGACGGCTATTACGAAAAGACCACCGGCAAGGGGCCAAATGTCATTCACAGAGATAAGCCACTAAAGCCGGAAGATATCTAGGCACCATGCAAGTCCACAAAACCGCTTAAGGTTTGCGGTACATGTACATGGTCTGCTCGCTCATGGTTGCCCATGAGAACCAACTACGCTGACCGTCTTCCACCCAACCTTCTGGTGCCTCGCTCCTATGCAAAATGCAATATCGAGCAAACCCTCGCCAGCTTCGCGTTAGATCTCCGGCTCGCTGCATCGTATCTGGATCATGCTCCGAGAGTAACCAGCCATTTAAATCTGCTCCAGCATCAAGGTGTTCATCTTTAATTCCGCGTTCAATCCACGCGTGCATCTGCTGACCGCGTTGTTCATTCCATGCAAGAAGGTCGTGCGTCATCGCCAACGAAATCCAGAACAGGCCCACGCCAATCAGCATTCCTGATCGCCGCCACCATGGACTTATCACAAACTCTTTCAGCTCGCCAAGTGCCGTCGCTAGAACATAAATACACGGAACAAACAGGATCATCCAATAGCGGTCCATCACCGCCGTAATCAGCGCCAGCATAAACAGTGTTGCAACAGCACCGAACCCAGCCATTGCCACTGTCCGTCGTCTTATTACGGAGTCCGCAGTGGTTGCCAGCTTAACCGTCCACCATACGATTACCGAGAAACTAAGTATGCAACCAACAGATATCACTTGCCAAATCCAATCTGGCCAAATCACATCAGCCATGGAGGATATCTTTGCGTCCGCGAGTAATATCGGACCGAAATGTCCGTTTTGAAGAAAGTAGCCTGTCGTTTGGGTAATAAATAATCGACCACCATATGTGATAAAAACACCGAGCAATCCAATGGCAACAACCGCCGTTACCCAACCTGCGCCGCATATGCGACCAATTGGCCGATAACAAAAGGCGGTTCGCGCGAGAAATGGAAACAAGGGAAGGGCAAGCAATCCTAGTATCAAACACATGCCGTACAAGTGAATGGCAATTTGTTTCCAGCGATGAAGATCCCAGTCTTTGGGCAGGACAATTCCTATGCGTTCATCATCACCAGGCACAATCAGATTCCATTCAAAAGCAAGCACCGCAGCAAGTGGAATCACTACCAATAGAGCTAAATGACGCCGAAGACCACAGAATCTCAATTCTCTGCAGTGTGTGAGCAACAGCAATCCTGGATAGACCAGACAGAGGATGTGCGTCTGCCGGCACCAGAATGCAAGTGCCGCGGCGAATCCTCCTGTTACTAGCCACAGTTGCGATACATGTTCCGGTAAGTCTCTAAGTGCCAAATGAAAGCAGAGCGTTGCAATGGCGACTAGCGACAAGGCAGTCACATCGGTCATGAAGGTGAAGCTATGTCCATAGAACAACGGGCAAACTGCTATTACCAGAGCCAAGGTACATGACGCCAGGAATCGGACTCCGATGTATTGGGCAAGTACATAAACGGCACAACAGGCAAGCCAGGCTGCCACCGCCTGAGAAAAATGAAGCGTATTCATGGAAAACGGCTGAGAAAAATGTAACACCTTTCCCCATGCAACGTGCGCAGCAACGCTTGCGGCCAGCTCCCCGTGCTGCGTTACATGGTGATAGTCTCCGGACTCCATCCACCCCTGAACCGATCGTGCGTATAGCCAGTCGTCGTTATGGGGGAATCGCTCAAATCCATTAAACAGTGCGCTACCGATTATCCAGGGCAACGCAATAACGACACACGCTAAGATGTGATTTCGTAGCGACGCACGAGGCTGCAAATCTACCACCGCAGGATCCAAAACGATCACCTATTAAGCCGTNTTACAAGCAAATCAACGAGCACTTTGTCAAAATCACCAGTCAGCCTTACGTCTTTTCCAATGGGTGCTTTAACCACCGGATCCCCCAAAATATTGCCATCCAAAATAACCGCCTGACCGTTNTCAATTTTACCGGTTGCCGACAAGACATTGTTTGAATCAAGAATCAGATTTTCATCCGGATAAACGACTTCTAGCTCATCAACTGGTTTACTAAGCGTGAAATTCCCTACTATTTTTTCCACTCGCCCTTCAGCACTCTGATCATAGGCTCTGTACAGACCGAATCCACTATCTTCACCAATGCCTGAAATACAGATTACCGCTAGGGCAAGGTAATTCACATGAAACTCCTGTCTGTAAATGAGGATCCGGTTTGTACTAAGTCACACCGTATAGCTAGAATAAAGGGGTAGCTCCCATTATTTGCAAGCTTGACGAATAGCAAGTGACGGGTAAATACCAATCAACCTTTGGATACCGACATCGCCTCACTGTACTTCGTAATGAATCATCGGCTCACAAATCCAACCCTACTGCTGATTTGCATTTTTGCGTGCGCTGCTTCAACAGTAGCTGATGACATCGCTATAGAGTCTATCCGTGTTGAACCGCAGGAAATCGCGCTTTCCGGNAAGAACAGACAACAACAGATCACAATCACTGGNATACGAACTGACAACTCCGTTGTTGATCTTACGCATCAATCCACTATCACGGTGCTCGATGAAGAAGTGATTCAAAATGACGCTGGATTGTTAACTGGCTTGACCGAAGGTGAGACGATCGTCGCGATCAAGTCCGGCGATCACTCGCAAGTAGTTAGCGTCTCGGTCGCTGAATTCAGCACCTATCCCGCGATTAACTTTGAGGTGGACATCATACCGTTGCTGACCAAACTGGGCTGCAACGGTGGAGGATGTCATGGAAAACAATCCGGGCAAAACGGTTTTAAGCTAAGCGTCTTTGGATTTGATCCCAAGGCTGACTTTGACGCCATCGTAAAGGAAGGTCGCGGACGACGGGTATTTCCGGGTGCAATTGTAAATTCCTTGATTTACACCAAGGCCATTGGCACTACAGCACACGGAGGTGGCCAGAGAACAACACCTGAGACACAGGATGCGGAATTGCTTCGCGAGTGGATCCTTCAAGGGATGCCTTGGGGCGAAGATGGTACCGCTCGTGTCACGGCGATCACCGTTGAACCAGAAATCCGTGTCATGCAGCCTCGGTCGCTTCAACAGCTTCGGGTAACTGCAACCTATGAGGACGGGCGAAAACGCGACGTAACTCGCGCCTCCGCATTCGTCAGCAATGAAGCTGTTATCGCAGACTGCAATAACCATGGCGTGATTGAAACAGGCAAGGTACCCGGCGAAGCTGCCATCACAATCAGTTACTTGGGATTTGTGGACGTCAGTCGTGTGGTGGTGCCAAAGCCCGGTGCTGAATTACCACAGAGGCCGACTTGGTTTAACGAAGATCACCCGATTGATAACTTGGTCTGGAATAAGTGGGAATACCTCCGACTTGAACCATCTGACTTAACCGACGACGCCACGTTCCTTCGGCGATTGATGGTAAAGACGAGTGGTACAGTTCCAACAGCCCAGCAGGTTCGAGATTTCCTGAATGATAAGTCTCCCGACAAACGCGCCAATGCGATAGAAGCGGCTTTGAATTCAGACCAATTCGTGAGCTATTGGACGCAACGATGGTCAGACATCCTGATGGTCAATTCCGCCACCATTGGATCTCGCGGCGCGTACACTTTCTACCGTTGGTTACGGCAACAAGTGCAGCAAAACCGACCGTATGACGAGTGGGTGTTTGACATCATCGTGGCAACGGGAAACACCGGGCAGGTCGGGCCGGCAAACTTCTTTCGGGGACAACGAACTCCTGAGGATGCAACGAAGGCGATTTCTCAGGCATTCCTTGGAATACGGATGGACTGTGCACAGTGTCACCATCATCCATTTGAAAAATGGGGGCAGGATGATTTTTACGGGCTTGCCGGTTTCTTTAACGGAATGAAAAGGGAATCGCTTGATGAAAATCGCGAGTTGATCTANCACCCNGGGCACAAATCAATGGCNATTCCTGTTATTAACCANGCGGTTGATACGAGACCGCTGGCTGGTTCAGCGACGAGCGCAGATGGCCAAACTGATCCGCGGCCGGAATTGGCATCATGGGTCACTGCTCGCGATAACCCAACATTCTCCAAGTTGGTATCCAATCGGATATGGAAACACTTAATGGGACGCGGGTTGGTTGAACCGGAAGATGATTTTCGCGAAACAAACCCACCAACGAATCCTGAATTGCTTGACCACTTGGCCGATACGCTTGTGGANAACAATTTTGACATCAAGTCGCTGATGCGGCACATACTCAACAGCAAGTCCTTTCAACTCTCAAGCACTCCGAACGAGTCCAACTACACCGATGATCAGATGTTCAGTCACTATCTCGTTCGNCGNATGCCGGCCGAAGTAATGCTTGATGCCATTTGCCACGTCACCCTTGCACCGGAGCAATATGCAGGGCATCCGCAAGGTACTCGAGCCATTGATTTATGGGATAACCAGTTACCTTCATACTTTCTTGATACCTTTGGGCGTAATCTACGCGAGTCCCCATGTGAATGTGGCAGTAGCGGTGACCCAACCATGGCTCAGGCACTGCACCTTTTAAACGCCCCTGAAATCGAATTGAAATTACAATCTGCAAACGGTCGCGTGAGTGATTTAACTAAATCTGATTTTGATGTCGATAAATTAATAGAAGAAATTACTCTTGTTACGGCAAACCGCCCTCCAAACACGAGGGAAATAGCTATTGGAAAGCAATTGCTAAATAATCCTTCACGACGACAGGGTATCGAGGATTTCCTCTGGGTTATGATGAATTCATACGACTTCCTATTTGTAAAATAAGCATGGAGCGTAAAGCATGAGTTTCAGCAAACTTCAAAAGCCATTTCAAAAATCCGCCAACGGTCACAANCGGCGCGATTTCATGAGAATCGGTTCAGTCGCCGGTTTAGGAATGGCAGAAATCATGCAAATGCAGCAACTCGCTGCTGCAGAAGGTAAAGATCGCAGCGACATCAACTGCATCTTCATTTTCATTGTTGGCGGGATGCCCCAACAAGACATGTGGGACCTAAAGCCGGAAGCACCGGCTGAGATCCGCGGTGACTTTCANAAGATCAGCACAAACGTGCCTGGTATCCAGATTTCAGATGTCATTCCCGGTTGCGCAACGGTCGTGGACAAGATGGCCATCCTTCGTAGCATGACTCACGATGATTCAGATCATGGTCGTGGATTCCACGTAATGATGTCTGGAAAAAAAGCCGGCGCCGGCGATTTCAACGGCCACCAAAATAACAATCAACATCCGTGCATCGGATCCATGGTTTCCGAACTTGGAAAACCTGGTGTACTACCACCATACATTTCATTACCAAACTTTTTGAACAGTGGTGGACCATCCTTCCTTGGNCCCGCACACGGTCCCTTCGTTATCGATGCAGATCCNGCCGCACCAGATTTCTCCGTGCGAGATATCGCCTTACCAACGAGTGTTGCNACAAAACGTGGGCAATTGCGACAACTTGCNTTACAACAAATCAATGCGATTGAAGAAAATGTCGCACGCGAAGGAAAACAAGTTCAATCACTCGATACTTTCTACAAGAAGGCATATAACCTGATGGCTTCTAAGGAAGCACGTGAGGCATTTGACATTGACCGCGAACCGGAAAAACTGCGTGAAGCATACGGCATGACGAGTATTGGCCAGTGCTGCCTTCTAGCTCGCCGCATGGTGGAATCAGGTTGTCGGTTTGTTGCCGTGGAAAACGGTCACTGGGATACACACCGCAAGAATACCTACAGCCTACGAGATTTATTATGCCCAGCATTTGATCAGGCGATTCCTGCTTTGCTCAACGATCTGGAAGATCGCGGCATGCTCGATGATACGTTGGTCGTTATTACCACTGAATTCGGTCGGACTCCGAGAATCAACGAACTTGCAGGTCGCGATCACTGGCCGAACGCGTTTTCGATCGTGATGGCCGGTGGCGGAGTGCAGGGAGGTCAGGTCATTGGTAAAACGGATAAGCAGGCTGCTGAGGTTGCCGACCGACCAATCACACCTGAAGACATGGTCGCAACGATTCTCTATGGACTAGGAATCGATCACAAGAAAACGCTTCATACACCACTGGGGCGACCGGTNCCCATCGCTGATGGTGGCAAGGTCGTNACNGAACTATTCAGCTAACAAAAGTCAGCTAACAAAAGTCAGCAAACTAACGCTGACCTTGAACAGACTATCGACACACGCAAGAATCCGAGANTAAACATGCAACGAATTATACGCTGCATCCGGCCAGCCCTTCTGCTGCTAATCGCTTCTACTACGGCCTATGGTCAGCCGGTTCNAACAAAGCTACCGGACAGCGTGCANATTTTTCCNGCCGGTGCTCGACGCGGNTCNACCGTTGATGTCCATGTTGGACTCGANCAGGCTCCGCCAAACACTGAATTCTTCATCCGTGGTAACGGTGTTACTGGCGATAGCGTGTTGTCGACGGAAGTATTCGATCGAGGCAACCCATCGCCACGACGCGCACCTAACGAAGTCCCGATCAATTACCCTCGCCAATGGAAGGCACAAGTCACGGTCGCAGTTGATGCGCCGGTAGGCACGGCCTACTGGAATACGTTTTGCGCATCGGGTGGAAGCACCGGATCACTACCCTTTATCGTGGGCAATCTCCCGGAACTTATCGAATCAGAGCCCAACTCCGATCTTTCACATGCGCAAACAACTGAATTGCCCATGACAGTCAATGGGCAGATTCATGGCGAACGTGATTTGGATTACTACAAGTTTCACCTCGATGCCGGTGATGTTGTTTACTGCGANATCTACGCCAGACGCTTAGGATCCAAACTCGAGCCGACCGTCTCGATAGTCGACAGCAGTGGGCAATCCTTGCCAATTCAAGAAGACATGCTCGGGGATGACCCCTTAATTGCATTTAAAGCAACTGAAAGTGGTGATTACTATTTGCAAATCGGTAACGTGTCGTATCACGGTACTCCNTCCCATGTTTATCGGGCAACAATCACCAAGAATCCTGTGATCACATATGCATACCCAATTGGTGCGACAGCAGGTGAAACTACCAAGATCTCCTTTTACGCAATGGATGGCACGGGACAGTTGTTGGAACTCGTACGTGACGTAACTATCCCAGATGCTGTTAGTGGTACATATCAGTATCCCGATGAAATGTTTGCAAATGATGTGCCACTGCGAATCACACCATCTGGTCAAAAGCAGATCACCACGTCTTTGCATCGCCAGCATCCGGAAATACCTATAAAACTTGGTCAAACCGCGAACGGCCAGCTACCNCCTTTCGGAAAAGANACCTTTGCCCTCGANGTGACTGAAGCTGGCTTTATTGAACTAAGCGTCATTGCACCCAGCATGACAAGTGCCACAGGTCTGGTGATCATGTCCGTTACAGACCCGGACGGTAAAGTCGTTGGTCGCAATTCTATTGCCTCCTCGGCCGACGATCGCAAAGCGCATGACTTCATTTCGACAAAGCCGGGCACATACGTGGTTGAAATCAAGAGTGTTGGCGGAATCAACTCAGAANATCGAGTGAGTGGATACCAGTTTGACGTCCGCAAACCGATTGTCGAATTCGAACTCGCTGCAGGCGCCGATTGCCTGAGCGTTACCCAAGGGGATGCTCTGGAAATCCCAATCAAGCTGACACGACTCGGTGGTTTCAAGGGTCCTGTAACGATTACGGTAGACGGACTCCCTGAAAANATCGCGATCGAAGGTAATACAATTGAAGATGGAAAGAACGACACAAAACTAAAGCTAACCGTCGATGGCACGGTGGCAAGTCGTCGCTATGAATTGCGNCTAAATGGCAAAGCCATGTTGGGTGAACAGGAAACAATGCGTGCTGTCAGTTTCACGCATCGCGGAACAGACAGTACGGGCCGCGCGGTATTCTCCTCGCGACGCGACGCACTCGATTTGACTATCCGGCATAAACCGGTCTTTAGACTGTATTGCGAAGAAGCATATCAATATGCACATCGCGGTACCGTCTATCCTTACTTGATGACCATTGAACGAATTGACGATTACGATCAACCAATTACCGTACAGCAGGCAGACCGCCAAAATCGCGATCTCGATGGCATCGAGTTTATNGAAACAACGTTAGGTAAAGACGAATTGGATTTCATGATGCCAATCTATTTGCCGGAAACGATGCACATCAACATTCAAAGCCAGTCGCAGCTTTATACGCAAGCCTATACATCATTCAAGGACGCGACCGGAAAGCAACAGTACTTTTCCGCCGTCGCTGAAAAGCGAAACATGATTCGCACCATGCCAACCGTGGTGAAGCTGTATGCTCGGACCGCTGAGTTAAAGGCCCAGCCTGGNGAACTCGTCGTAGCACANTTTGANCTTGAGCGCACCAGTAACATGCGAAATACAATGCGTATGCAATTGATCGATTCACAAATCTCAGAACTGGATGTGCCAGCTGTTAACTTTCAAGCTGGGCAGGTGCAACTTGAGGTACCTATTGCTGTCCCAAGTGACCTTAAGCCTGGGACCTACAAGATGCGTTTTCAGGCATCCGGTGCTCTCGATGCCAAGCCGACTCATACCGCGATCACTTCCGCGGATGTGACGATTATTGTCGAATAGCCTATGGATTACGTAGGGGAGAGCATCCCGCGAACAAGCCCTGCGTGTTCGGCTGCGCCGAGCCCCGCGGTTGCATAGCTATACGCGGCCAATCCCTAACGGAATGTCACCACGTTATGCGGCTACCATCTACCAGTTCGTAAACGTACCATCAGGTCGCGATAACCTTGGACACTCACCTTCAACTGGTGGATAAGCGGATACAGCATCGCGATTAAATGTTATTCCGAGTCCGGGTGNATCATTTGTATAGAGATGTCCGTCGNCAAGTTGCACCTGCTCCGGAAACAACTCCGGCAATACGGTGCCGGGCGGACGCGCACACTCTTGAACAGCAAAGTTGCTCGTTGCCATATCTAAGTGCAGGCATGCTGCCGTTGAGACTGGCCCAAGAGGATTGTGCGGTGCGATCGGAATGTAATGTGTCTCGCACCATCCAGCGACTTTTCTNGCCTCTGTGATTCCTCCGACGATGCAAAGGTCAATGCGAGCGAAATCTGTCAGATCCTGTTCGATGGTCTCGCGAAATTCCCACTTCGTGGCCCATTGTTCGCCTATAGCGATCGGCGTACCGGTAAGCTGTCGCAGGCGTTTAAGAGCACCGGGGAATTCACTGCGGATTGGATCTTCAATAAAGTACGGCTTGAGATGTTCTACATCACGGCAAAGCGTGACCGCTTCAGTCGGATCCAGNCGCGTGTGTACGTCCATAATAAGCTCTACGTCATCACCGACAGCTTCACGTACAGCTGCAATGGCATCGTAACCATCTCTAACAGCTTTTCGCGGATCAAGAATATCACCATCATCCGGCAGATTGAACCTTGCAAACCGCCATCCCTCCGCGACTTTCTCCTTTGCATCAGCCGCTAGTTCTTCCGGGGTGTCGCCTACCACATGAGGGTATGCCACGACTTTGTCACGTACNCGACCACCGAGTAGTTCATAAACCGGNACNCCAAGTGCCTTTCCTTTGATATCCCANAGTGCNATATCNATAGCGCTTATNGCTGCAGCACCGATNCGATTTGCCGGGAAGAATCCCACNCGCAGCATCAGTTGCCANAGGTGTTCGATTCTCATCGGATCTTCGCCAACAAGCGAATAAGCCAGTTGTTCAACATAGCCGGCTTCAGACTTTTCCTTCCACGTGATGCCTGCTTCCCCGATTCCAGTGATTCCCTCGTCGGTTTCCACTTCAACAAAAAGGAAATTGCGTACATCACCAATGATATAGGGCGTGATTTTTGTAATTTTCATAAGCTGACTCGACAGGGCGGGATTGTAGGATCTTCAATTCACAAGTGTTATATTGTTTCAATCCGGCGATTATACCCGAAGCCCCCACCAACGATCGAGAACCTGCATTTTGGCATCTCCCTACACGCCACCCGAATCTGAGCTAGACATAGCCGGCATGGGTCCGAAAGCAACGAATCGCCGCTGGGTGATATTCTCCCTCGCCTGTGGCACGTCATTCATGCTTTACCTGCATAGGTTTACATGGAATGTGGTTGGCGCGATTCTCACCGATAAAGAACAGATGGGTGATGATGTCTTCACTGAAGAGACGGTCGCATGGGTCGGCGGCATGTTCAACATCACCTATTCCATTGGTCAGGTACCTGGCGGAATNATGTCTGACTTCTTCGGCCCTCACATNTACTTANCCAGTTCCATTGNATTNTGGTCAATATCGCTGGCNTTGATTGGNTTAAGNGTGGCCGTNGGTTGGCTGGTNTTCTCNCGTTTGGCCTTTGGATTAGCGCANTCNGGGTGTTATCCGGCTTTAAGTCGCGTAAGCCACACATGGTTTGAGCAGGATAAACGCACCACGCTTCAAGGCTTGGTCGCAACCTTGTGCGGCCGCGGTGGTGGCGCAGTCGCGCCGTTACTGCTTGCTTCGTTTTTGATCGGCTATTGCGAATTAAGTTGGGAGTTGTCCCTGGCCGTGATGGCATTACTAGGTATTGGTTTTGCTGTCATTTTCTTTCTATATTTTCGTAACGACCCATCGTCCGATCCTCTTTGCAATGAAACAGAGGTCACACTCCTGCAGAAAGGGAAAAACCCTAAGGCCAAGGAAACCGGCAATGTCCTGCCGTTTAAGAAAGCGTTCACGCATGTTGGAATGCTGTTCTTTATGCTTCAGCAATTCTTCAATGCCGGTATAGATAACTTTTTCGGATTACTAACCGGTGTCTATTTCGTGCAAGTACTGGATGTTGATTTATCAAGCGCTGCCTGGATGATTTCCATGCCACTACTAGGCGGCGCATTTGGGGGCGTCGTCGGTGGGATATTAAATGACTACCTGGTTAAGCAAGTCGGACGAAAGTGGGCTCGCAGGATCGTTGGATCCAGCGGCAAGGCGATTGCGTGCGGTTTGGTGTTTGTGGCCCTGTCATTTGAAGACCCTGCAGAGATCAGCATTGGATTGTTTTTCGTGAAATTCTTTAGTGATTGGACGCAACCAACAGTATGGGGCACGAGCACTGACTTAGGACGTGAATACACCGGAAGTGTATTTAGCATTATCAATTGCAGCGGTTCGGTCGGTGGTGTGGTTTTCCCTATCATCTTTGCCTTCATTCTTGCTACCACAAAGGATGCTGGAATGTTCAGTGAACATAACTCGGAATTTGCTGACTTTACCCCCATATTTGTTTTCGTCGCTTGTTGTTATCTCGTCTGCTCGCTGTGTTGGTTCATGATCGACTGCACCAAACCGATTGTGGCCGACGACGATCCAATTAATGACGAACCAACTATCGCAACAACATAGAGAATTGAAATGACAACTATCAAATCCATTGAACGTATCTGGATCGAATTACCTCTAAAGCCAACCCCATGGCAAAACATGGTCCGAGAGATTCCGCACTGGCGACTCTTTGAAATTTGCAAAGTCACGTTAGACAACGGTGTCGTCGGTGTCGGCGAGACGATGCCGTACTACACTTGGGGTGAAGTTACAGATGAAGCCGTACAGCGTGCTGAAGGAAAAGATCCGGCCATAATCATGTGGGACGATACGCTCGGTGCCGGTTTACAAATGGCGCTGTTCGATGCGGTCGGCAAATCGCTGGAAACACCGGCATGGGCATTGATGGGCAAACGAGTTCGCGACCGGTGTCATGTNGGCTGGTGGGCAATCGACATGCCTGCTGAAGACTGGATTAGCGAATGCGCCGAGGCAATTGAAAACGGATATACCACATTTAAAACCAAAGCAAGGCCATGGTTCTGTCTGGAAAACCAANTGGAGAAACTGTGTGCCACGCTGCCTCCTTATTTCAANCTTGACCTGGACTTTAACGACTTCGGACTCGATCCGGCACAGATCAGGCCGCTTTGCAAGCAGCTTGAGAAGTATGAGATGGTCGCGATTTGGGAAAGTCCGATCCGTCAAACTGATACGGCGGGCAATCGGGAATTGAGNAATCACTTNTCTANACCGATNGCTCAGCACGTTGGNCGACCAGCATTTGAAACTCAGATTCGCCAGGACATTTGCGACGGCTTTGTACTTGAAGGCGGAGTCGATACGGCTAAAAGCTATGGNCGNATGGCTGCNGAATTNAATAAGCCATTCTGGCTTCAGTGGGTAGGATCTAATCTCGGTGCAATGTATTGCTTGCATTTACAGGCTGTTCTTTCTCATGCTCGNTGGCCTGCTATCCATTGCAACCATATGTTTGCAGATCAGTTTGTGAAAGAACCGTGGGTGGTGCAAAACGGAATGGCAGAGGTTATCGATCGACCGGGAATTGGAGCAACGGTCGACTGGGATATCATTGAAAAATACCGAATTGACCCCATGGAAAAACCATACCCACACCCGGGACTGCTCATTCGCACAGATTTTCCAAGTGGTGAGAGTTATCACTTTACCCACACACAGCAGATGTGGGATCGCTGGTGGGCTGGNGAATTGCCTTCCTTTATAAAGGGCGTACACACCGTCATCGTGGAGGACGACGGCACTGAGCAATGGCAACAACTTCGATCGGAAGCCGCAGCTCAAACAACCTATCCGGTACCAGAGATTTAGACTGACATGACGACAATCACAAACATTCGTAGTATTTGCACGGCGCCAGCGGACATTCGACTGGTTGTCGTAAAGGTCGAAACTAGCGAGCCGGGCTTAACCGGACTCGGATGTGCTACGTTTACACAACGACCATTGGCGGTCGTCGAGGCTGTAGACAAATACCTAGCTCCGTTTTTGGTCGGCAGGAATGTCAGTGAGATTGAAGACATCTACCAGTCAGCACAGCTAAGCTCCTACTGGCGTGAAGGTCCTGTGCTGAATAACGCACTGTCAGGGGTCGACATGGCGTTGTGGGATATTAAAGGTAAGNAGGCGGGCATNCCGGTGCATGATCTGCTTGGTGGCAAGTGCCGCAAGGCAGCTCGCGTATACGTACACGCATCCGGCAATTCGATCGATGAAACCGTCGATCAGGCACAACAGCATATCGAAAACGGCTTTACTCATGTGCGGCTTCAAAGTGCTGTTCCGGGCCAGTCGACTTACGGCACAACCACGGACCTTCATACGCACGAGACGATCGACGGGCCCACGACTCCGCAAAATGTATTTGGCCCTGCCGACTATGTGAGGCTGGCTCCGAAGTTGTTCGAAGTTGCACGCGACAGGCTTGGTTGGGAAGTGGAATTACTTCATGACGTGCATGAACGTGTCCCGCCATATCTTGCGATTCAATTGGCCAGNGATTTAGAGCCNTANCGNCTCTTCTTCTACGAAGATGCCTTGCCACCGGAAGAAATNGAATATTTCCGTCAAATGCGACAGCAAAGCAGTATACCGATAGCGATGGGCGAGTTGTTTGTCAGTCTTAAACAATGCATGCCATTAATTGAAGAGCGATTGATCGACTATATNCGCGTGCACCTTTCCATGATTGGCGGAATGACTCCCGCGAGAAAGCTGGCGACGATTTGTGAAGCGTTTGGCATCCGCACAGCATGGCATGGCCCGGGAGACTGCAGTCCGATAGGTCATGCTGCAAATCTTGCCTTGGACATGGTAAGCCCTAATTTTGGCATCCAAGAATTCACACCATACAATCAGGCAACACTTGATGTGTTTCCCGGCTGTAACAATCTTCGCGACGGGTGTATCTGGCCTAATGACCGACCCGGATGGGGAATTGAAATAGACGAAGCACTCGCCAAAGAGTTTCCATTCCCGGATCATCCTTATAACGGCGCATGGCCTGCGATTAGGGATCGAGATGGTGGTATCATCCGTCCGTAATGCAGCCGTCAATACTTTTTAATGACTCGAAGGAAGCACGTGACATGATCTCGCGACTTTGCTGTTGCCTCTTATTTCTGCTGATAGTCAATTCAAGCACGCTAACCGGACAGTTACATGCGCAAGCAAAACTTGTCGGCCACTGGCCACTAACAGNAGATGCCACAGACGNATCNGGAAACAATCACAATGGGACACTTCATAATGTCGATTTCAANGGCAGTAGCGCGTTATTTGATGGCCGAGGTTCGTGGATCGATCTGGGTAACGGCAAGAACCTGATCGACTCGACCGATGATTTTGCAATTAGCGTACGGTTGCACACCGAAGAAGCTTTAACAGATGTCATCGGTGACATTCTCTCGTGGTATGACCCAGACACGCGCACGGGAATCAACTTTAGCATTATGAATTATGCCGGAGTGACAAACGCNCAGTCNAACTGGCGTAACGTTCACTTCGGTATTGATGCAGATATCAAAACCGAGTGGAAAGANTGCGGCAGGCCTGGCAATAACATGTACGTCCGGTCGCTAACGGTCTTTGATGGAGAATTGTACGCATCGACCTGGGAGCCGGAAGCAGGAGACCGGGGGCATATATATAGATATGCAGGTGGTACAGAGTGGGTAGATTGTGGATCACCGGATCCCTCCAACTGTATTTCGACGATGGGTGTGTTTAACGGGCGTCTATACGCAGGGTCTGAGCTTTATAGTGGTGGTGGTTCGTCACTTCCACTTTCACCGAATGAAGAACATGGCGGCGTGGTTTACCGGTATGAAGGTGGCACCAAATGGACGAGCATGGGTAAGGTGGCTGATGTGAGAGCCATAAGTGGTTTTGCCGTTTACGACGGCAAGCTATATGCGGGAACTGGGTCTACCGGTGCATGGCGAGATACTCCTCGTCACCGCGGGATGTACCGATTTGACGGCCCCAACGAGTGGGTCAGTTGTGGTTGCCCTGGATTGAGAGTCGNGCATCTAGGAGTCCACAACGACCAGTTATTCGGCCTTAGTTATGACGATGGTGGTTTCTTTCGTTATAAAGGCGCGGAGGATTGGTTAAGGCTTGGGCCTATACCGGAAACGACTCAAGCGTACTCAATGGCGGTGTATGAATCTCAAGTGCACGTCGGCACGTGGCCTACTGGTTCTGTGTATCGTCTCGACGGGCCGCAAAAGTGGCATAACACTGGACGCCTTGGGGAAGAGAAGGAAGTGATGGGAATGCTAGTGTACAACGGCAAGTTGTATGCGGGCACACTGCCACTGGCTGCCGTATATCGTTACGACACAGATGGCTGGAGCAACACGGGTCAGCTAGACAACACGCCCGATGTACGATATCGCCGGGCGTGGTCAATGGCTGTATATAACGGCAAGTTATATTGCGGAGTATTGCCTTCGGGTCACGTACATTCGATGGAAGCGGGAAAAAGCGTGACGCACGATAAGGCTCTGCCGAGCGGCTGGCAACATTTAATTGTCAGTCGCACTGGCAATTCAGATGGGAGTGGCACACTTCGGCTCTTGGTGAACGGTAAAGAAGTTGCCTCGCAAAAGTTTAAGGAAAACAGCAAGTATCAAATTTCAAACGACAAACCGTTCAAAGTTGGGGCAGGGCAGCACGACTTTTTTAACGGCAGCATACGTGATTTACGAATCTATCAGGGCAAGTTAACGCTACGACAGCTCAGGGAATTGACGAAGTAGCTAGTCGCTCACATCGATCGCCGAGAAAGCGTGCCAGTGATAGGCCCTGCGGGTTCGGCTTCGCCAAGCCCTCCGGCTGCGTAGCTACATCGGTCTGCGATTACATGCGATGCGGACTGTACATCCACGCGCCCCGCCGTTACCCACACATATTTACCCATCTGGCGCCTGACATGCGTTATCATGGTGCTTACGCATACTTTAACTCAACACATAGACTGCTCAGAGGCGTTTTTAAATGACAAATCGCGGCCGCATGTTTTCCAGCCTCGTATTTCTCCTAGTCGCTGCCATCATGGTGCCATCCATCACCGGCCGTTTTGCCGCTGACGAAACCACCGTTACTGAACTCGCGCCAGGTGTCTTCTTTCGAAAAACACAAACGGAGCCCGAGTTTATCGGCTGCAACCAAGGCTGGGTTGAGTTTAAGGACTTTGTTCTAGTCATCGATTCAAACTTCCCAAATCAAGCAGAAGTTGTCATCGACCTGATTCGCCAACAAACAGACAAACCGATTAAGTACGTCTTTGACACTCACCATCATGGCGACCACGCTGACGGAAACGCCATCTTCAAGAAAATTGGTGCGACTCCAATTGCCAGCCAACGAAGTCGAGCCATGTTTGAAACGTTGGGCCTCGAAGGATTTGAAACATCAAAAAAGGAAAAGCCGGACGAATACGGCCCACTAAAATACGAATACCCAACCATCTACTTTCCTGAAAGAATGATCTTTGACGATGGTGAAATGCGGGTTGAACTGATTTGGTCTGGCCACGCCCATACGATTGGTGATGCTGTTGCATGGCTTCCAAGGCATGGCATCCTGTTTACAGGAGACTCCATCGTAAATGGCGCATTTAATTTCACCGGCCATAGCAACACCGCGAGCTGGATAAATGTGATAGATAAGCTTTCCGAACTGCCAATTAAGACGATCGCTCCAGGCCATGGCGAGCCATCCAATAAAGGGCTGCTGAAAACTCAAAAACGCTACTTTGTTGAAATGCGCAAGATTATCGGCAAAGCTATAAAAGATGGCAAAAGCCTCGATGAGATCAAAGAATCCATCGAATTGCCATTCTATGAAAAGTGGACTGGTGTGAACGTAAAAGAACGCACCGAAAATATCGAACACATCTACGGTGAGTTAACCGGCAAGTAACCATTAGCCGAACACCCGATTCATCATCATCTGGCTATCCCATGAGACTAACACTCGCTGTATTTTTCACTTCGATAATCGTTTTTTTCGCCGTTGAAGTTGCAGCTGTAGAGAAGGGTGGA
Source organism: Rhodopirellula sp. (assembly GCA_002714565.1). Classification (GTDB taxonomy): domain Bacteria; phylum Planctomycetota; class Planctomycetia; order Pirellulales; family Pirellulaceae; genus UBA11883. The sequence continues at coordinate 35,839 of PAXU01000016.1, forward strand.
CATCCCGTCTCACAATTGGTCGCTCACCGCGGTTCAAGCATTGATAGGCCTGAGTGCACCATGGCATCGACCAAACGTGCAATAAAGAGCGGCGCCACTGCAACCGAAGTCGATGTCCGGCGCACCAAAGATGGTGTGCTCGTGATCCTTCACGATGACACGCTCGACCGCACTACCAATGGCACCGGACCTCTGAGTGCAATCACCTATGCCGAACTGAAGCTTCTTGATGCCGGCAGTTGGTTCGATCCGAAATACGCGAGCCAACGTGTGCCTCGGCTCAGCGACGTTTTGTCACTATGCAAAGACCGAATGGACATCCTATTGGACCTCAAGGAAACCGACGATCCAGCATATGTGCATCAAGTCGTCAGTGAAGTGAAAGAGTTTGGAGACCCAGCCGGTACCGTGATTGGCGTAAGAAGCGTGGAACATGCAAAAACATTTCGGCAGCTTCTCCCCGAAGCCCGTCAAATAGGCCTGATCGCCGGCCCGGATCACATCGAGGAATATGCCAACGCCGGTGTCGAGACAATCCGGCTTTGGCCTCGCTGGGTCGATGCCTCACTGGGAATTGAAGATCCACTCGTCAAACGAGTACGAAGTACCGGTGCAGCATTGCACATAAACGGGGGTGATGGCAGCCTCGAGTCACTACTGCCAATCCTGAGCTTCAATCCAGATTCCACATCTTCGGATGCACCTGCACTTGCTGTGAAGTGGTTACGCAAGCTCAAGAGATGGAAATAACAAGTAATTCGCAGTACCGATGTCACACTCCGAACCATTGCTTGATTGGATAAAGACCCAGGCCCCTGATTACGATTGGAATCTCAAAGGAGATCCACAAGGAATCACCTTGGTTGAACTGTCTGAATTGGCATTAAGCCAGCGTAGCGATTGCCAAAGCACACCGGACTTAGCAGGCTTCCTGTTTGAACACAGGATGTGGTTTCATCTGACCGACGAGGAAGGTCACCAAATCGACCAGCCGAGACCTCCAGAACACACGGCAATTTGGATTTCTGTACGAAGCACCCCATGGGCATCTTAATGTTTCAGATTAAGCCCAGACTTTAAATATAATCGCACACTTATATTATTCGATAACGGGTTGATCGTTCAGAAAGAATGAAGGAGCAAGGGTTTAACGCTCGATGCGTTCGGACTTATCGTATTAGAGAAATCAGCCTATTGAATGCTAAGCGACGACATAATGTGTCTACATCCTGTCGATTCGTGCTATTCACCTTCTAGCACAGTACAATAAGATCACCGCGAACGAGCGACAGAATCTTAGCTCGTACATTACAGAATTATTTTTCTGATCTGGTGATCCATGCGTATCTCAATACTTGCTCTGATGCTCGTTGCACTTAACACAGTCAGCTTTTCCGTTCTTGCAGAAGAGACCGTTGAGCTTGACGGTCAGGTTTTCACTTTGGCAGATGGTCTGACCATCGAACAAATTGCAGGCCCGCCATTGATCGACCGTCCGATCGCCGCATCGTTTGACGAACTGGGACGCTTGTACGTTACAGAATCCAGTGGCTCCAACGCGAGAGTGTACGACCAGCTTGAAGAAAAACCACATCGTGTATTGAGACTCGAAGACACCGACGGAGACGGTATCTTCGACAAACGCACCATCTTTGCTGACAAAATGATGTTTCCTGAGGGATGTCAATGGTATGACGGCTCTTTGTACGTTGGTGCACCACCAGAGATTTGGAAGCTCACGGACGTCGACGACGATGGTGTTGCTGACAAGCGTGAAGTCTTCTTTGATGGAAAGACACTTAACGGTTGTGCCAACGACCTCCACGGCCCATATATTGGTCCGGATGGCTGGCTTTATTGGGCCAAGGGTGCCTTTGAAGAGCAAACGTATGAATTTGAAGACAAACTAGATCTTGTTACTCGAGCAGCTCATCTCTTCCGTCGCCACCCAAACGGTGGAGTCGTTGAACCAGTCATGACCGGTGGCATGGACAATCCTGTAGACATCACCTTTACACCGGGTGGTGAGCGGCTTTTCACAACTACATTCCTAACGCACTCGGGAGGCGTGACTCGCGATGGACTCATCCATGCAATTTACGGCGGAGTGTACGGCAAAGATCATGGCGTTCTAAATGGCCACCCAAGAACCGGTGACCTCATGCCTCCGCTCGTACATCAGGGAGCAAGTGCTCCATGTGGTTTAACTCGAGTTGAATCCGACATCCTTGGAATGGCATATCAGAACAACATACTCTCGTGTTCGTTCAATTTACGAAAAGTCTTTCGTTATCAACTCACGCAAGAAGGCTCGTCCTTTAAAACTCAGGAATTGCCATTTCTCGAAAGCAATAACATCGACTTCCATCCCACAGATGTACAGGAAGACGCCGATGGGAGCATTGTGGTTGTTGACACCGGTGGTTGGTACAAGATCTGCTGCCCAACATCGCAGCTTTACAAGCCCGATGTACTCGGTGGCATTTATCGCGTGACCCGCAAAGACGCTCCTCGGACTGCCGATCCACGAGGCATGGAGATTGCGTGGCATAAACTCAATGACGAACATCTAAGTCAGCTTCTGCAGGATCCCCGCAAAGCGGTTCGCGACAGAGCACGCATGCTCTTTAGCAAACAGGAAGTCAAAGCTATTCTCCCGCTCGTCACGATTCTAGAACAATCCGACGATGCAGCTCATCGATTGCAGGCAGTATGGGCCTTATCTCACATTCACCACCCAGCGGCACGAATTGCCACTCAAGTTGCACTAAGCGATAACGACTCCACCGTGGTACAGGCCGCACTCCACGTCATTTCTGTTCACAAAGACAAGTACGCGGTTCAAAAGGTCTTGCCTCAATTGCACTCCGAGAATTTACATAACCGTCGCGTCGCGGCTGAAGCTCTCGGTCGTATCGGTGACGACAAGGTAATACCAGCGTTATTAGCAGCGCTAGGTTCGGCAAACAATCGCCACTTGGAACATTCACTGATCTATGCGTGTATCGAAATCCAGGGAATTGATCGTATACGGCAATTCACACAGCACGAAGTTGCAGCCGTGCGCCGGGGAGCATTAATCGCTCTGGATCAAATCCCGTCTGATGAACCGCTTCTCGCACCCGGCGACATTTCGTCACTATTTACCTCCAGCGATTCATCACTCCGCGATATAGCATGGTGGATTCTAAGCCATCACCCGGACTGGGCTGGAAGTGCAGCCAAGCACTTTGATAGTCAGCTATCTAAAGACCTAGACGATCAGCAATTACAAGAACTCGCTGTCAATCTAATCGACTATGCAAATAGCCCTGACATCCAACCTGTAATCGGCAGCCATCTGAGTGGCGAAGACTTATCCAAAGACAAGTTAATTGTCTTGCTTGACGTCATTGCACAAAGCGGCAATAAGTCCGTACCAACATCATGGAAATCGGGGATCATCCGAAGCCTCCAGTCAGATGACCTTTCTGTGATCGGTGCAGCAGTCGGTGCACTCAACAACATAAATAAAGAGAGCGATGATTCGCAGATTGCTTCGCTGCTTTCTACTATCAGTGCTGACACTGATGTACCTGCAATGGTTCGTCTTCAAGCCATGAACTCCATCCCTAGTGGATTACGAGTCATCGACGCGGTCAACATGACATTCATTTGCAGCCAAGTCTCGACGACCGAAAATGTCGCCACACGCGCAACCGCCGTTGACGTGATCATGAGCAGCCCTCTGAAAGGTCCGGAGTTTTTCCAGCTGGCAAATGCTTTGCAGACAACCGGCCCAATGGAACTAAAACGCCTTATGGAACGATTCGCCAACCAACAAAGTCCGGAACTCGGACAAGCCTTGGTCAAGTCATTAACTAATTCAGATGCGATCTCCGTCATCCCGCTGGATCAGTGGAAAGTACACTTGAATAAATATGGTGACGACGTCTTTGCGTCAGCCGAGCCATTGTTTGAGCGTGTAAACGCCGCAAATTCTCAAAAACGCGAGAAAATAGAATCCGTATTAGCACTCATGGATCAAGCAGATGCTCGCCGCGGACAGCAGGTTTTTTCCAGTAATAAGGCTGCATGCATGTCATGCCACAACATGGGATATGTGGGTGGCAAAATCGGGCCAAGCTTAAATGGCATCGGACGAATACGGCAGCCACGAGATTTGCTTGAATCCATCATGTACCCAAGCGTCAGTTTCGTAAGAAGCTACGAGCCGGTAAACGTCATCACAACAGATGGAAAAGTTTACAACGGCGTCATAAAAGACGACGATGGTCAGCGGATCCAATTGCAACTAGACGCTCAAAGATTGATCGACATCCCTCACGATGAGATCGACGAGCAGTCAGAAAGCAAGGTATCAATTATGCCGGCAGGACTGGACAAGCAATTCACACCGCAGCAATTAGCCGATCTGGTAAAGTTCTTGCAGGAAGCACGATAGGCCGTAGTTCCGCCACACCACCGAAGGCTAGCGTCGCAACAGCACTTCGCTATCGACTGGCTTTTGGCTGCGAAAACTGATTTGTGAAAGTTTCCAGCCACTGCGTTCTGCGGCAATCGTCATCTCTGCCTGATATTGCGTGTGACGGCGATGGATGTGTCCCCAATGTTCCACGTCTGCCTCCACATTCCATGTGACAGCGTACTGAAAAGATCGGTCAGCAGAGCCAAGAAATTCCACTTTCTGTAGTTCAACGCTATGGACTCTGGCAACTGCATTATCCTGCGATGCAACAATCAGCGACTTCTTCATATCCAGATACAGTGTTCTGATTAATTCGTCAGCGACACATGTTTCCAACGCATCGTATATATCGTTGTCGTCAAAGTAACCATATGCGTCATATATATTCGACAACACTGCTGTAATGACTTCACCAGCCACTTCATCGGTTACCTTTCCGGCGCGTCCGCTGCTAAGAGATTCCTTAATGGCGAAACTTCGCTTCTTCTTCAGTACTGAGGAGTCCAATTCCCATTGATAACGGCGATCACTCTTGTGAAATAATTGAACTTGCGGTGGTTGATCGTGCTCAAAGACGGTCGTCTTTAAGATCGGGGCGTGTTCGTTGAATTGACTCCAGTTGAAAACCAGATCAGAAGGCATGGATTCTGCATCAAACGTGAGGATTACCCCGACGCGAGATTGATACGTACTAACGCGTCGCGGAGGTGCATTTTCAGCAAAGTCTCTAATATCCAGACCAAAGAAATTGAGTCGTGATAGCTTTGGAGCAACTTTCTGACCATTGATTGAAATGATGTTGCACATGGCGAGGAAAGCCTGCAACTCATCGCGAATCGCTTCCTGTTCTTCTATTTCTATAAAGTCAGGATCGGATCTGGGAATCTTGAACCAGGACTCAAGCGTCAGCACTGGTATTAGAATCTCATGGCGGATTTCCGACGGCGTTATATAGAGGAAGGAGTAAAGTGCGCTGTAACTGGTGATTCCCAACCTTTGACGAATCTGCTCTTCTTTCCGGGCCCTCAGTCCTTTCCAGTCTGCTCTTTCTGTTGGTGGGTTATCCCAATCAATAGCAAAGCTTGCAGCCTGGCCGGATTGCAACTGCTTAGACTTCTCCAACAGGAATCCGTTTTGGAGAATCAAACAGTCCATTTGTGCCGGCTGCTCCATAGCAAACCGTTGCATGATGGTAATAAATGGTGTTGGCTTATCAGTAGCAAATCTCAAATCATATTCAACCCGCCTCGCTTTTAATTCAGACTGGGTTACACCTTCCTCGGGGATTTGTGACAAGTCCAAGCCTGCAACACGGCCAGCGAGACGCTTTCCATCCTCGGCACGGACCTCAAAACGTTCCAGCAAGAATTTCTCGTGATCACGAGCTGCTTTTCGAAATCCAGCATCGGGATACTTGAATTGATCATTCGCTTCAAGTGAGTAGTAATAGACCAGATCCTCTAACATCAAGCGAAGCCGGACCTTTACTTCGGTAGGAGTCACGTCGATAACGGTATCGGAAATCGAGATTGGGTGCGCATGAACACCCGCACAGATTAGGCACGAAAGCAGCAGACTAAAAGGAGCAATTCGTCTCATCATTACTTAACAATTAACATCGCCTCTACCCAGTCACGCAGGTCAATTCCCTGTGACTGCACGTCCGCTCTTACAATGTGTACACCAACATCATCAGGCACCTGCACCTTCAGAGTTATCACTCCTTCTGTCCTTCCCTTAAGTGTGATCGATGGCAGCTTGGAAAGCAGTTTCGCACCATCGGGTAACCGCGGAGTGATTTTGTACGTGCGTTTCTGTTTTGAATGATTGATGATCCTAAACTCAAGCTCTACAACATCCGACTTCTGTATTTCACTCGCATACGGATAGAAAAACGCCCACTGCTCATCAACTGCATAATTCGGATCATCAAACGGAGTGAGATCGGACAGCACCTTAACGCGTTCCTTGAATCCGCCTTCAAGGTAATCAAGTTCCTCACCAGTAAATCTAAACACGTGAGGAATGTGCTCATTAATTAGCCAATAATCGGCCCCNAGTTCTCGCACTTTACGCATGCAGTAAAGTAAGCCGTCATCTTCATGCAACAAGTTCCGATTCAGGACGCAATAGTCATCCATTCCCGACGGTGAAAACGCGTCGCCTATGAAAAACACCGGTGTTTCATTATGCCGCTCTACCTTCAAGGCACCATGGTAAAAAGTCTGTCCCGGGAAATCGAAAAACGACAACTTGAATTCATGCCATTTCATGACGAAACCGTCATCAAATGCAGTGACGTCTTTGATTGGTACATGATGCAGACAGGGCATGTGGTAGTTGCCGGGGTTTTCCAGAATGTCGCTATATGTCTTAGTGGCATAAACGGGGCAGTCAAACTCCTCAGAGGCCGCCTGTACAAGATTGGTATGATCGTCGTGATAATGAGTCACAAATATTCCGTCAACTTGTTTAACCACGCCCATTTCGATTAGCTCATTAATACCATCGATGACAGCTTGGGAGCCACAGTCCATTAGGAAAGCATGTCCGTTATCAGCAATCACCAATCGGCTGGTTGATTTCACCCAAATCCACTCAGGTGTATCTTCGTGTAACGCAAGTCCCATCGTTCGCAGCGGAGGTTTTTCTCCAAGAACACGACTTTTGCAAATTGTGAGACGCTCCTCGCCAAAGTACCAGTGAAGTGCCTGCGTCGAGAGGTAGCTGTCATAGAGTGACTTCACTCTGGTCAGTAGTTTATCGATTGATTCGTTGGGACGTTTGATCACAGGACCGCGTAGAGGAATGATCATATCCAAATCAAGAGCCTTTATCTTCTCAAGGCTTTGCACAAGTTGTCCGAGGCGGCCACCATAACCGTGATAACCACCGACATTGGCATCCGGAATCGCATCCTGGAAGCTATATAGATCAAAGAATTGCCCGTCACCGTATATCAGATCACCGGTAAACCCGATCGTCTGATCAGCCACGTTAACAACATAGCTAACACTTCCGCGTGTAAACCCAGGAGTATCCAGGACCTCAAAGCTCAGGCCGTTCCATTCAACGACGTCGCCTTCTTCCACCCATTTGGCGACAGGCAGCGCCTTGGCGAGAACCTTGGTCGTCTGTTGTGCATAATCATGAAACCGCTTTTCCTGAAACTCAGTCCAAAAGGTCTCTGGAGATTCAATCAACGATTGTTCAGCTTTCGGGGCCACAGCGTCTGCACCGCCGTCGATTAAGTCACGGGCTGCCCATAGCACATCTCGACGATGATGGCTCAAGAGCACCAGTTCAGCACCACCGTCAATTTCTTTTTCAACGCCATATACCACGAGATGAGCACCGCCGCTTTTAAAAACAACACTATTGATAGCGCCTTCGCTAACAGAAATCCTGGATTCATTTTCTTTGGCGTGTATCCCAACCACTTCAGATAGAAGTGTAAATACAAGCAAAATGTAAATATGAAAGGTTTGACGCTTGGCCATGACCACCACCATTGGTTGTTAGGTACGGAGATGAGGTATGTAGACGCTTCTTCATCATGTTAACCGGAATAAATCGTTGGTGCATTCGGTTCGTCGTGTGCTCCAATTAAAATGAAGTGATGCTTACGATCAGCAATCTCACGTTTCAACACGACAATTCCGATTTTGAAATCGCGATTCCGAATTGGAATCTGGATTCCGGAGAATTGTGTGTGCTTACCGGCGCAAGTGGGTCGGGGAAGACAACCCTGTTGCACCTCATCGCAGGCCTCTATTTACCAAAAGCCGGCACGATTACCGTTCAGGGTGGATGCACTGCGGACTTATCGGGACAACAACGTCGGGAAATGAGGCTTGCCACATTTGGCTTGGTATTTCAGGACTTTCGGTTATTCTCCTACCTCACGGCAGCGGAAAATATTTCATTACCATACAACCTGTCCGGATCGAACTCAGCACACCCCGAATGGATCGAAACGCTTTCAGAGTCATTTGGCATAACAGGCATCTTGCATCAACGTGCCGCAACTCTTTCTAGGGGTGAACAGCAGCGAGTGGCCATTTGTCGAGCCTTGGCTGGGAGACCCGCATTCATCCTTGCCGATGAACCTACCGCGAGCGTTGATTCAGAATGCCGCGACACGATTCTTAACACGCTTCGCACTTATTGCGAAGACCATAACGCCACAATGATTCTGACCAGTCATGACCCGTCAATCCGTGACTCATTCACTCAATCAGTTGATATCCAAGACTTGCAGCATAGCGAGGTATTGGAGTCATGAGTTTCATCAGGATCGCACATCGTTTCCTAGCTTCCCAAAAATGGGTCACGGCACTGCTAGTCGCTTCATTTAGTGGCTCCTCGCTACTACTCGTAGCNGTGAATCAAACCGTCGAGTCGATTGACAGAGCATTCTCCGATCGCGTGAGTTCCACACCGCTGATCATCGGTCGCCGTGGCAGTCGCTTTGATCTAGTGCTCCACAGCATTTACTTTCGAAACCCCGCAAGCCAGTCGATCCCATACGGTGAACTTCAAATAGCAGCAGCCGCGGACAGTGGACTCTGTGTTCCACTGCTATTCACNCATGAAACCTCCATTNACCATTCTCCGATCATCGCCACAACAGATGCATACTTCATCGCTCGAAAACTGGCAGTCGCCATCGGTTCCATGCCAAAACGGCTTGGGCAGTGCGTNATCGGTGCCAGTGTCTCTGATACATCGAATATCCAAATCGGAGATTTCTTACAACCACAACCGAAAAGTGCTTTTGACGTCACCAGTCCGGTGCCTATCGAACTTGAAGTNGTTGGAATATTGAACCGAACCAACGGACCCGATGACATGGCAGTGATTACGANCCTCGAAACCGGTTGGATCCTTACAGGCACAGGGCATGGTCATATATCGGGTGATNACGGCACACGTACGAACAATACTGACGGTGACTCCCATATCCCGGAAACTCCAATCACACAGATAACGGACGAGAACATTAATTCGTTTCACTTTCATGGTGACGAAAAGGAATATCCACTTTCGGCAATTCTCATTTTNCCCAAAGACTTGCAGGCTCAAACGGTGCTGGAAGGAAAATATCTGGATGANANCAACCCACTACAGGCAATTATCCCTGAACACGTAATTCAGGAAGTCCTCGAGTCCGTTTATCGAGTTGAGTCCATTCTTTCGGTAGTGAGCATTTTGTCACTTGCATTCGTCGTACTGATGCTTGTTGTGTTGACTGTCCTTTCGATCCGACTGCGAAAACAGGAGATTGAAACTCTCCATATGATTGGATGCAACAGATCCACAACAATTAAGCTAGTCGGGTGNGAGACAACTCTGATTCTCCTTTACTCGGCCATTACCATGGCCGTCGGTTATATACTCTTATGGTCAAGCGGCGTACTTACCGCATCNTATTGGATATAATCGCGGTAAGTCATTTAGCCACATCCATGGAGAAACAGAAACTGTGAAAGCAGAATTGCTTGCAATCCTTTCGATCGCCATTACCAGCCCATTGATGGCTCAGGACAGAATCGACTTCAATCGGCAAATTCGTCCGATCCTCTCGGAGAACTGTTTCCAGTGCCACGGCCCTGACGCAAACGCACGACAAGCAGATCTCAGGCTGGATTTAGCAGACGGCATAAGTGGCAGTGGTGACACGCCGATTATCGTGGCTGGAAAGCCTGGCAAGAGCGAGTTAATCGCAAGAATAACATCCAAAGACCCTGATCTCGTCATGCCACCGACAGATTCAAACCGCGATTTGTCGGATAATGACAAAAGGCTTCTCGAACAGTGGGTAAAAGAAGGTGCGGAGTTTAGCAAACACTGGTCGTTGATTACACCGAGTGAACCTGAAGTACCAACCGTTAAACGCGACCGTTGGTCAAGAAACAACCTTGATCGGTTTATCCTGCGTCGAATCCGCGAACATGGCCTGACCGAATCAGACTCGGCGGACAAGGAAACGCTTATTCGTCGAGTGACATTAGATCTAACCGGCCTACCTCCGACGCTCGAAGAAATCGATACTTTTCTTGCTGATGCTTCTGCCCGTGCATATGAAAACCTGGTGACACGCTTAATGAACTCTGTTCGATACGGAGAACACATGGCATGGAACTGGTTGGAAGCCTCCCGATATAGCGACACCAATGGTTATCAGGGAGATCGGACAAGAACCATGCACTACTGGCGTGACTGGGTTGTCCGTAGTTTTAACAACAACCAACCGTATGACACATTTGTGGTGGATCAACTGGCAGGCGACTTGTTGAAAAACCCCACTGACGATCAACTCGTAGCTACCGGATTCAATCGCAATCACCCACTGAACGGAGAAGGCGGACGAATCGCCGAAGAGAATCGAGTCGAATATGTATTTGATCGCACGGAGACAACTTCAACCGTCTTCATGGGTTTGACCGTGGGCTGTGCTCGTTGCCATGATCACAAATATGATCCCATCACGCAGCGAGAATACTATCAACTGTATGCGTACTTTAACAGCATCGCAGAGTCAGGCAGAGTCGACGCCGGTGGAAATGCCAACCCTGTTGCAAAGGTGCCATCTTACGAACAACAACAGCGCATCGTTGAGCTGAACAAGGACAATAAGTCACTTCATACGCAGCGAGCAGAGCCGTTCGAATCACTTGCCGAGGCTCGCACTGTTTGGATGGATACAATCGGTGAGCAAGTAAAGACAACCGGTCGTGCTGATGGGTGGCAAGTTCAGATTCCGTCAGCAGCGTCGTCGTCCGATGGAGCCACGATGCATATCGAACCGCTGGGAAAAGTTGTCGTCAGCGGCACGTTCCCAAAGCACGACGACTACACGGTTACCATTCCACATTCGGCCGGCACCATTTCCGCGATTCGCCTTGAAGCCCTTACTTCAGAAACACTTGGATTCCAGGGACCTGGTAGAAAAGCAAACTTCAATCTCACCAGTTTTGAAGTGGGGCTGAAGGTAGGCGACGGCAAATCTGTACCGGTAAAACTCGCGCGTGCAATTTCAGACCACCACGAATCCGACTTTACAATCTCCAACACTCTGGATCCGGCGGCTGAAACAGGGTGGGGTGTCTTTGTCGATGAAATCCAGACTGCTCAAGATCGCACCGGCATCTACTACCTCGATCAACCACTGACCGTACCAGAAAACGCATCACTTGTGATCACAATGCGACATCGATTCCGTTTCGAACAGCACTTAATCGGTACATTTCGCATTTCAACATCCGATTCAGAAGCTGTAAACCTTGATACGCCGACTGCTCCTCCGCAACCCATTCTCGATGTACTCGTAATACCAGCTCAAGACTGGAACAAAGAACAGCGGGAGCTAGTGTTTAAATACCATCGCCGGCAGTCCCCGCAGTATCGTGCAGCAACTCGCCAGTTACGGTTTAACCTATGCGAACTTGAACGCATGCAAGGGAAGTTTGCAGATACCATGGTCATGCGTGATCTGGATAACCCACGTGAAACTCATATCCTGACACTGGGAAAATATGATGCGCCTCAACGCGACAACGGGCTCATTTCACACGGTGTACCAGCATCACTACCTCCGCTACCGGAGGATGCATCGCCGGATCGATTGAGCCTTGCAAACTGGTTAGTTACCCCATCTCATCCGTTGACGGCACGGGTTGCGGTAAATCGCATTTGGCAACAGTTCTTTGGTGTGGGGCTTGTGGAATCCCCCGAAGATTTTGGGGCACAAGGGAAGCAGCCCAGTCACCCCGAATTACTCGACTGGTTAGCCATCGACTTTCAGGAATCCGGCTGGGACAACAAGCGTCTGATCCGCCAAATCGTGACCAGCGCGACATACCGACAATCCGCTTTGGTAACAAACGAGGCTCAAGAATCAGATCCGCAAAACATTTGGCTGTCTCGAGCACCTCGTTATCGACTGCCGGCACACGTCATCCGGGATCAAGCCTTATACCTATCAGGGCTCCTGGTGGAAAAGCGGGGCGGTCCGTCCGTGAAACCCTATCAACCACCTGGGCTTTGGGCGGACTTCAGTTTTGGCAAGATTAAATACACACAGGATTCCGGTGAAAGCCTTTATCGACGCAGCCTCTATACGTTTTGGCGACGGTCGTTGGGGCCACCCAACATGTTTGATGAAGCAGATCGAAAACTCTGCAGCGTCCGCATGCGAAGAACGAACACGCCGTTACATGCTCTAACACTTTTAAATGACATCACCTATATAGAGGCCGCACGAGTCTTTGCTGAGTCGTTACTCCAGACAGACATGGACGATCAACAGCGACTGGCAAAGGCATTTCGCATGATGACAGGGCGTCATGCGACGGACGTCGAGAAAGAGATCCTGGCCAATTCGCTACAGATCGCAAAAGAACATTACGGTTCCAACATTGAAGCAGCCAGCCAACTCCTCGAGACCGGAGACCGTGCCCCCGCTGAAGGACTGGACGCCGTTGAAGTCGCGTCGCTGGCAAGTGTGCTGAACGTTGTCATGAACGCTGACGAAGTGATCAGCAAGGAATAAGAAACAATGAATCCAATCAATCAACATGAACAACTCGTTACGCGCCGCCACTTTTTCTCGCGTTCAAGCAACGGAATTGGCACTGCAGCATTAGCTTCATTACTTAATGAACGGGCTCTCGGAGATGATGCAGCAGGCTCGACATTCCCAGGCACGGCAAAACGCGTTATCTACCTGTTTCAAAATGGTGCACCGACACAGGTAGATACATATGATCACAAGCCTGGTTTGGAAAAACTGCGGGGAACAGACCTTCCGGAATCTGTGCAGGGTGGGCAACGACTCACAACCATGACTCAAGGCAAAAGTCAGAAGATCCTACCAAGCGCATGGAAGTTTCGGCCACATGGGGAATGCGGCACATACGTAAGCGACCTGCTGCCACATATTGGTTCCATTGCAGATGACATGTGCTTGATACGTTCGATGTATACCGAGGCGATCAATCATGCTCCTGCAATTACCTTCTTCCTGACGGGCAGCGAAATGCCCGGTCGTCCAAGCATGGGTTCATGGCTTTCATACGGACTTGGTAGCGAAAACGATGAGTTGCCAACATTTTGCGCAATGACCTCACGGGACAAAGAAGCATCATGCGGTCAGATCTTTTACGAGTGGTACTGGGGTAGTGGTTTTTTACCGACACATCATCAAGGCGTGAAATTCCGAGGGGTTGGAGATCCTGTGCTGTATCTGTCCAATCCATCCGGACTGGATCAGAAGCTACGTCGCAAACTGCTAGATAACCTTTCTCGGTTGAATGCTATCAAGCAGCAGGAAATCGGGGACCCTGAAATCACTACGCGGATAAAACAGTATGAGATGGCTTACAAAATGCAAGCATCTGTCCCTGACTTAGCAGACATTTCAACCGAACCGCAGTACATTCTCGACATGTATGGTCCGGATGTAACACGGCGAGGATCTTTTGCATACAACTGCCTACTTGCGCGACGCCTTGCAGAACGTGGTGTCCGGTTTGTCCAGCTAATGCACGCCGGCTGGGATCAACACGGTAACGTTCCTACACAATTGGCGATTCAATGTCGCGATACGGATCAGCCCAGCGCTGCTCTTGTAAAAGATCTGAAACAACGGGGGTTGCTCGATGATACGCTTGTGATTTGGGGCGGAGAATTCGGGCGAACCGTCTTCTGTCAGGGCGATATCAATAACGAGAAGGCACATGGCCGTGATCATCACCCACGTAATTTCTGCAGTTGGATGGCAGGTGGCGGAGTAAACGGCGGTATGACTTATGGAAAATCAGACGACTTCAGTTATAACGTCGCAGAGAATGGTGTGCATGTGCACGACTTTCAGGCAACCATTCTGCACCTGCTTGGAATCGACCACGAGAAGCTAACGTATCGATTCCAGGGACGCCAATTCCGACTAACAGACGTATTCGGCGAAGTCGTCAAGCCAATCGTTAGCTGACGAACCCCAACAACTCCCGACTTCGGAGGAACGATCTTTATGCAAGCCGCCATACAAGCAGTACGGATCGTTTTGTACCTCATACTCGCTTCGACTGCAGTACTGTTGATATTGCAAGTCACAACGATGGTCGGCGAATTGGGCAACCCAGACACACAGATGAAAGCAATCGCAGTCACGTGCTTTCAAGCTGGAGTAACCGTGTCCTTTACTGTCGCGCTT
>PAXU01000017.1 GCA_002714565.1 Rhodopirellula sp.
CCCCGGCAAACCTAACGACAGTTTGCTGATTCAAGCCATCGAGTTCGACGGTTTGGAAATGCCACCAGGTAAACGACTTCCCAAGCAAGAAATTGAGACTCTACGCAACTGGGTCATAAACGGTGCACCTGACCCTAGAGCCGCTATGTCACCAAAGACTGATCCTAAGACACTTTGGGCTCTGCAGCCAATAAGGAAGTACGCACCACCGAGAATCAAAAACAAGAAATGGCCAAATGATGACTTAGACCAGTTTATTCTCTCCAGTCTTGAAAAAGTAAAACTCCAGCCTAATGATTCTGCAGATCGCTACACACTCCTGAGACGACTCACGTACGACATAACTGGACTACCACCGACTCCGGATGAAATAAAGGCTTTCTTACTCGATGATACTGAAGCTGCATATCGAACCGTCGTTGATCGTTTGCTAGATAGCGATGCCTTTGGTGACCATTGGGCTCGGCATTGGTTCGACTTGTCGTGTTATGCAGATCTCGGGGATATCAACGGAAACATGCTCATTCGCGATGCATGGCGCTATCGCGATTACGTGATTGCCTCATTAAATGCAGATAAGCCGCTGGACCTATTTATCACCGAGCAACTTGCTGGTGATCTGCTTCCGTTTGATTCCATTGAGCAACAACGTGAGCAGATCATTGCAACCGGATATCTGGCTATTGGTCCGTGGACTTTGCAGAACTATATCAAGAAACAACTTGATGCTGATGTAGTAGACCACCAAATTGACCGCATTGGTAAGACCTTTCTTGGCCAGACTATTTCCTGTGCAAGATGCCATGACCACAAATTCGATCCGATACCTACTCGTGATTACTACGCACTCGCCGGAATATTCCATAGCACAGCGACAACCAGTTACGACGGACCTGGTGTATGGAGCCANGTCGTGCATCGCGAACTGCCTCACCCCGAATTGAACCCGGAGGCGATCAAACACATAGAACAGCAATTACGTACTCTGCGAGAGCAGCATGAGCAGCTTCAATTGCAACTAAGCAATCTANTGCTTAGCTTGCCTGAAGCCACAGATGCAAACCGCCTAATGATGGCGGAAGCGGTCCAAGCTAATAAATCGAATGTTGAATACACCATCGCGTTCGATGCGGGACCAAGTGTTTGGGCAAACGCGTCACAGGCTACCGCTGCATCCGACGGAATACGAATCGACCTGATTAGAAGCGACAACACGATCTATAAGTCGTTCTCGCATAAACCAGGAGCATGGACAGGTGATAAAAACGCTCAAGCTTTGAAACCGGTTTCGGTCTCATATNTGGGCGATGGAACAGGGGCACTGTCCGTTCGCATATCTGCAATCTCTCCCGGAAATGGAAGATTTGGCGGAGCGGTTGATAATCTGACAATCCGACAAGGTGACACCGATCTGTTTACTGANTCGTTTGACTTCAACACTGGCACCCCNATCAAAGGGAAGCANGCGCATACGGGACTCACCATATACGCAAAAGCAACCCTTCCGAGGTGGACGGGGATCGGAATAAATCACTCACACGCAGTAGAGCATGCTGCAGGCGATTTAGCTCTACAATTGTTCGGCGGATCTACCACAAATCTAGCCGCTGCTAAACCAGTCACGGACATGGAGGTTGCAAACCACAAGCGTGCGAATGAGATTAGAAAAGAACTGGACATTCTTAATCGAAAGATTTCCGAACTATCCAGCAGTCAAACTCCCGATATCGCCTTAGCGGTTCACGACGTGACCGAACCGGCAAATAGCCGCATCTATATCCGGGGTGAATTCGATTCGCTCGGTAATGAAGTACCCAGGGGATTCTTGACAGCCTTTGATAGTACGCTGTCAAACGAAATANCCGGTGATTCGAGTGGACGATTGCAACTTGCCCATTGGATCACAGCGCCAGACAACCCACTTACATCTCGTGTGTTGGCAAATCGAATTTGGCAGAAACTATTCGGAGAGGGCATCGTCAGGACAGTTGATTACTTTGGTGTTCATGGTGAAGTGCCAAGTCACCCGAAACTGCTTGACTATCTTGCAAGACGACTAGCTGTTGATAACAGTTGGTCTCTGAAGGAAACCATCAGGCAATTGGTTTTATCCAGCACGTATAAGATGTCTTCTTCGCACAATGCAGTTTCCTCCATCATCGACCCAGACAATCAGCTTTGGTGGCGCATGCCGCGCCGACGACTCTCTGCTGAGTCCATTCGTGACTCCATGCTGGCTATCAGCGGAGAATTGAACCCTGCACGAGGAGGCTCACCACTTGGTTTAGAGCTACCAGGAAACATCCGTGGTCTCGGCGGCAATGTGAACCCGCCGACCTGGGCAGGTCAGATTGCAGACTACATCATAAATCGACGTACTATATATATGCCTGTCAGACGTGCCAGGCCAATCGGGGATCTCGAAGTTCTCTCAGTCTTCGATTTTCCACATCCGAGCGAAATCACCGGGTTGAGACCTCAAACAACTGTGGCAACACAAGCCTTATTCCTTTTGAATTCCCCNTTTGTTAAACATCAGTCAGTGATGTTGGCAAAACGGGTCCGAGAGGACTTCCCAGACCAAGAGCAAAACCGGGTAAATCACCTTTACCTGTTAACGACCGGTCAACCAGCGACAAAAGATGACATAACCGATGCTCTGGCATTTCTTGATGCATGCAGCAACGACTTTGAAAGTGGTGCAGTCATCGCCGCTCAAGCTAGACTAATGGCATGGGAACAGCTGTGTCACGGCATGCTGGCATCCAATCGTTTTTTATTCCGAGAGTAAACTCTTCCATGCCCCAAGCGCTTTCACAAACTCCAACTCGACGCAACTTTCTGCAGCAATCTGCNTGCGGATTTGGCGCATTATCCCTGTCCACAATCCTGCATGATCAGGCAGTCAACGGGGCGAAGAGGAATAAGCAATCGGACGGACCACTGGCGACACGATCACCTCACATTCGCCCGCGAGCCCAACGCGTTATCTTNCTTTTCATGAAGGGTGGCCCCTCGCAGATGGACTTGTTTGATTACAAGCCAGAACTAAAGGCACGATCCGGTCAGGCGATTCCTTATGACTTACCGTCAACAGAAGCAACGGTTGGATTGGAAAACACCAAGCTACTTGGCCCTGTGGCAGGATTTCGACACGCNGGCGAGTGCGGCNTATACATGAGTAAGTTGTTGCCTCAAATGTCAGCTCATGCGGATAAATTTGCAGTACTACGTGGAATGCAATGTGACAGCCTGAATCATCCGGTCGCTGTGCAACAACTCCATACAGGAAACTTGTTTGACACGGTGCCGTCGATGGGATCATGGATTTCCTACGGACTCGGCACTGAGAATCAACGCCTGCCGTCATATATAACGATTCTGCCCGGAGAGGGTGAACGAAACTTCAGCAGTGCGTTCTTACCAGCCATACATCAAGGCACACAGATTCAAAGCGTTGGCAGTAATCCTAACCAGGCACCCATTCGCCATCTGAGTGACACCTCCATCCCAAAAGCAATTCAACGACGACGCATTGACTTCATTCAGTCGCTTAACCAGCGTCAGGTTGACAGACTGCAGTCCGATCAGACACTTGAAGGAACAATTGAATCGTTTGAACTAGCATTCCGCATGCAATCGGAAACCCCAAAGCTGGTTGATTTTTCAAACGAAGACAAATCAACGCTGGAATTGTATGGAATTGATGAAAAGGACACAGACCGATTCGGCCGTCAGTGCCTTCTCGCTCGTCGATTCGCCGAAGCGGGCGTGCGGTTTGTTCAGGTAACTCTTGACGGCTGGGACCACCACAATGGTATAGCGGCAGGTATCCGCACGCTCTGTCATCAAGCGGATAAACCGATTAGTGCATTGTTTACTGATCTGCAGCGTCGTGGTCTCTTAGACGATACGCTCGTAATCTGGGGTGGAGAATTTGGCCGTACGCCACATGCTCAAAATGGAGATGGGCGAGAACATAATCCTCACGGTTTCACGTTACTAATGGCGGGCGGCGGTGTAAAAGGTGGCATCACACACGGTGCAACAGACGACTTTGGGTACTATGCCGTTGAAGGCAATATGCACATCAATGACTTGCATGCGACGATGTTGCACCTGCTGGGAATCGACCACGAACAACTCACATATGACCATCACGGCAGACCGTTCCGATTAACTGACGTTGCCGGGAAAGTAAACCACGACATCCTTATATAGAGCTGCGTCGCACACATACAAAATCAAGCTAGGATAATGCCAAAGACGTTTGGTATCCTATACCCAACCCCAAAACACTCTACAGTGATTTCCAATATGCCCCGCCACATCAATCGACAAATCTGGTCGCTCCTTTTCACAACAACCGTGCTTGTGACGCAACCGGCATTGGGTCAGTCAGAACCGGCCCGAGCATTAACCACCGCGACCACCTCCTCACAATTTGAAGATCTGAAAACATCTGGCGCGAGCCAATCGACATATTTAAATCAGGATTTTCGCATCACTAAAGCTAAGGCCCCGCGGCCAAACCTGACTGAATTCCGAAAGCGGATCGAACCGCTCTTAAAGAACAAGTGCATCGATTGTCATGGCCCTGAAACGACCGAGGGTAATATTCGAATTGATACATTGAATCCAGATCTACAAAAAGGTCCGGATGTTAGTTGGTGGCTGGAAGTTCTGGCCGTTCTAAACAACGGTGAAATGCCGCCACCAGATGACGTCGACTTATCCGATGACGATAGAAGTGCAATTATCAATTGGCTATCCGATGAGATTCAGATAGCCTCCACGGTTCATAGGGCAGAACAAGGACATTCATCTTTTCGTCGAATGACNCGNTACGAATACAACTTCGCGTTACAAGACATCCTTGGGCTTCCATACGATTTTGCTAAGGACCTTCCACCTGAGGCTTTTTCAGAAGACGGATTTCAAAACAGTGCTGAAATGCTCCACATGACGAGCATTCAATTTGAGACTTATCGGACGATTGCCAGAAAGGCGCTCGAGCGTGCCACCGTCATTGGTGAAAAACCNCAGACGCTTTATTGGGGCGTCACAATGAAGGATGCTGCCGCTCGCGAATGGCCAAAACAACAGGAACAACTGGATAAAGCCAAGGAGCAGTTCAAGGACGACCCCGCAAAGCTAAAACAGGAACTTGAGCGCCTTAATGCCAGCTTTAAAAACCCTCACAACAACACCTATTACAAAGATCTGCGCAACGGCAGAACGGCACAATTTAACTGGGTCTACTACGGTGCCCGATATGCATTCCCACCAGGTAACCAACCGCGTGTTGTACCAGGAGTATTTGATCACGTGGCAATAATTCCTCGCGGTCGCCATTTGATTGTTGAGTTAGGCGATCAGCTACCCGACGACGGAATCATGCGAGTACGAGCACGTGTTCACCGCTCTGATGCACCGAATACCGGAACGCCTAGTTTAGCATTGGAATTTGCCTGGCGTGCGAGTAACGAAGGACGCGCTATTATTCCCGTCAGCAAACGTGATATACCTGTCGACGTTGGACAGGGCAACGCTCAAATCTACCAATGGGACGTTCCACTCGGCGAGATCTATCCACGCAATTCGGTGAAAGGTGTCACAAAAATGGGATCAATGCCCAGTCCTTCCGAATACATCCGGTTTGTTAACAACTCCGTTGCACAGGGTGACATACACATCGACTATGTGGAGGTATCAACACCTGTATTTGATCAATGGCCTCCGGAATCACATAAACGAATCTTCATCGAAAGTGACAATGCTGAAAATGAAGAGGTGTATGCATCAGAGGTCTTGGCGCATTTCATACCCAAGGCCTGGCGTCGCCAGATCACAGCCGATGAGTTGGATCGGAAGCTAGACCTTTTCAATTCGATCCGGCCGCAATGTGATACTTTTGAAGAGGCAATTATCGAAGTGCTGTCCACCGTATTGTCATCGCCAAATCTTCTTTACGTTGCAGGTACAGAGACTGCTGGAAGAACAAAAGGTAGGTCGTCTTCACTGTCGGACACCGACTTGGCAGCAAGACTCTCCATGTTGCTATGGAGCAGTACTCCTGATGAACAATTACTTGAGCTAGCTGCTAACGGATCGATTAATGATCCGATTATTCTGGAAGAACAGGTCGAACGGTTACTTGCTGATGATCGCTCTCGGCGGTTTTCCACACAGTTCGTAAGGCAATGGCTCGACTTGCAAATACTCGAATTCCTTGCCATCGATCGCAAAGTCCGCCCTCAATTTGATCCGATGCTCAAGAAGGCGATGCTGGAAGAGCCCACAGAATTCTTCCACGAAGTACTTTCAAACAACGCAAGCATTCTGGATTTCCTACATGCAAACTATATGGTTATCAATGAGAAACTGGCCGTGCACTATGGCATAGCAGGTGTTCTGGGAAATGACTTCCGACGGGTTGAATTAGATGATGCGCAGATTAGCCAACGAGGTGGGTTACTAACTCAAGCCGGTCTTCTAACGATGAATTCCTCCGGCGCAGATTCACATCCGCTTAAAAGGGGAATCTGGTTGCTTGAGAGCATTTTGAATGATCCACCACCGCCACCGCCTCCCGCAGTACCAGAAATCGATCTGGCAGACCCGGAAATTGCAAAGATGACTCTTAAGGAACGAATTGAAGATCATCGCAACCATGCAGCGTGCATGTCGTGCCATGCCAAAATAGACCCGTGGGGGATCGCATTTGAGAATTTTGATGCTCTTGGTCAATGGCGAAATGACATTAAAGGGCAGACGGTGGACGCGACGAGTACACTCTTTAACAATCAAACACTTGCAGGCATGAATGGACTAAAGACCTATTTGCTCACCAATCGCCAGGATCAGTTCGCGAGAGCTTTGGTATTCAAAATGAGCACTTACGCTCTAGGCCGTCCACTTACTTTTGGAGATCGTTCAAGCGTAGATCAAATCACTGCCGATCTTCGTAAAGAAGGGGACGGGCTTGCTACAATGATAAAACTGATCGTCACCAGCGATTTGTTTAAGTCCAGGTAGTCTATCCTGACGAGTCGATATCAAAACCAACTTATAACGATGTTACAAGCTAAGTAGTTACAGGCAATATAGTCATGAACATGGATATAAATTCACTTGATCGTCGCCGATTCCTTCGCGGTACCGGAGTTGCTCTATCGCTGCCAATGTTCGAGTCATTTTTGACACACGCAGCTGGCGCAGACGAGAATGCAAATCCACGACGCCTAGCCTGTTTCTACTTTCCTGATGGTGTCCCGATGCCACTTCGAGAGGATCCGGCGTATAAGGACTGGCTGTGGTTCCCACACGGCAGTGGCACGGAATTTGAGTTTTCGAAAGTGTTTGAACCACTTGCGCCTTTAAAGGACGAATTCACCGTGCTGTCTGGTTACTCACACCCACGGGTACGCAGAGTACATGGACATTCAAATGCAGATCAATTCCTGACTGCTGCAGCAACAGGCCAAGACGGTCAATATGCAAACTCCATTTCGCTTGATCAGGTATATGCCGAGTACGTTGGAAATGAAACTCGCTTTGCATCGCTCGCCATGTCAACTGATGGCGGGACCGGCACACCACGCGGAGCTCATACCCTATCGTTTAGCCGTAATGGCCGCGCTATACCCGCAGAGCATCGACCCAAGCGCATTTTCGACATGTTATTTGTAAAGAGCGACGACGATGCAGCTCGCCGGCTGGCACTTAGTAAGAGTGCACTTGATGACTTGCTTTTGGATGCAAGGTCATTGCGACGCAGACTCTCGATTCGGGATCAAAAACGGCTNGATGAATACCTAGAGTCCGTGAGAGAAACGGAGATCAAAGTAGAGAAGGCTAAAAAGTGGGTAAACACACCGCTGCCNCANATCGCTTCTGATCATTTGAATCTGGACTTAACGCCTAGTCAGCCACGCGAATATTTNCAAACAATGTTCGAGCTGATCTATCTGGCATTCAAAACAGACTCAACNCGCGTTGCCACCTACCAAATCGGTCGNGAAAACGGNGTAGGGCAAAGCGACTTGTTAGCGCGTGCTGTCGGATACAATCTCTCACACCAGCTTTCTCACGAGACGAAGAATCCTGGTGGCTGGGAACGATTTGGNATCTATTGCAAGTTCCTCAACGAAGAGTTCGGTCGATTCGTCTCAAAGCTCAAAGAGACTTCTGAACCAGCAGGTACAGGTACCATGCTGGATAACTCACTCTTGTTGTTTGGTTCCGCGTCGAGTGCCTTCCATTTGTCGCGAAACTATCCGCTCATTCTTGCCGGCGGTAAGAACATGGGCTTAAAACATGGACAGTACATCAATAAGGCTGGCGCCAATCCNCAGGGCGGCCCATGGGATGGTGGTCCGGAGCCGTACCAGCAGGAAATTCGGCACGAAGACCAGCCACTTTCGAACTTATTTGTAACGATGTTGCAACAATTGGGCATGAAGGCCGATCGATTTGCGGACAGCACCGGAAAAGTCGATGCTATTTTGGCGTAACACGCTGTCTTGGTATTTCAGACTCCCAATTCACTACTCTCAAGAGCGACCGGCAATTTAGTGTGATACAATTGCGCAAATGACGCGTTTACTACGCGACATTTGATCTTTCAATCCGTACCCGCCTGTGAAAACTCCCTCGTGTCACCAACAGCATTCAGAACACTCACCACCTGTTTTCTCTTTTTGATCACGATTGGTTGCTCTGAAAACAAAGAAGACCAAACCAGTGATGATTCCGCCAACGTCGAACAGGCTAGCGTAGAGTCTAAGAAGCAGGATACGAATTACACCGCACCTACGGCAAAGCTNCTAAACGAGAATGGCACAGAATTCGTCGTATTGGAAAACGACTTNGTTGAATTAACGTTCGAACCATCTCGCGGGGGCCGCTGTACGAAGTTCCTTTTTAAGGATAACGGTGAACAGCTGATTGCCAACGATGACGACGTGGCTGGCATGTTCCTTGATCACTGGGCAAAGTACTCATGGCCAAGTGCTCTCATGCACTTGCCTTACGAACATGAAATCCTTGAACCGAGCGAGNACAAGGTCGGAATTCGACTAAAAGTTACAGTACCAGAGATGGGTGGCGGAAAAGGCGATCGTGGTGCCGAGGCATCAAACGCAATAACNACCTCTCCTGAATTGGTAGGGCTCGTGGTGCAGAAAACCATTTGGCTACATTCAGATAGCGACTTAGTTACGGTCGATCAGGAAGTCATCAATCCTACTGACGAGTCCCGGGCTACCGCTTTATATCTTCAACAAAACCTGGGAATGAATGGCTCATATTTCAGCGACAATTGGTATTTACCGTCCACCAATGGAGTCGAGGTTTACTTTCAAGCGGATAAGGCTGGAGGCAGCCGTTTTGGGCCGGACTTCATTCAGGATCCCGTTGACGGTTGGATCGCTGTAAAAGACCGCAACACTGATCGGGGACTTTTGTTTGTGTTTGATTACAACTACCTGCAGCAAACCTACACCAGTGGTGGAACCGGCGAGTGGTTTATGGATCAGATTCCGATTGCGCCCGGAAAATCGTTTGCGACACAATANCTGGTAAAGCCTGTGTCGGGATTGGAAGATTTTGCGTACGGTTCTGAACGTGTGGTGGCNAANATCCAGGCCNATGAAAAGTCTGGCGACTCTATTGAAATATCACACTCCATAACGACAGTTTCCGNGCCGTTGCAGGACGTGGATGTAGAAATTCGCGCTCGACGCTGGGTGAGTAAAGAAGAAATTTGGCGGGAACAATATCAAATCGANGAACTGACAGCCGAGCCACATCGTTGGCAAGGTTTACTNACGGCGGAAGACGTGGAAAGCGGGCTTGTTTTAACAGTGACCGTANGGTCCGCCGAGCATGATGATCAATATGAGTACTATTATGCTGGTGACAAAGCGGAAGCAGATCGCCGTTCGATGACGTTTGCAACTAAGGGACGCGGATTGCCTAGCGCACGAGGCGATGCTTATGTCCGCGCCGCCCCTCGAAAGCACAAGGCAATTGATAAGCCAGATTTTGACACTATTGAGCGTCCTTCGGATGATCAGTTCCGATGCCTAGTGGTATTTGGGCTCTACACGCATATCCTGAATTTGGATGACGCTTTTAGCACAACCGATGACGGTCGGAACGAAGTACAGTTTGTCTGGGCAAATTGTCCTCCAAATGCTGTTGAGACTTTCCCGGGAACATATGACGAGCTATTTAACTACGATCTCATCGTGCTTGCTGATGTAAATGCACGTGCGCTGGGAGACATCGCTCTAGAGATGCTTTGCGACTACGTGCATGAAGGAGGTACGATCGTGGTCTCCGGAGGACCGTATGCATATGGAAATGGTGAATTCCAGGGGACACGGTTCCTTGAAGCCTTGCCGGTACATATCAGCGGCCCGTTTGACTTGAAGTGGGCCGGCAAAGGAATGTCGTGGTCCCTCAAGCCAGCGATAGCAGATCATGCAATTCTAGACGGCGTATCGTTTGATGAGAAACCACAAGTGTTCTGGCAGCACTACCTTCAGCCAAAACGCAACAGCGAGGTCATTTTGACCGCCGGTGATAAACCGGCGCTTGTTGTCGGCAACTACGGCAAAGGACAAGTCGCTGCGTTATCTCTGAGCCCTACCGGTGTAGCGACCGACGGCGAGGTGCAATGGTGGGATTGGAATGGCTGGTTCCCTCTGGTGCGCAACCTTTTCAATTGGGCAAAGGATGTTCGATAATGCGTCAATCATTGATGATATTGCTGTGGATTCTGTTTGTCGCCTTGCCCGTTCAAGCAGAACGTGATGTTCGCAATAGTCAATTTGGTGGTGGTGCAGGTGTCAAACCGACCGACGAGCAAATTGCTACCTTGCGCGAAGCTGGATGGACGTGTCCAGATGCAAAACAGTGGCCAAACGCCTGGGGTGGACAAGGCGCCGACGTAGAAGTGTCATTTCCCCAGACAGGTGGTCATGGCGTCGGCCCGTTTTGCCGACTATCGGGCGGTAACAATGGATACCTCAATGGTTATTGGGGGTTTCCTTTTGAAGACACTCAGATTCTGGAGGTCTGGGCGAAAGGGAACGGAATCCTTCGCGTGGGATTAATGGCTTACAAATTATCTGACGATCACTCAATGATTCTGCCAGGTGGTCAAATGCCTACGCTGGACATCAAGATTAAGACAGACAAATGGGTGCGATACCGTTACTTGATGCGCAAGCCGGACTATGAGTTAACCGGCCATCCGCTGTTCATGGCGCCGGAGGGAACGGTCGACATTGATGATGCCAAGATCCTGAGTTCCAATCGTGCGTTTGATCTCATCGTTGCCGAAGAGAACACCTTATATGGAAAGGATGCACTTTCGGAGGACACGGAATTAATTCACTTCGACGAGAATGCTAGATCAGCATTGTCGAAATTCGATACCGCAGTCATGGAGTTTGAAAACCGAGCAGATGAACTTCCAATTGCGATTACCAAGCCGATGCGTAATGAGATCAAGTCTCTCACACCGTATTTGCATTCGGACGGTATTAAGACAGTCGCTACAGTCCATTTCAATCAGATGTTGGTTCTCACCCGCGTTTTGCAGCGACTTGCCGGAAATGAACTAAAGGACATTGATGGTATTTCCGTCATCGGGGTTAATTCAGAGATCACCGCATCACACTATCCGGGCAAGCGGTTTGCTAGAGCCGGCAAACTGACCATAACAAATCTCCGGTCTAACAAAGTTCGATACTCTGAGAACGAAGGAGCTTCTACAGAAGCCACGCTAACGAATGAGACGAACGAAGCCATCACTGGCACGATTGTTGCAACGATGATCCTTGGTTTAGATTCCAGGCGTGAATTGGCACGAGTTGGTGATTTCAGTATCGA
>PAXU01000018.1 GCA_002714565.1 Rhodopirellula sp.
ATCTGAATCTGAATCATCAACGTCATCTACATCATCGTCGTCAACTTCTTCCCATAGCTCTTCTGCAAAAGCATCATCATCTTCGGGGCGTTGATTCATTAGATCGTTTCCTGAGAAAGAGTTATTCGCTTAATCTGAATTCTAAAATCGGCCATCGGTAACTGAATTACCAAGCATGTGACCTGAGTTTTTCAGCCTATCACAACGGTGCTGTTTCGTCACCCCACTAAAGACAGGACATCCAATCGGTGATCACACTTGGCACTTTCAAATTCAGTGTCGCCCATAAACAGACATCCTGAATTCTCATGTTGTGAGAACATCTCATCTTCCATGCCTTCGGTTGCGGTGGTCAAAACCAGTTTCACACCATCATCCACTTCCACTAGTAATGGGCATGTCACCCTCGGTGCTGCTGCCGTGCGCCACTCACAAATGACCGATCCGGATTCCAAATCGAACTGTCGTGCCACTCCGTACGCAGCGGCATTGGGATTGTAAAAAGCAATGATCACACTTTTTCCGTCCGGTGCGGCTACCATGCCGTCTGGAAAAATTGACTCACCGGTCAAATCCAGCACAACTTCGTCATCACTCAGCGTGCCATTGCTAGCATCTAACCGATAGCGCACAACCTGTTGTGTTGGTGAATCGATATCCAGCATTTGCCATTGATCGCCATCCGGAAGGATCACTTTACCATTGGAACAAATCTGATCATCTCGCAGCCGGATCAACGATTGATCCAGCCGCCACAGGTAAAGCCCTGCCTTCTTGGTTTGGAATTCCAGATCCTTCGCTCCAAAGACAATTCCATCTGCAAAAGGGATACCATCGTTAATCAGCGTATTCTCAACCTCCTGATCAATTTCATCGCTAACAGTCTCACATCTGCCAGTGGAAACCTGAAACAGCTGAACATGTTTCTCAATACCTGCGATAAACCAATCCGGATCAGTCGTTGGAAACGCAAAACCGGGCCGTCCGGGCAGATTGATAGACCTATTTGCTCTGGCCTGCAGCTCAAACAAATTC
Organism: Rhodopirellula sp.; assembly: GCA_002714565.1. GTDB lineage: Bacteria > Planctomycetota > Planctomycetia > Pirellulales > Pirellulaceae > UBA11883. Next base: position 1,036 of record PAXU01000018.1, read on the forward strand.
AGGCTACCATGCATAGACTCATTGCCATGCTGGATTCCAACCCAGCTAAATCCGTTGCCGTATGCAATGGGTCCTTCAGGTAGATGCCGTAGCCCCATATCACTTGGAGCAAATAAAACATCAGCATCGATCACGTTGGTCATCTGGAACTTTCCAATAATGATAATTTTGGGATTGCGCAACCCAATCAGTGGTCGGCATTCCAATCACTAGCTCAATGAAAACAGATTGAGATTCCTCAATCTTTTACAGACTAGCCCGGAATCATGACACGACCGCCGCTTGCCACCACGGTCTGTCCTGTCATAAAGCTGGACTCTTCGCTCAGCAGGAATCGGGCTACAGCTGCAAGCTCTTCCGGTTCGCCGATTCGCCCGAGCGGCGTGTTTTCCATGATCGTTGCGTGAACATCCGGTCCAAGAGTATGAGCCATTTCTGTTTCAGTTAGACCGGGACACACGCAGTTCACACGGATGTTCTGACGAGCCCAAGCCTGAGCCATACAACGCGTCATAGCAATAATACCGGCCTTGGATGCTGAATAAGCGACCTGATTTTCGCGCTCACGTAATCCGGCAATTGAACTAAAGGTGACGATTCGTCCAAACCCTCGTTCAATCATCTCGTCCTTCACCGCGTAAATCATATTAAACGAACCATCGAGATTAATGTTCATCGTGGTTTTCCAGCGTTCCCAAGTCATATCATCAGCAGATCCGGGAATACTGATGCCAGCAGCTGTCACGAGCATGTCAATCGCTCCAAGTGACTCTCGGGCTTGTGCTACTACAGCAGCAGCTGATTCCGGCAACGAGTTGTCACCTTGCACGATACATGACTCGCCTCCTGCGACATTGATCTCGTCGAGTGCTTTCTGGGCATCTTCCGTACGAGAAACATAGTTCATGGAGACCCGGGCACCTTCACCGGCAAGCCGCTTGGCCAATGCAAACCCAATTCCTCGGGTGCCGCCGGTAATTAGTACGTGTTTATCTTGAAAGTCTGTCATCGTTGCAAATCCTTGCTGTTGCATTAACTCGTAGAACGCGTGAATCAGGGATGAGTCTTAAATCACGCAAGTATCTTGTCGACCAGGTTTCCATGCACATCGGTCAATCGATGGTGGCGACCCTGGTATTTAAAGGTCAATCGTTCATGATCTATTCCGAGGCAATGCAAGAGTGTTGCATTGAGGTCATGAACGTGAATAGGGTCTTCTTCGATGTTGTAACTAAAGTCATCTGTTTTACCGACGGTCACACCACCTTTGATTCCAGCACCGGTCATCCAAATGCTGAAACAACGCGGATGATGGTCGCGTCCGTAATCTGTCTTGGTCAGCGTGCCCTGACAATAAACGGTTCGGCCAAATTCACCAGCCCAGACCACAAGTGTGTCGTCGAGCATACCTTGTTGTTTCAAGTCGTTCACCAACGCCACAGACGCCTGATCCGTTGCTTTGGCTTGTTTCACGATTTCTGTAGGTAAGTGCGTATGTTGATCCCAACCACGGTGGTAAAGCTGGATGAATCGCACGCCGCGTTGAGCCAACCGCCGTGCGAGCAGACAGTTAGCCGCGAAGGATCCGGGTTTGTTTACATCCTCTCCGTACTTCTCCAGTACGTGTTCCGGTTCGTCTGAAAAGTCGACCAGATCCGGCACCGACGCCTGCATACGAAACGCCATTTCATATTGGGCAATTCTTGTCGTGATTTCCGGATCACCTTTTTCCTTAAGCCTGATCTTGTTCAAACTCGACAAGTCGTTAAGAAGGCCACGACGGTCTTCTCGCGTCACTCCTGGTGGATTGGAAAGAAATAATACCGGATCACCCGTGCTACGAAACTTCACACCCTGATGCCGCGACGGTAAGAAACCTGCTCCCCACAACCGGTCATAAAGCGGCTGTCCACCGTCACCGGATGTCATCGCTACAAAGGTCGGCAAGTCCTCATTCAAAGTACCGAGGCCGTAAGACATCCATGCGCCAAAACTTGGACGGCCCGCCAACTGCGTCCCGGTTTGCATCAGGGTAATCGCCGGATCGTGATTGATCGCTTCGGTGTGCATCGTTTTGACAATGCAAATATCATCGACAATACCTGCCGTGTGCGGAAGCAACTCGCTGATCCAAGTCCCGGATTCCCCGTGTTGAGCAAATTTAAATCTAGCCGGCGCGATAGGGAATCTCTCCTGCTCTGCCGTCATGCCGGTTAATCGCTGGCCATTTCTCACCGAATCCGGAAGATCCTCATCAAACAGATCCAGCAGATTTGGTTTGTAGTCATAGAGATCTATCTGCGACGGTGCGCCACTTTGGCATAAGTAAATTACTCGCTTAGCCTTTGGCTCAAAGTGTGGTACCCCATCCTGACCACCAACTCGTTTACCCACTTTGTCATCGGACTTTGCTTGTTCAGACATGAGTGCCGACAGGGCGGCGCCAGCCACGCTCACAGAGCCGGCCCGCAGGAATTTCCGCCGGTTGTATTCCCATGCTGCTTGCTCAAATTCGTTCACTGCACCGTTGTTCATATTTTTCTGCACTTTATTACTCCCGGTTGATCACTTCATCCAGGTTCAACAACAAACTTGCGACTTGCGTGTAGGCGGCTAGCCCGACGATGTGGATATCGTCAATCGTCTCACTGTCACCGACCGAAACCAGATTTTCAGCGGCACTTTCGTCGCCTTCATACCGTTTATAACTCCGGTCAAGCAAGGCACTGATAATGACTAACTCTTCATCCGTCGGCCAACGTGAAGTCAATTCTCTGAATCCCCACTTCAGACGGCTTGGATGATCGTGCCCCCCTTCGGTCAACATGCGCTGTCCGAAGTTACGAGCTGCTTCAACAAATGCAACTTCATTTAGGAGCGCTAGTGCCTGAAGTGGTGTATTGGTTCGAGAACGGCTCAACACGCACGTCTCGCGACTTGATGCATCAAATGTTGTCATGGTCGGTGGAGGTACGGTACGCTTCCAAAACGTGTACATACTACGGCGATAAAGTGCACTTCCGGTATCACGTGTATATGCCTGGCTAGCGATTTCCTTCCACAAGCCTTCTGGTTGATAAGGCTTAACACTCGGCCCACCGATGTTCCCTACAAGCAACCCGCTTACTGCCAATGCCTGATCTCTTACCATTTCCGCTTGTAGTCTCAAACGAGGTGCCCGTGCCAGCAACAGATTCAACGGGTCTTTCTGAATTGCATCATCCGCAACAACTGAATCCTGCATATACACAGCACTGGTGACAATCAACTTATGCAACCATTTGACATTCCATCCGCGGTCACGAAAATTGCCCGCTAACCATTCCAGTAATTCCGGATGCGTTGGTGGGTCACCCTGACTACCGAAGTCCTCCTGAGTCCGAACCAAGCCACGTCCAAAGAATTGGTACCAGAACCTGTTCACAATGACTCTGGCTGTAAGTGGGTTCTCATCACCCACGAGCCATTGAGCCAGATCGAGCCGGTTTTTCCATTGTTCGCGACCTTTTGTGTTTAGTGCATCGGGTACGCCACGCTGTACCTCTTCGGTTGGCTTGTCATATTGACCACGATCAAGAATATAAGTTTTTTTCATCTCGGGACGTTCTTGCATTACCATTGCCGTCGGCACGGTGCTAACAAATGCATCCCGCTCAAGCTGAAGGGTCTCGAGTTTCTTAAACGCGTCTCCAACTCCGCTTTTATCAACGTATTCCAAGTAGTGAACGACTCGCTTTAACTTCTCTGCGATCTTCGCAAAATCGTNGATTTGTGATTCAATTTGATCCACGGATTTCGGCACTGCCAGCATGGCGACCTCTTCCTGTCGTAAAACGCGATAATACAAACGCGTCTCGTCGATCGCACCCGCAAACGTGGCTTTACCTAACTCGCTGCCAAACCTCAATGTCGGTGACGTCTTAAAGGTGCCGGTAAAGATATCAAGTAACACGTCGACTTGCTGCAGTTTTCCATTGATATATATCTGGAATCCATCGGCNCGTTGTGTACCATCACCTGCAAAGGCAATGTGGTTCCATTTTCCTGCATCGATCGGTGTCTTACATTTCAGAATTACACAGTCATCAAGCCAACGAGGACCCCAGTTGATCTGCACGTGATTATCCACGAGCTTCATACTGAATCCGCCCGCTTTGGTACCGGTTGGATCTGAAATACTGAGAATCGTACTTGTTTGAGGTTGGTCTACTTTTACCCATGTAGACATGGTCATCGGCTGATGNCCGGCTAGCTCCAACAAAGCTCCGCCTTCAACGTATTCGCCAGCGTTAAGCTTTAAGGCACTACCAAAAACACCAGGCTCAAAAGACGGCTTCTCTTCAGAATGTTTTGTCTTGAGCAATTCCGGATCCGCTTCGCCGGCGAATTCCACATCGTAATCGCTTTGTCGGAAAGCATCGGCGTCATGGCGTGTTGTTTCAATCGAGTCATCCCAGGGAAATTGAATCGCGAGTGCACGATGAACGGTGGGCTTGTCACTATCTGCTTTCCCATCCCAATTCGCTAACGCATCCTGAAGATCGTCCACGCCCGCTGTCACCTCGGCAACGTGTGCTTTAATACCAGCATCAAACTCGTCCAGGACGTTTTTCATTTTGGGAGTCGGTGCCAGCATAATTGGGAATGAATTCCCGTACTTAATAACACGTCCACGCTCAGGGATGTTATTGAAGAATGCCATCATTTGATAGAACTCTCGCTGGCTGATCGGATCATATTTATGATCATGACAACGGGCACATTGCATGGTCAGGCCGAGCCAAACCGTTGCAGTTGTATCAACACGGTCCACAGCATATTCNACAAGATATTCTTCAAATACAATGCCGCCTTCACTGTTGGCCCTGTGATTCCGATTAAAACCTGTTGCCAGTAACTGGTCTGGAGTTGCATCCGGTATCAAATCACCGGCGAGTTGCTCAATCGTAAATTCATTAAATGGCTTATTTGTATTAAATGAGTCTATGACCCATTCACGCCATCGCCATTGATGACGAATACCGTCAGTTTGATAACCACTGGTGTCCGCAAATCTCGCCGCATCCAGCCACGCAAGCGCCTGCCGTTCGCCATACCGAGGTGACTCAAGGAGTCGATCAACCAGGCGTTCATATGCATCCGGCGACTGATCAGCAAGGAAAGTATCCACCTCTGCCTGAGTTGGGGGCAACCCGGTAAGATCAAGCGTCACTCGACGAATCAGCGTTTCTTTACTCGCAATGCTTGCGGGTGTCAGGCCTGCTTGGTCGAGTTGCTTNAGTATGAAGTTATCAATCGCCGTTCGTGTCCAGGCAGGACTTGATGTTTTTGGCAACGCAACATCCNCGATCGGCTCAAATGNCCAATGATCCTGCCAATTCGCACCCTGCTGTATCCAACGCTTGATAAGNTCACGCTGCTGCGCTGTTAACTGACGTGGAGCATCTTCAGGCGGCATTTTTACATCGGGATCATCCGAGGAAATTCGATTCCANAGTTCACTCTTCTTCAGGTCACCCGCAGCAAGGATGGAATAACCATCCCGATCAGCAAACACGTTTTCTCGCGAATCCAATCGCAGGTCCGCCTGCAATTGTTCTTCATCCGGCCCATGACACCTATAACATGTGTCCGAAAGAATAGGGCGAATATCCCGTGAGAAGTCGATTTCTACTGCATCTTGCGCTGCTAGATGCGAGGTTGCCCCGAATACGAATATCGCTGTTAGAACATACAGGCGATCCATCTATGCACCTTAAATACTACCGCGTGCCACAAAACTAAGATTCAATCAATGCTACTATGATAGCCTTTTGTACGGGGTCATGGGTTATCGGCTCGCCAAGGGACTATAGCTTCGGTCGTGATCGACTACCCCCTCGTCAGCGGCACTAACAGTTAGGATTTTAGAATGTGTGGTGCATCTATGACCATTACGTCGGAATTCCCCTAGCGTCACNCGGTGGAGCGAAGCGACAACGGGCTATGAAGGCAAGGCAATATGATTAAAAGAGGGCCGTAGGTCCGTACTATCTAGTAATCTTATATTTAGACTCTGCATAGATTCTGNGAGAACAGGCATCCACCGCCATTGCAATTACGATGATGATTATCGCTGCCGTGTGCGGTCTTCCAGTGGCTCTAACAACCACGGTCCGCTGTCGACCAGCTGATCGGATGTTGGCGGAATCGGATCACCGTAGAGTTTATTCAAGGCCCAGTGACATCCATCCTTGAGTACACTGTATTCAGGTGTGGATACTTGCAACTCGCGAATATTTCGCTCGATCTTATCATCATCAACTCCCATTTTTGCGAGAGCGATGACCGCCATTCGTTTCACCAATGGAGATTCAGGAGGCATCGGTGCATCATCATTCAGTCGATCAACAAGTATCTTGATCCATCGCTGATTGTCACTATCACCTTCAAGAATTTGAGCCATTGCCCACGTAGCTGAAGCGCGAATTCGGAATCTCACATTTCCGTTCTTCTTTACAAATGTCTCAAGTACCTTGGTGGCTTCTGCATATTTGGCTATACCAAACCACTGAAACAAATGAGCCATTTGTTCGTTGATCTCATGTTCAATGTCGCGAGGCAGTTCTTCCTTTGGAAAATGAGGAGCCCACTTGGTGCAGTACGCAAGTACCTGAGGCAACTGTTCACGGTCATCGAGTTTCCGTAATGCCCAGGCAGCCGTAACAAACAATTCCGGCCGCGTGCCGGACAGGAATTTTACCAGATTAGGAGTAATGCTCTTTTCGTCCAGCTTGGCTGCCAGATAGATCGCCTGCTCTCCAATCCACCAATTATCTTTGGAAACCGATGCAATGAGTGAGATGACTCTTTCACGAACAATCGGCGCCAGAGTTTCATTCTCGCATGCAGCCTCCAGCCAAATCCTTATTTGCTTACGATTTCTCGGGTCAACATCATCAAGCATATCAACGAGTTCATTAACGCGAGCCTCATTGATATTCACTGAGAGTTTTTCGGCAAAGGCTAGTCGCACATCCGACTCGGCATGTTTCATTAATACATCACCAACTGCGAGTGCTTTTTCGGTATCCCAGCTAAGCCATGCCCGGGCTGCGAGAATCGACGTAGGGCCATCCTGATCAATGAGTGCCCGAGCGATGGCAGCTTGCTGCTCGAGGTTACCATCTTCCGGCGGGTTCCGAATTAACCAACCCACCACAAGACCGGTTACCGGATCCGGACTTCCATCAGCAACGAGTGAAGACGCGAGTTCGAGAGATGAGGTATCCACTGCATTTGCAAGACCTTTAGCTGCAGCAACTCTACTGCTAGCACTGGCACGCGTATCAATCACATAACCTTTGAGTAACTCCACATCATCGTTGGTTGCTACTTCGCTTAGGCACCGCAGTGCCAGTCTTTTCACAGACGATGACCTTGAAGTAGAAAGCACCTCAAGCCAGTATTCACGTGCGCCGTCCGTTTGCCACTGAGCAAGCGTAGGTTCAATAACTTGCTTCATTCCAATCGAACAACTGGAAAGCAAGGCGAGCAATTGCGGACCACTCTCAGTTGCTTCTAGCCTTACAAGTGCCGTCATTGCCGTTTTTCGAATGGATGCCGGCAGTTCCTTATTGGTGACCAATTTAAGAAGGTGAGGAGTGGCAACCTCCAAATCGGTCAGCCCGCGGGATGCAGCTATGGCCACTGAATGTGCGGCCAATCGCATCAATTCTCGATTATCAGACTGAAGTGCATCGACCCAAAGTGGTACCAGTTTGTCTGATTGAAACTTTACCTGGTTCACCTCTGGCAATGCCGGCTGCTCAAACATGGGCCAATCGTTATAGATCAAATCCCGCTGGCCAAACGCGCTGCCGCTGAGCAGGGCAGTACAAATCACTGCCATCCCAATCCGGGTACGTGTTTTGTGAAAAATCGATTTCATAAAATCTAAGTCTCTTTCAACAGGCTACTATTCCGGTTTCGTCAGTTTATCAAGCCTGACAGTGATAATCACAAGGAGCACTACGGTTAGGATGCTCATCAGGATCCAATTAACCGGCATCATAAACTCATTATCTTCTCCCCANGGCATTCCAACTGGAATGACATTTTGGAACTGTGCAAATCCCTGCACATCCAGAATTCCGAAAGCGGTTGCAAGCGGATTGATTGTAAGAATCGTGGTCACTGTCTCATTGCTGAACGGGCTGCCACGTCCAAGCCACACTAGAAATGTTCCTGCAAATATCAACAGCAACAACCCGAATGAAATCGAAGTGGCCGTTGCTGTGACTCGGCACATCGTACTGATAGCCATGCTCAGCGTGAAACAAAAGGTCCCGGTTAGCACAAGGCAAATGACGATTTGACCGATTTGGCCAATCAGCCCTCTTTGAACCTGTAGCAAAACGATATAACCCGGTATGGTCGCGATGAGAATCAATCCAACAGTCACCAGTACGCTCATCAGCTTTCCGGTAAATATTCTAAAAGGTGACATGGGAGTCATTTTCAGCAATCGCCAACTACCAGACTCAAGTTCACTACTAATNAGCCCTGCAGCTAANCTCGGAGTCACAAGAATTACTAATCCAAATTGCAGGTTGGCCATNATGCCGTTGATGATTTCCGGCCCCCACTTTTCACTTCCCTGCGTGGAAGCAATTGCTAATGCGACTGAAATAATCACGCACGCTGCCATCATTCGAACGATCCAGTGTGCACGTCCGAATCTGCGAGATCGGAACTCTTTATAGATAATTGGATTCACAAATCGCGGAATAGGTGACTTCCGTCGTTGTGGATCCAGCCCCATAAAGAATACATCCCGAAACCGCTGTGCCCGCTCCGAAAGGCTGTGGGTCATGGTGCCTTGCGAACGTGCTCTGTCGAACAACTTAAAGTTCAGTAGCGAAATCGCGCGGCCTACAAAGAAGATGCTGGAAATACATGCGATCAGACAATAACGCCCAATTGAGTTTTGATTGGATCCGAGGCCGTAAGAACCAACGTCGCCGTGACCGAGCACGTCCATTACGGCAGGAACCGGTGAGACGCACCTAAGCCAACCGTTAAAGTCTGCGACCCAGGTATCNGTTCCTTGTGTAAACAAGTGAGGTCCCATCACAAGAATACTCATGAGCAAAACCAAGCCGTAAGTGATTCGCAACGCGGAATCGACAGTATTGGCCAGACAACTGACCATTAGCCCCATAGCCGTATATTGAAATGCNGTAAGCAAGAGTAAGCCATACAAAGGCAANACATCGGCNGTGAGATCCAACCCTCCCATCCCAAGGCATGCAATCAGGGATGGTACGCTCAGGAATAACAGCAAAACAACAAATGCCATCACGCCGGTTAGTTTACCGATGTATACGTTTAGACTCGTCAACGGTGAATTCAAAACTAACGCAAGAGTCCCTGCATGACGTTCACGCACAACGGATGTCGCTGGGAATACTGGAATAAACAGGACCAGAGCACTTAGGATTCCGTATCCAAATAAGCGAAACACCTGCATGGCTTTCACACCATCCAGATCGGAAGTTGGATCCACGGGCCACCGCAAAATCACGAGAACTGCAAACATGAAAACGAGCGCAACTTGAATTGCGATTGCTTTCTTTGTTCTAAGCAATCCAACGAGTTCTCGATGAATGATGGGGTTTTGAAACATTTTCTAATCTTTTGAATTGTCTTGGCGTTGTGCGGTTGACCTTAGACCATTTTCGCGCGGTCTTCCTTGGTAACGGTCAGGAAAGCATCTTCCAGATCCGTCTGCACTTCATGAAACTGAGAAACGCTTACACTACCGTTTACGAGGCTCGCAAGAAGTTGCTGCATAGCCTCTTCAGTCAAATTCGCCCTAAAACGAATCAACTTTTCGCTCTCGGAACTGGTTGATTCCACTCCCGGTACATTCTCTTCAAGTACGCTTACCGCCTTGGAAACGTCTGAGGCGTCACGCAATTCAATTTCGACCATTCTCATTTGGCCAAGCTGTTCGGTGATTTCATCGAGGGTGCCTAACGCTCTGATTTTTCCAGCACTGATAATTGCGACTTCATCGCAAATCCGAGACAGTTCGGGCAGAATATGACTCGTGACGATCAACGTCTTGTCCATCTCTGCCAATCGAAGTAGCAATTCACGCATTTCAATTCGAGCCTCGGGATCCAGGCCGTTTGCTGGCTCGTCAAAAATCAACACTTCCGGGTCATGAAGTAGTGTTCTTGCGATTCCAACACGTTGCTGCATACCATGGCTGAGTGTTTCGACGTAACGATCCTGCATGTACGTCGCGCGGGTAATCTCCAGAACATCGTTGATATGATTCCGGCGACGTTTGGGCGGAATTTTAAATGCCGCGCCAAAGAAATCCAGATACTCCCGAACGCGCATATTTGGATAGGCACCAAACTTATCCGGCATGTACCCAACAAGTTGCTTAATCTTCTTGGCATCCGTCACGCAATCTGCACCGGCAATTGTGCATTTGCCAAGTGTTGGTCGTGCCAAGCCCACCAGGATCTTGATCGTCGTCGTTTTACCGGCACCGTTCGGACCGATAAATCCAAGAATTCGACCCCGGTCAACGCTCATTGAAATATCATCAACAGCGGTGAATTCACCGAATTTCTTTGTGAGGTTTTCAATAACAACGACTGGCTCGCTAGTACTCATTGCTGTGCCTTCGGGTTACTTTCCAATTAATTAACTTGTCGTGCTCAGTTGCGAACGACGACATTCACTGTGTTTTTGTTCCGCTCAGTTGCACTTGCACATCACTAATTTGCCAAGGTGACGACAGGTCATCGCCACTCGCCGCATTTGTGATATTGAATCCGAAAAGGTAGCTTCCGTCTTCTTCTAGCTGCAGGTACTTCTCATCGACGATTTCAAAACTCACGGTACTCGTTACATCGCGTTTTGATTCCAGAATCTCCACAACGCCCTGATCCTGACCAATAAGCTGAACTTCCCGATCGGGAGCTCTGACCGATAGCCGTATCACCGCCCTAGTCAAGTTGGCCGGCGACACCTGTGCAGGCAGGCGATATTTTAGCCAGATTTTCTGAGCATTCGTCATTGGTTGCCATTCACCTACAACGCTGTTGTAAGCACCAGAAGGTGTTGGCTGTAAAGGACCCGAGCTATTTTGGAATGAAAGGAATACGCTTGGAACAGTAAATGCTGAACCAGCTGGTGTTTCATCGATTGCCAACGGGATCAACACCAAAGCATCACCGACATGCTCTTGTTGTTCAGGGAATTCGAATCCTTCGCTAATCGGATTCGACCAAGTCAGGATTGACGGTTGCTCAACCAATGGGACATGCAACTTATATTCCTGATTGGACAGCAGTTGTTCAAGAATCGGCAGTCGTCGTTCGAGGTTTCCGTCGACCTGGGATTTCCCCGTAACGGCATCTCCCAGATCGTCACCCGAAACTGTAATCGATCCGTCTGACAATTCCGCAGAAATACGTCGGCCATCTGGCACGACCAAAAGACTGTCTTCTGTTTTATCGAACGCCGCAAGATCGTACGTCCCCGTCAGCCCCTGATCACTAAACTGTGCTCGCGCAAACACTTCTTTTTCAAAGGTCACATTAGTCGCAAACGGTAGCTTTCGAAGTCCGGCTGGCAATTCGAGATTCTGCCATTGCCAGTTTTGAAGATCCGAAAACAGGATACGCAAATCCTGTCCTTCTAATCCCTGTAGTTGCGGCCAATACAATCCACCATTAATGGACCGAATCTGACCTGTCGTCTTACCGGTATTAAATACTGCAGCGAGTCCACGAACGGCAGCTGTATTTGAGTTATTCTCAAGCGTTACCCATTGGATTGAAGCCTGCATATTCCCTGATGTATTACGCGAGCTGTTTCCAACCATTGTCAGGTAACCTGCAAAGAACACAGCTGCCGCCGGCCCCGCTATCAAAATAAGTTCGCCTCGCCCTCGCTTCAGCAGGACGATGGATCCAACAAGGACCAACAAGCAAAAGCCGCCCAGCACCGCCATGATGTGACCTCGCGTAACAATCGAATAACCAATTCGCTGACGAATATACTCGTCAAATGGCCGATTTTCCTTATCGTATGATTGCGATACCAGAATGCTTCTGTCGATTTCTAATTCATCTTCCGTAGGATCATCTTCATCCGGCTGAGCAACATCCGATGCTGTAAATAAGCGGGCCGAAGGCAAATTCATCCGATCACCGAGACGACGCAATGCCTGTTGTGGAATCACCTGCAATCCCATGTAATCGTTTTGCGGAATGGTTGACCACGCTTCTGATGCAAGCGTTGTGACTAAGACACTACCGTTACCGAGATCTTTCCACAGGCTCGCTGGCCAACCGTTTACTTCATGTATTACTTCAGCACCATCTGCCATGACTCGCAACATCGTGAGCGGCTTCTCATATGTAAATGTCGACGGTACAAAACCAAGAGTCGGGTTCGCTTCTTCGATCGTCACTTCTGAAAGCCGAGCTGGCTCTAATTCCGTGAAATCTACTGTTTCACCTAGAATGTACTGTGCCAGATCCAGCCCTGTTCTGTCAGCCATAATCCAAAGGCGACCACCGCGATAAACCCAGTCGCGAATCTCATCCAGAACAACAAATTGATCTGAATACTCTGGATCTGCAACGACGAGTTGATCCAGCGGATCAAGCGCGGCAGGCGAAGGCGGCACACCTGCCGTTGCAGGGCGATATATCCGCTCACGAAAATTAAAATGCTTTCTCATTGCCTGCAAGGTGCGGTAAACGTGTGTTGGCACTTCATCCACGCCAACACCGCGCGAGGCAAGATACAAACGATTCTCGTTTTCTTCATGATTTATAAACGGAATCACGCCGAGAATTGGCGTGGAAAAATCTGTGTTGACAACCCGCGGTTCGAGAATGCCACCGGATGGACCGCCAACACGTCGGGATGATCCATCCGTCTTATCGAAAACCAAAGACTGGACATCCACACCAGACATTTCAAGGGACTTTAGTGTCATCTCGTGATCCGGAATGCGAATCGGGTAAGGAATGATTTGCTTACTCCTAGCGGGAAGTAACACGCTTCGTCCGATCTGAACCGTCGTCTCTTTACTAGCGCGATTGTCGAACATTCCGTAAATATCGATAAGTACGTCTCGGTCGCTTCGATTCCAAATCTCCGCTTCAAGAAGTGTCCATCGTTTCGGCTTCATTGCCTTGAAGCCCCCATCATTGGCAATACGGATGATGGTTATATCTTCCTTTTCTGATTCTTGTGCCCTGACTGACGTGCCAATTGGAAACTGAATCGTGGCGGCGAATAACAGTGTTACCGCGCACCGATACCATCGTGATGTTGCATTCTGTTTTCTAAGGGGGATTGAGAACATTTATGTTATGTCTAGGTGCGTTAAATCAATCGTTTCAGTTAAAACTCGATGATTAGGTTTGGGTTCTTTTCAGTCAATTGGCTCGTGCCAAAATCCGACACGCCCGAGCAAAATTCCACATTGAGAGTCTCAAGAGATTCCAATGCTGATAATAAGGCGATACCGTCATCCGTAATCTGTGGACTTGAGCCGAGATGAAGCCACTTCAGACTTGCAAGCTTACTGACATGTTCCAGACCGGTATCTGTAAGATTACCAAGCTGATTCAAATTAAGTCGTTCAAGCGAAGATACTGTCGTCAGACTTTCTAATCCGGCATCTGTGACGGTCGTTGACCACAGATTTAGATTTTTCAAACCCGCGATCAATCCAATCGCTGACATACCGGCATCGCCAACTTGCGTTTCACTCAAGTCAAGTAATTGCAGACTGGATAATGCCGCCAAATGCTCAAGACCATTATCTGTAACTTTAGTGCCACGTANCACCAGTTGTTTCANTAGTTTCAAATCCGTGAGATGCGCGAGCCCGTCACCAGTGACATATGTTTCATACATCTTCAAATCACTGAGCTTGGTTAACTTGCCAACGGATTTCATACCTTCGTCAGTCACCGTTGTATTATCCAAGCCAAGTGACCTGAGTTCGCTTAAGCCTTCTATGTGCTTCAATCCTGCGTCGCTGATTTTAGACCCCCATACTCGAAGAAACCGCAGACGCTTTAAATCAACAAGATTAGCCAGACCTTCATCGGAGACACCAATACATTCTTTAACATCGAGCATCTCAAGATTCGTTCTGTCCTTTAGGAACGACAGACCTTCGTCGGTAATTTTGCAACGCACTAATCGCAATCTCTTTAAGGACGGAATCTCTAACAACGTCTTTAAGCCCGCATCAGTAATGTTGGTGCGCTGAAGGTTAATGTCTTCCAGCGACTTGATTTTAGCTAGGTGCTGCATACCTTCATTAGTGACGCCCGACTCTGAGACATTGAGAGTTCTCAGACGCGTTAACTCCGATAGGTTTTCCAGGGCATCATCACCCGTTACAGATTTGCCAATAACGATCAGATGTTCAACGGATGGTAAACCCGCCATGATGCTGAGATCCACTGGCTCGCCGAAAGCGCCGGTGAAGTCGACAAATGTAACGTTTCCGTCATCATTTGTTTTGTACTCGCCGTACATATCCTCGATTTGCTTTACAGACTCAGGATCGTCGTCTGCCACCGGTTCGATAACTGGTGGTGCATTTGTCGAGATATCTTCGGATTGCTGAACCGCGTTTTTCCTCTGAGTTTCGGCTTGATCGTCGGATTCTTCGCCATTACAGCCACAAAGTGCGAAGAATGTAGTTACTGCATAAAGCAATAATAACTGAAACGAACGATACGCCATTGGAGGAAAAGCCCCTACTCGTAACCGATCCTGCTATGAAAACCAGACTTAAGATTCCTCTTTGGATCGAGCTAATCGCTCACCGAGTGAAATCTGTTTTGAACTTCAAGTCCGGCTGGTTTTCCAGAGAAGTGGTCGAAATCACAAATGTTTGAATTTGAATAATTCGCGAAATACGCCGTGCAAGTTCACCATACATAAAAAAAACGTATCGGGCAATGATGAGAATGAGCGACTGCCGGATATAAATAGCCCGTCGTTCCAGTCGTAACGACTAGCCGTTTTACACTCTTTTTAAACAGGTCTCTATCCACGCATCATCAACAAATCGGCGCAGTTGGTTTTTGAGTAATAAGTGGATTTTTTCCACCAATTCACTGTCAGACGATAATTCATGATCCGCCCATGGCTGACCATCTACTGAAACGAATGCATCCCACGTGAGCCTGATTTCCCAATCCTGCATTCGTGCATAAGCATTGATGCTCTCACAAGTTCTCACTGCCCATAGCCCACCAAATGTGTCACGGTATCGAAGCCAAATCCGGTCTATTCCAGACCGACCAGTTCGATCTGTGACCGGCAGAAAACAAGCCAAACCGATCGCGATTGCGGCAACAACTAATGCAACCGTCGCACTTGATTCCATAGAAAACTGAATCCATGTGGGAAGGAATTCACTGACTAACAGCGTCTGTACTACGCCGAAGAGAATTCCACTTATCCAAAAACGTGATAAGGCGATGTTGGAAACAGAAATAAAAATCAACACGACAAAAAACCAAGATCGCAAACCGCGCACGTCGAACGACTCACCCTGTCTGGCAAACAATACCTCGAGCGCCGGCAACGCCAAAATAATCCATAGTGATGCCGTGATGAATTCCCACGCTCGGTTTTGCGGTCGACGCGCTCCCAGAGTTGACATGACAGGACAAAATACCAATACACTGGCACAGTAATTCACCTCCGGACTGCTCTCGAAGAATTGCACCATCGCAATACTCCAAATGCTCACAGCAGTCCAAATCCAGCTTGCCACCAACGTCGTACCTTTTACTCGCGCACGCTGAGTAACAAGCAAGATTGTTACCAATAACGCTATAAGCAAATTCGCCATGACTCTATGACTCTATGACTCATAGTTTGGAGGAACTGTGACAAATGACTGTCACCAGTGTTTGTCACTGATCTGTTTTAGTCATTGTCAGATTTTCGTCGTCCATAACAATAGTGGTGCGACACCAATTCCATTTTTTCACATCAATGCTCGATGTGAAAAACAACGACTCACTCCTAATTGCCAATCGCGCTTTGTCGTGTGCCACACCGGTACACATCCAGTGCGATCGGTTCATCTAAGTAATAGGAGTATGAAGCATGCGTTTTTTAACAACTCTATCGTTTTACAGATACATCCCATCTCATGCCCGGATCATTGCCATTGCATGTCTGGCAATTGTGGTGATGAACATCGCGCTTGTCCTAACGGCACAACAGCCGAGTAAACCTGCACCGCAAGTCATTCAGCCTCAAATTCCAAAAGGTAGGCTGCCAGCGCATTACTCAAAAGTCGTCACGCCACAACAGCGATACCGGATCTACTACATCCAGTATCGATACCAACAAGCAATCTCCAAGTTAGAGAAACAGATCGATTGGTTGAAGCAACACCGAGAATCGGAAATTACAAAAGTATTGACNGATGCGCAGCGCGCACATGTCGACCANCTCAGGCTGCAAGCAAGCAAGCAAAACCAACAACTAATCCCGGCAGATCAGTTTAAGCAAAGAGATCCGAAATGACCGTTCCATCGCGAACGATAGTAATTGGTCTACCAGTTGCCGTATGGTATTCCTTTTCGTGGTCGATTCCCAATGCGTGATAGAACGAAGCAGCTACGTCGTCCGGCGAATACCCTTCGTGTAATGGGCCCGTTGCCTTGTCATCACTTTCGCCGATGACGTGGCCACCTTTAACTCCACCACCACCCATAACCATGAACATACATCGGGGATAATGATCACGGCCGCCTTCGGCAGTCCGCGTGTTGATTTTCGGAGTACGACCAAATTCCCCGGTTACATACACAACCGTGGATTCAAGAAGACCTTTTTGCTCAAGGCCGTTGAACAATGCACTGAGGCCTTCATCCAACTGCGGCAATTGGCGTGTCTTTAATGCTGTAAAGTTATCACGGTGGGTGTCCCAACCGCCGAAACTGATGGTGCAGAACTTTACGCCGGATTCAACAAGGCGAGTAGCAAGCAAACAACTCATGCCAAAATTCGTCGTGCCAAACGGCGATGCAAATTCTTTCGATTCTTTACTTATGTCGAAGGCTTCACGTGATCGCGGTGATGTGATCATCGCATGAGCTTGTTTGCTGAATTCATCCAGACCTTCGAGCAATTGATTATTGCTGTCAATTCCTGCAAAGGTTGTATCCAGATCCTTTAACAACTGGTTTCGCTTGTTGGCTTTTGCAACCGTTAAACCACGCCCAAGAGAAACTCCGCGTACGGTAAACGGCTGGCCGGATTGAGGTACGCTACCGGTATTGAGTGGTGCATAGCGAACTCCGAGGAATCCCGCTCGTTGGTTACTGCGTGGAATCGAAACGCTCGCTGGTATATCGGAAGGTTCATATGTTTCACGGGTATACACAGCGGAATAGCCGGGATACTCAAGTGATGCTAGCGGACGATTTCCTGTGTTGACGTACTCACTTCCCAGTCGGTGGGCACCTAAGGTGTGGTGAACGCCACGCAGGATGGAGTATTTATCAGCACACTGAGCCAACTTTGGCAAATGCTCTGAAATCATTATGCCTGACACATTGGTTTTGATCGGATCAAATGTACCACGGTATTCACTCGGTGCATCTGGCTTGAGATCAAACGTGTCCATATGTGATGGACCACCTGGCAGGTTTATAAAAATCGCAGCCTTGCCTTTGCTTTCATGCTGTACTGCACCCTGTGCCTGCAGTGCCGAGAAATCAGCCAGATTTAAACCCGCAAATCCAGCAGCTCCTGCTCGCAAAAAATCGCGTCGCTTTACACCATCACAGGTCTTGTGCATTGCCATGTCAATCTCGCTTTCCAGTTTCCCTAATCCGCAAATAAGCTAGTTTTGTATTAGTGATTTACGATGAATTCTTTTGTGTTAAGCAAGGCCCAAAGGACGTCCCGAAGGCCTTCCATTTCGGACTCGGCGTCTTCGACGAATGCCAATGACCGTGTTAATTCATCATCTGTTGGATATCGGCTGAGTGTTCTCAAATAAGCTTGTTTAACCAACATGCTAAAGTCCACATCGCTGTTAGACCGGACATCAACTTCAACATTCGCTTCATCCTCTAACAGATAACCGTAATTCTTTAACGTGAAATTCAGTCGCTGCCGAGCTTGATTCAGTTGCTCGGTCTTACCCTGTTCTTTGAATACACTCATTTGACGCTTGAGTCCCTTGATGCGCTGTGCCACCTGTTCCTTGGTGAGCTTGCGCAGGTTCCGTGGTTGGGCTACTGCGACGGTTGGCATCGGCAACTTATAAGTTTGTGAAACCTGTGACAGCCATCCTTCACCACGTCGATTAATCAACTGATCAACACTGGTGTCGTTTTGCAGGAAGATCGTCTGCAGCAGTGTTGGATCTTCGCTGCGATCGCAATCACAGTTACTTTCGCGAGTCGAGCGTCCGAAGACCATCAGAGCAAAGTTGTCACCGTTATTGGATTGCAGTGCTCGTTCACTTGAGGTCGGAATCGAGATTGCACGACCGTTCATTTCAGAATGCATTGTCTCGGCATGAGAATCCGATGCCGTTGCAATCTTGATTGCGTCAAAGGCAACTTCTGCTGGCAGTCGACGTGGAATGCTGTGGCTAAAGTTACGCAGGTCACCTTTATTCGTTTCATTTGTGTGCCAACTGCGTTGATATGCGTCGCTGTTGAGAATCTCCCGGTGCAGCCACTTCATATCAAAATTGTTTGCAACAAACTGCTCGGACAAGTAATCAAGCAAGGCTTTATTGCTCGGTGGATTTCCAAGGCTCATATCATCCGGAGGATCAACAATGCCTACGTTAAAGTAGTTAGCCCAAACCCGATTTACAAAAGCACTAGCGAAGTATCGGTTATTTGGTGAACGAAGCCATTTCATGAGCGGCTCGCGAACATCCTGACCTTGCTCAAACTGTACCGATTCTTCGCCAAGGATAGTTGCCTGACGGATTACCTGGGAATTAGCTCCCTGCCCCGACCTTGGAGAGCGGTTGTATACAACAGGAAATGGCACGGTCATACCTTCGTTCAGCTTTGCTGGTAATTCACGCCGTAGTTGATTACCACGAAGACTCTTATCGATACCCAGCGATTTGATAATCTTGTTGTAATCTTCTCTGGCCGCGCTGCCCGGAAGATTATTACCTGCAATGGTTCCCGTAAAGAAGCTGGAGAATTCTTCAAAGTCCTGCTTTGACCACACGTCAAACGGGTGCTTGTGACACTGTGCACACTGAATACGCACTCCCATAAATGCATAAGCAAAACTGATCGCTCGTTCTGGTGCCGCCCGAAAATCCCGGCGAGCCCAATAATACGGCATGTGCTTCTGATCGGCAAACGAAAGATCGCCGCGAGAGATGTTGCTCATGCGTTTGCAATAGTCTTCATACGACTCGCCATCCTTCATGCTGGTCGCCAGCACAATTCCGGAAACTAATTCGTCGTAACCCGAATTGTCAGCCACGCGTTTGTAGATCCAGTCATACCAATGCTGACCGGGCTGATTTCGGACGGGAGACGTGTTGTTCAGTTGCTGGTCGTTATTGCCGGTGAAGTCACAGATCTTGGTTGTCCACCACGCTGCATATGTCGGACGCTCGAGCAGCTCGTTGATTTTTTTCTCTCGTTTCTTGCTATCACGATCTTCCAAAAATGCGATCACTTCGGCTGCTGTTGGCAACGACCCAGTCAGGTCCAAAGAAATTCGACGGATAAACTCCGAATCACTGCAAATCTCCGATGGAACAATTCCTACCTTTCGAAGCTTGTTGATGATTAATTCGTCCACCTTTGTTGTGGTGGCAACCTTTGGATATCGCTTGTCAATCTTGTTGGTAATCGGGCGAATAACGGGAACGGGCACCACAGCTTTGTCATATGAAACAATGATATGTGTATCACCGCGTTGACCGGATGTCACCAAACCATCTTGATCAACCGTGACCACCAGATCATCGCTGCTCTTATAACGGCACAAATGCGTAACGTCTTCGCTCGTGCCGTCTCCCCAATGTACGATGACTTGGAGATGCGTTTTTTCTCCGGCACCGCGTGCAAGGATTTCATTTGGGACAATTTCGAGGCGATCTAATTTGACGATCTTTTCCTGTTCAAACGGCGCACCGGCCTCAAGCCATTGACGAAATAGGTTGTATTCCCAACTATCTTTCTTATAACGCTCTCCACCTTCATGCATGTCTTCATCTGTTGGCTTCACCAGAATGAGACTCTCAAGTGGATTTTCAGTGTCAATGCGGGGGCTCTCTTCATCCAGCAACGCATCATGGTCCATTTTAAAGTCGTAACCAAACAGAGAAAGTTGAAATCCTCCGCGACCCTGGAACGAACCATGGCAAGCACGACCGTTACACCCCAGTCTCCCCATTAACGGCGTCACATGTTTTTGAAAGCTGGGGATTTCATCGCCATCAACCGAAGCGAATCGTTTGGGAATCGGCGTAAGCGCACTGTCTTTTGCAACCAGTTGATTCAAGTTGACAGTCAATCCAGCAACAATTGCAGCAGTAAATGTCAAAAACCTGATGGTCAAACTATATTGCATGACTCGCTCCTAAACTCCATTAAAGCAACCGCGGAATGACAACGGACGCATTAGCTAACCCTACCTTCTATTAAAGAGCCATCACCAGAAGAAGCGTTATTTAAAGCAGTTTAGCGTCAAAGACACCTTATCGTCTATGTATTATGCCAGCAGAATCTCTATGATTGTGATCGAGAAACGGCTAGACACGCACAAAAACGATGCAAATATCAGCGAACATATCAATCAAACTCTATGTATAAGAGTTTATCGGGTGTAGTTTTTCGAATCCATCACTCGATAAATAAGAAGAGGCGGCATTGAATAACAAAACACGTGATTTCTACGTTTTAGACGTTGCTGCCTAATGGTGGCAATAACTAGATTCCACATGCGACCGCGTGCATTGCGTACACACAAAAGTTATCGTTCTAACAAGACCCAGCAAGACCCTGACACAAAACCAGCTTCCAAGTCCGTTAATTGATAACCAATACCTAACCCATTTTCACCATGCTCTTTCACCAAGTGCATTTTCACCATGCTAGGCCCCGTATTTAACCGCGAAGCGATCACGCTACCACGTAGACCGCGACATTATGCGCTTCGCGCGATTTATGTCACGGCGCTTTTGATTCTCATGTGCACGGCGTGGATGCTATTAGCGGGTACGCAGGTAATTGATGATATCGGTGACCTGGCACGATTCGGCGTCACGCTGTTTCAAATCGTAGCTCCACTCCAGCTAGCCCTGATCATGTTTCTGGCAGCATTTGGTACAGCAAGTTCCATATCACAGGAAAAGGATCGGCGAACCATACTGCTGTTATTACTCACTCGGCTTTCCAATCATGAACTCGTGCTTGGAAAGCTAATCGCAGCCTTACTCTCACCATTGGTCATGGTAATGGCCTCCATTCCTGTATTACTGACGATCCGGTTATTCGGTGGAATTTCACTCGATCAGGTCGTTCGTGTATTGCTTATCACTGCAAGCGCAGCACTGGCTACCGCAAGCCTTGGTTGTATGATCGCTTTTTGGAGGGAGAAGACGTTTCAAACACTGTCAATCATGACCTTAGGAATCGTGATCTGGATTGGTGGTTGGGAAGCCGTTTATGCGAGCGGAGCGACCGATGGCTTTATGGGAGTGTTACAAGGATTTGCAACATGGGCCAGCCCGGTTCGCGGAATCTCATCAGCAATCTATCCAAACATTCTCGATGCGCAACCGTGGACAGTCTCCGACCCGGCAGTGCAATTCAGCGTGTTTGCGTTTGTAGCGTCCATCGTGCTAAACGCCGTAACGATTTGTCGTGTACGTAAGTGGAACCCATCGCGCCAAGTACGGCAAAACCAACAGGACACCGAAGAGCTCGACTCCATTTGGCAGGACGTATCGTTACTGGAAAGTTCTGATGAACAGGTTGCAGAAGCAGCGGCAGCAGCACGTGCAACACACGTCGACTCCATTCGTCGCGCTCAATCGCAAACACAGGCAACGCGTCGCGTGTGGGATAATCCTGTACTTTGGCGGGAAATCTGCACATGGGCTTATGGGCGAAAAATCTTAATCGTGCGAATTGCATACGTGGCACTGTGTGCGATGGTGGCCATTGGGCTAAACAATACAGTTGCCAGCATTCAAGCAGGTGACTCCTTCGGTGGACTCGATGCATTCATTCCTCCAGTCGCAACAACGATCACACCGTTGTTCCTGGTCTCCTTGGTTATTCTCAACGCCTTGGCAGTTAATGCGATTACGAATGAGCGTGATGGGCAGGCTTTAGATCTGCTGTTGGTTACCGATCTGCGGCCAGCTGAGTTGGTGCTTGGAAAGTTGTGGGGAGTATTTTGGGTCGCTAAAGAAACCATCGTGTTACCAATTGTCTTATGTGTTTTTCTTTGGACGAGCGGTGCGATTTCGTTAGACGACATGTTGATCATGGTGGGAGTATTGGTCGTCTTGGACTTTTTCGTGGCCATGCTTGGAATTCACTGCGGGATGACATATGCCAATTCACGCACGGCCATTAGCATCAGCATGGGAAGTGTTTTCTTTTTGTTTTTGGGGGTTATCACCTGCATCATGGTGATGATTTCATTCAGCGGTGACTTCCAGCAGCAACTTGCACCGTTCCTCGCATTCATACTCGGTGGAAGTGTTGGGCTTTACGTAGCCCTGGGAATTCGCAACCCGTCTCAGGCGATATTCTGGTCGACCATGCTACTGCCATTTGCAACGTTTCATGCGATTACCAGCTTCTTTATTCAGCACACGATGACGAGTTTTATCGTCATTTCACTGGTATACGGCTTCACAACATTGGCAATGCTCATGCCAGCAATTGGTGAATTCGATATCGCGATGGGCCGTACCAAGAATAACTAAGTGCAGTTATCCCGTTGGTTCCGCAGTCCGAATAGCGCGAAAGTTGAACAGTCGCCCGGCAACTTCGTTCAGATACACAAGCCCTTTGGTGACACCGGATTGATCGACCACCTGTGCCATAGGCTCGTGTTGGGTTTGTAAATAAATCACAGCCTCGAGAATTGGCATGTCTTCCGGAATGCTTACCAACGGTCGCATCAGTTGAGTCATATCATCCTGGTGCACCTTGAGACTAAGTACAGACAGGTACCCGGAAAATGACTCTCTGTTTTTTCGCAGTACTGGCATGGAGCTGCGATGTAGTTTCCTGGCACGTCGTTTTATTTCNTCCATGGATGCACCCTCTGAAAGCGCATGAACACGGCTAACCGGTACAGCAACTTGTCCAATGGTCATATGCTCATGGGCGAACAACCGTTCTGCCAAACCAGTCTGCACTGGAAGCAGGACTCCCTGCAGCTCACTTTCGTGAAACAGCGATTGCAGAGAATTCCTGGCCATATCTAACTGGACTCTCAGCGGCGTTTCACCAGCAAGCGACTGAAGCATCCGTGCAAACAGCCACAGGATGAAGGCGATGGGCGCAAATAGTGCAGCGCAAAAGAGAAAGAACGGACCAACAAATCTCAGCAATCGATTAGGCGCATCATGGAATNCTGTTTTGGGAATCAGCTCGCCGTACACAAAGACGATCGGGCTAAGCAAGATCGGCGCTAAAACATCGAGCCTGGGTATGACTGGTTCGGAAATCAATCCAACACCGAGGACGATTGCCAGCGATGTCAGATAATTTGCAATGTTGTTTCCGATGAGTGTCGTCGCTACAAATGCCGTCGGATTATTCGTCATCCACAGCAAACTTCTGGATACGTTGTCACCCTGCCGGCTGTCGAGCATCAAACGTAGTCGCGTTACACGATAGAAGCCTGTCTCAGCACCACTAAAAAAGGCGCTCAGCACTACACCAACCAGAAACAGGACGATGACACTCCACATCAGGATGATTCCTCCGCTGATGAGGCCTTCTTCACTGTAATTACCGATTGTCCATTTGGCCGTGTTTCATGAACTGTCAATTCAAATGAACCCCANGTACATTGGTCGCCAGCTCGAGGAAGACGTTGAAGCACTTCCTGCAATACTCCGTTTAGAGTCTTGTTTTGACTCTCTGGTAATTCCACTTCTAAGTGCCGTCCAAGTCTCTTCAGACTCGTAATTCCAAATNCCCGCCATTGATCCACCCCGACNGCTTCAATCGCCACAACATCTGCTAGTCGCTGTGTTCTCGAAGGGTCCATAGTCAGTACGCTGTCGAGAATGTCCTCCATCGTAATGATGCCGATGGTATCTCCGAACTCATTCACCACTGAAGCAACCTGAGATCGTTTTTCATGCATGTGTTGAAATGTGTCTGCGACCGATGCACTCCACGGCACATGCGTCACCAGTTCTGCAAGCTTGTCGAGCCTGGACACATTTAAGTCNTCTAAATCAGTCAGTGCGATNGCNGACTCAATTTCTTCACTATCTCTTTCAGTGATNAGAATGTAACCACTTGGTGGCAACGACTCTTTTAGATCTTCCCAACGTGTGGGGCGTGAAAATGTAATGAAGCGACTGCGAGGCCGCATCCATTCATCTGCTCTGAATTCAGAGAGCCCGACGATATTTTTTAAGATTACGTGTTCGTCAGATGTAAGGCCGGCGTCCTCTGCAGCAATTTGCATTGCACGACGAATATCCTGCGTCTCAAGACGTTGTTCCTTCCTGAATCGTGGATAGAATAGCCGACCGGTAAGTGTTTGTATTCCGCGAATCAGCGGCATTAACGGNTCCACAATGCTGACAGCAATGGAAAGTGGTAAACCGATGACCGATGCAAATGACCTTGATCGCATCACAGCGAAACTCTTGGGCATCATCTCACTGAAAAAGATAATCGCTAAAATACTAACGATATTGAAGANGATGGCGGTAGTTGGCCCGCCTCCCTCCTTTTGCATCCGCAAGCCTACGCTGGCACTCACTGCGAAGTAGACCATGTTGATGGTGAGATTCCAGAACAACACCGCAGACAATAGCCGGTCAGGTAGATCGAGTAACTTCACTGCCAACTGCTGTGACCGACTTCCACGTGCCAACACGCGAAGATCCTGCGGCTGGAGATAGAATAACGCCGCTTCGCTAGCAGAAAAAAAAGCAGAGAAAAGAATCAACACCACCATCAGTATGATGGACGGCGCTTCTGTGATAAGCACAATTTGGGCAAACCAATAAACACAAGTTTGTTTGTTCGGAACCGATAACCGAATCACCGTCTAAATAATAACAAAAGACGGTGGACGAATTGGATCAATTGTTGCTAAGCAGAGAATACGCCTGAGCNTTTGATGAGTCGATAGACAGTACTTCGGTTGCCTGCTGACGCGCACGTATCTGGTCACCATCATCGTAGAATGCCTGAGCGAGGCGTAGTCTTAGATCAATACTCCTGGGCTGTTGCGTGACGGCAGATCTGAGAGACTCCGCTTCCGCTCCGTATCTAAACAACTGCCTGTATGCGATAGCCTCAACGTCAAGAATCTCAATTGGCACGTGGTCTTCTGCATACTGGTCGTGAATTGGTGCGAGAATCGCAAGCGCACGCTTGGGATGACCCGTTTGTAGATAAAGATGAGCTATTGCCTTGGATACCTCCACGTTTTGACTCGTACCGGTGATGACTCTTTCGTAATCTGCGATGGCTTCGGCGTAATCTCCTCTACGACTGTGAATCTGCCCCCGCAAGTCATATGAGTCCATCAATTCCGGATCGACCTTGATTGCGATGTTAATCGCACTTAATGCGCTTATCAGGTCGCCGCTTTCCATATGCATACGCGCAAGAATCTGCCAATTTTCGATATCAACTTGAGAAAGCTTCACCGCAGCCTGCATTTGAATGATCGCTTCGTTGCGATTACCCGTCTTCCACAATGACTGTGCATATTCCATGCGCGATTGCGGATCCAACTCGTTTAATTCAACCGCNGCTCCGAATAGCTCATTCGCCGTAACAAGGTCACCCTCCTTATGCGCATTTTGACCGGCNCGAATCAGCGCATCAGCAGATTGANTGCTAAATCGCATCAGCGAACAGCCACTTGCCGATATACAAACCGGCAGCGATAGTAACAACAGAAGGTAAAAACGACGATTCATTTGATTGATACAGGATTCCATTCCAACAAACAGATGAGCGAACGTATCAAAACCTATTGATTGATTCAATATCGACACCCAGATGCGACTTCACGTCAGCCAGAAAATCAGGAAGAGACTTAAATGATCAACACCTATAGTGAAGGATCGATTCAGTTCATTTATCCGGAAAACTGGAAAGTTTCGGATGAAGATTCCAACGAAGATACCTGGCAAACCGTGACTCTCGAGAGTCCTGGTGGCGCCGAATGGACAATCTATCGACACCCGAGCGATGCCGATGGAAAACAGATTTGCGATGATGTCATCGAAGCGATAACCACTGAGTACTCAATGGTGGACGAATCTAACGACTATCAGACTCAGATCGANGGGCAGGTGTTAGAAGGCACACAGCTCTATTTCTACTTTCTGGACTTGCTGGTAACTGTCGTCTGCTACTTTATCACTACCGGTGATAACACTTTTGTCTTCGTCTATCAGGGAGAAGACCGTGAATACGACGAAAATGAAGAGGTCATTCGAGCACTAACGCTATCTGTTATTTCAAAACAGCTTCCAAGTGAAACGAATTGAGGTCGNATCACATCAGCGCAAAAAAAGAGACCCGGTCGGATGCGGGTATCCGATCGAGTCTCTGGTGCCCCCGCAAAAATCGGACATCTCTCGTCTTGAGAGTGGTTTGGCTACCATACCCCGGTAGCACTATTCACTAAGATTTGCGGTCTGCTTTGTTACCACGCCAGGTTGCTGGCGGCGATCTCTGCCTTTTGAGCTCACCTCGCTGCTCAGTAGGCATGGATCATTGTGTTCCACGCTAATTGATAATGCACATGCCGTGCCAAAAGTCGCAAAACCGCATTTCAGGCCGTTTTCGACTCTNTTTTAACGGTTATTCTGATATCAACGCGTCTTAATTTGTAAGCATTACAAACAGAGCCAGCAGCAGTCACTGTAATTTTTTCAAAAGACTGTAAGGCAAAATTGACTACCAGTTCTTTTATAAATCACAGAGGTTGATTACTCTGAGTCAGCTTCATCGTCGCCCTGATCGCTATACAACGGTAAATGACGATAGGTGACTTCCAGCGAGAGCAAATTCATGGTCGTGATATAGATACGACCTGCATGTGGTCCCCAGCGATCCGGTACCGGCAACCGTGGATCCCAACTGCCTGTCAGATCACCTTCCTGTACCTGCGTCTGGATCAACATGGGATGCAACTGNTCGTTCCATTTTTTCCAATATTCACCACCCATGTGGTACATAAACTGAGTTGCATAGTACCAATAGTAGGTATCACGCATGGATCCATTTCTAGTGATTTCCGANCTCGGCAGATTGTCTAACAAATACTTTGCGCCATTTACGCTCGCGTCATCTGCCTTTTTTCCACCAAGGTAAAGCTGCATCAGCAGCCCCACGGATGTCATAGTTTTNCTCGACGTACGACCTGACCCTTGACGAATATTATCCGGTGCAAATGGATTGTAACGGTACAAATGTCCGGCTTCCGGGTCTCGTGCATGACCGACCCAANTCTTAATCATGTCCATCGTTTCAGACGGGACATCAAGATTTGCACGGCGTCCGCTTTCCAGTGCCATCATCATCCAGCCGGTAACCGATGTATCGCCTTCACGACCCGGCACATAACGCCATCCGCCGTAAGTTGCGTGCTGTGATTTAACAANAAAGTCGATTGCACGTTGAACAGAATCCTTGATCGCTGGATCTTGAGTCATGCCATACGCCTCACACATTGCAAGTGTTGCAATTCCATGAGTATAGAGGCGAACAACCTGATTCGTTGCGCCGCCCTGAGTTAAGTAATAATCACCTTCCTCAGATTGCACCGTCATTAAAAACTCGACGGCACTACGCAATTGATCCTTGTACTTGTATTTCAGGTGGTTATATCCGGCCCCTTGAAAAGCCAAAACGCTTAGTGCTGTTGCGGCAGAATCACTTTCCAGTGATGGTGAACCGTCCGGTCCTGCAAACTCCTGTAATGTCCAGCTACCATCATTTCGCTGACAACGAGCGAGAAACGCCAATCCACGTTCGATGGCTTCTTCCGTTTGAGGACCTGCAGGGCCATTACCGCCNCCATCTTTATTGGTTCTACCATTGAATGACTCTGAGCTAATAACAACCTTGGTACTAATCCCGGGTGCTCCGGCAAGCTTCACCCTCTCAAACCGTGACGGTTTGAGTTGGATATTCACACTATCATCACTCGCACGACGATCAGNAATCCCNGCATCATTTGCNGCGACTTCACCGAGCCCACCCGAGCCGTCTGGAGCGTTTACCTTGACACTTGCCGGATCCGACGATGCTCGTGCTGTTGGTCCAACCACGTAAGCACCAGCGTCGCCTTCCTCTTCACTTTCAGAGTCCGATGNGGCACCGCTGCCAGGCAGTTGTATCTTTGCATTTAGCGGTAATCCTACGTTTCCGGCACCCGGACTCTGTCGCATAGGCCCACCAGCATTACTTGCCACGACCAAGCTTGGACCGGATTCATCATTACTGGATTCCTGACGCTCCCCGACACCTGCATCTGCNAGGCCAGTATCGGCATCAGCGTCCACCTCACCGGCTNCACCATCAACTGCACCAACTTCAGNAGGCGCATTGNCTCCTCCCGCAACGCGATCCACGTTTTCACCCTGCGCTTCAACGGGGACTCCGTTTTCTGCTCCGCCAGAGGCCGGTGCNCCCTTCACCTTAATCATGGCAGATGTGTCCAGAGCAAGTGGTGCCGCACCGGTTAGGTTTCGTTTCGGTGCTTCCGTACCACCACCCGGAGTAAANGCTCCTGGTGCCGCGTCCGCTTTTTCGGCCCGTGCCACTGCGTTGCCAACTACGGATTCATCTCCAACTTCTTCACCCTGCACGTTAGTTGGTACATTCGGCAATCCCGTATCTCCGTCCGCNCCTTGTCGCTGTGGACTGGAACCATCTGCTGCAACTTCTGTTTCACTCGGTGCACCGGCAGTTGCTCTGTTNGGCTGTTCCATTCCAGGGACAGTGATTTGTGTACCACCAATAGGATTGCTTGCTTTGGCAAACTGACGACGTTGGTTATTCTCTCCTGTATTTGCACCTCCATCCGGTCCGGCAGATGACGAAATATCGGGAACTCCCCCTGCATTGGAGTTATTTGCAACACTGCGTTCAACGTTTGCCTGTGCAATCTCAGTCGCNCCACCTGAATTTGGATCTGAACTGGTCACTTGGGAAACATCGCCGCCGGCAGCTTCATTTCCAGTACGCTCACGTTCGACGTTCGCTGCCACATTACTGATTTGTTGTGAGCTTGATTGTCCGGGCGTGCCTGTCGGCGACACTACACGAATCTGGCTATTGACACCGGCTAGGGCCTCACTTGACCTTGAATTATTCGTTCTCGACGGCGACCCCTGAGCGTTGTTTGCATTTAACTGCGGCTGTCCGCCACCTGCCGCACGTCCCACCTGACGTTGTTCTAACGATGATTGTGCACCGGCGTCATTATTCGCAACACCGCGTGCAGCTGATTGCCCTGCAGCATTTGCTGCGTTCACAGCATTTTGATTATTTGCGGAATTTGATTGCTGCCGACCAGCTTGCGCAACATTCGGCGTCGGTTGTTGATTCTGCGCGGGCGAATTCGAGCCAAGTGATTGAGCATTTACATTCGGCACATTGGGCGTCATGGCTGCAATTCGATTATTGGACTGATTGGTTCTGGCAAGAGAACCAACATCTCGTGAAGCATTATTCGATGGATTGGCAGCATCCGATTGACGTTGAATATCAGCAGCATTTAGAGACTGCGTGGCACTATTGTTATTGGCTGCGGTGCGTTGTTGTACGGCTGGATTAGCGTTTTCGTTATTTGATTGTTGACGTGCCGTGGTGTTGGGCTGAGCGTTAAGTGGATTGTTCGATGCTACTGCCATGGGCCGCGGCTGGACGTTAACTGGCTGTGGATCCGCAGTAGCTGAACGATCCGTAACACGCTGCCGCTGGATATTTGACGGTGTTTGATTTGTTGCAAGGCTGACCTGTCGATCCGTAGGGCTTTCTCGGCGAACTTCAACCTGTTGTGTTACTTCCTGAGGAGTGTCAGGGGCTGTTGGCTGATTTTGTTGTACCTGTTCCGGACTGGTTGAATTCTCTTGACGCGCAACGGTATTCTTTGGAGTCAACTCTGTCGGTTCGGTTTGCTCAGAAACCGCCTGCTTCATTGGTACAGGAATTGAAGCTGTTTTCGGGACATTACGTGCGTTATTGTTGGAACGCTGAACGGTTTGCTTTGCCGAAATATCCGTCTTTGGACTGTCGGATCTTTGCACCCGCTGTACGTTGGATGCCAACTGCTGCTGTTCCGATTCACTTGGCTTGGATTTCAGCTGATTTACTGATTTCTGAGTCGTCTTAACTCGCTGAGCTGAATTGGAATTGGTCGTTAGCTTTTCACTGGTATTCTGTTTAGCCGTGGCACGTTGGTTGACCTCGACCGATACCTGTTTGGGAACTTTGACATTGCTCTCCGAGCGACTTAGCTTNGACATCGTNTCGCTACTGCGGGGAGTGGATGCAGCATTTTCTGCCCGCTCATTCACCACCTCACGCTGTACTTCCGGTTCCGGCTCATTGATGGGGCGCGGCTGCACCTGCTCGGGTGACTGGTTATCTTCTGGAACGTCACGTTCAATATCTTTTGGTTCCGGCTCAGGTCGCTCGGTATCAACCGGCTGCATGAAGTCCGGTTGCCGCNCATTTTCGGAAGACTGAATCGGGTGATAGGTATTTTGCCGCACNTGTTCATGTTTTGGCCGCAACTCTGTTTGCGCGACCTGTTCTGTGAACATCCGTGAAAAAATGGTGTTTTCGGCAGACACAATAAGAAAGACTAGGTGCACAATGGCACACAGAATCACCGCNAACTGCATGGTTCGCTTCACGAACCGATTACCCATGTAGTAGAACGTGGCCATTGTGCTGCAAATCAACAGCACGACCAGTGAAATAGACAACCANGGGCTAGCCCACCAGCCAGAACCATCGAATTCCTGATAAGCCAGAATGGCTCCAATGAGGAATCCACCGAGCACGACCAATGCCACATTGACCGGCCACTGCTGGTCATCAAACCGCGAACGCACATGCGGGTCGATCTTTCGAACTAGCTGGCGATTGGCCATCGGGTTTTCCAAAGTTTAGGTAACCGGTTATTTCAGTCCACGCACTCTTGAAATTGTATGCGTCGAGATTGGTCGCAACGATATTTACATTTCGCCGCTCGTCGCAACGGTATAGTCAAAAATCCCTGCCTGATTACATAAGTCCATTGCGGTGGCAACAAACACAAACTCTACACGCTGGTCTGCCCTGATCACCACGGTCTGGCTTGGGTTATTCAAAACGGATGACGTAAGCAGTAATAGTAATTCTTGCTGGTTTACTGTTTTTCCGCCAACAAAATATGCTCCACTGTTCTGGATATTGATCGTTAATTCCTGCGGTTCAATTACCATCGGCTGTGCTTTGCTAGCCGATGGTAACAACACATCCAGTTCGTTTTCTTCCTGAGCGAATCGTGTTGCGACAAGAAAAAAGACCAATAGCAGGAACACCACATCAATCAGCGGTGTCAAGCTGAGCGTCTCGAGTGCCCGTCCCTTATCTATCTTTACAGCCATAAATCCGGTATCACCCTTCCTGCTCTACGTCAGGTGACTCGTCCGCGTGTCGCGTGAAACGCATCTTGCCCTCAAAGCGTTCTACCTGTGGCATCAGGCCAAACATTAATTCGTCGACTTCATGAAACTGCTTTTGCAAACGACCTTCGAAATAGTGTGAAAATATGGCTGATGGAATCGCAACGATCAAACCACACAATGTGGTTACCAGTGCAAGGTAAATACCCTCTGCAAGGTAGTCGGCTTTATTNTGCCCAGCCGGCATGTTCGATGTGTCATGAAAAGCACGGATCATTCCCCAGACCGTACCCAGCAATCCCATCAACGGAGTAACTGCTGCTGATAGATTCAGCCACCGAACGTTGGAATACAGACGTTCAACTTCGCGCTCACTCGCTTCGGTTGTTGCACGATCCACTTCACTTTGAGGCCGACCTACCTTTAGAAGCATGGCCTGAATGACTTTAGAGGCCGCAGACGGAAAAGACTGGCAAAGTCGGAATGCAGCACGAGGATCAAAACTACCCTGCGATTCCCCGAGGGAGGCTAATTCGCTAACAAGATCCGACGGGATNATTCGCTCGCGTCGCAACGCAATGGACCGTTCAATGATGAATGTCAATGAAATCAATGACATCANGGCAATAGGTGCNATAAACCAACCGCCGCTGATTATCAGTTCAAGCAGGTTGAGTCCTTCACTTTCAACATGAGTGATCGTGCCATCACCTTCCGGGGTGCTGACGCCAGCTTCACTAGTAGTTTGATCAGGGCTNCTCGCCGTTGGACCTTCGTCTGCAGGAGCCTGCGGTTGCTGTGCCAGGCCGCTGCGCATCACCATAAGTAGCGGGATGATTACAAGCAGCAGTGCCACTAATCGAGTCACCTGTGTTCGCGACTCACCTCTAAATGATCGATTTACCAATTCGTTGTTCCTGTACTCTGCTTTTCACTCGGTTGATTAAATCACGATGTCATTGTGCACGGTGTGTAAACAGCGATTTTCTTCATCGTTACTGAATTACAGTTTGGACAAAGCTTCAAGTCGTTTCCTGGCAAACTCCACTGAAGAGCTCATCGGATGCTTTTCAACAACGTACGTGTAAAACTCCACGGCCGACTTTACCAAACCATCGCGATCTTGCTTCGTCTTTGCATCCTCCACCTGCACTTCCATGGAACGTCCTGCTTCCATAGCTGCTTTACTTTGCCAGACTTTTACTGCTGCAACCGCTTTCTCACCACCAAATCCGAACATCACGCGTTGGAATTGCTTAACAGCATCTTCGAGATCTTGTTTTGCAAAGGATATTTCACCAATCATGAATCGGGCACGGGCTCCCACGCCACCACGTGATCCACGAGCTACCTGTTCGTATTGCTTCACGGCGTCGTCATATTTCATCTGTCGATGCAAAATCCAACCGATTTCATAACGCGCATCAAATTCACTAGGCTCGCCGCTATTCTCTACTACCAGATTCAAGCTGACTAAAGCCTTGTCGTATTGCTTTAACTGTGAAGCAGCCTGACCCGCATGCAGCCATGCCAGCGTCTTCATTTGAGCACTCTCAAGCTCCGACGCGTCGAATTGTTCAAATACTGCAAGTGCCTTTTCGAAGTCACCAAGTTTGTGCAAACATTCAGCATTCATAAATCGACCCTGAAGTGCCTGCGTGCCTTCTGCAAATGCTTTAATCTGACTTTCAAATTGCTCCTGAGCTTTCGCAAACTCGTCCTGTTGATAAAACGCCCAGCCGAGCTTATGGAGCACGTTTTCTTTCAAAGAGTTGGATGGATCAGCAGCGAGCGACGCTTCATAGCGTCCGACGGAGTCAGCATATTTNTCATCGCNGTAAAGCGATTCTGCAACTCGAAAGTGTGCATCTGCGAGGAATTGGCTTTGTGGGAATTCCTTCGCTACACGATCAAACATACCGATTGATTTCTCTGTNTCCTCCAGTTCACCGTAGGCCCAACCAAGTTCGTATAGCACACTGTCGATTCTGTCGAATTTTGGATAGTCCTCCANNAGAGATGTGAAACTGGCAACGACAGCTTCGTTCTTCTCAAGAGCAACTTCAGCCAACCCTCGCTGATATACAGCTTCCATTTTGATTNCGTTATCGGCCGTTGATTTCAGTACAGNATTTGCATCTTCTACGACTCCATCGAACTCATCGAGTTGGTGACGACAAATCAACCGGCCAAGCAACGATGCCGGATGTAGTTCATGTTGAGCGTGATTGTCGATAACAACCGTGAACGTAGCGACTGAGGTCTCGTGTTTGTCCAATCGCAATTCACACCATGCCTTGCCATATAAACTCGGCACGAGATAGACCGAATTCGGAAACCGTTCGATGACCACTTGATAGTCTTCGATGGCCTTATCGTATTGCTTACTGTCGTTGAGAAAATCTCCGCGTCTAAAGTGAGCCTGATCAATCACGTTACTCGACTCAAATGTATCGATGAGTTTGGAAGCTGTTTTTACAGCCTCNTCATATTTTTCAGCGTTTGCGTGAATTCGCGAGATAAACAACAGTGCGTCGTCCGCATAGTTGCCACCAGGACTTGCTGCTAATGACTCATTCAGCTTCGTAAGCGCCGGCTCATCCTGCTTCAGGAAAAAAGAACTCGCACCTGCAAGATAATGGGCTTCGGCCTTACCTTGTGCCGACTCGATAGATTCGTTTACGCCATCGATATACGAAGTCACGTCCTCATATTTCTTTTGTACATATAGCGAAGCGGCAATTCTGACCGTCCAGTTTTCATGCTTTGGATGGTCTGGATGATTCTCAACAAGTTTCCGTAACGTTGCTTCGGCAGTTTCGTACTGCTTCAACGTTAATTGCGACTCAGCCACTAGGTGCTGCACGTCCGGCAACAAATTGTGCGATCCAAACTTTTCAGAAAACCGCGTGCCATCAACAATTACTTCTTCGTGTAAAGCAAGTTGGTACGCTGAGAATACGGCATTGTAGAGCGCATCTGCTGAGAGAGTGTTATCTGCGTGGTCATTAAGAATGGCCAGGTATAGCTTTCTGGCCTCTTCATGATTCCCCTTGGCAACTTGGGCATCCGCCTGATTCATCTTAAGATTGACTAGGAACTCACTGTCACCCGCATTAGNAATCGCTTCGGTTGCAAGCGCTAGTGCTTCGTNATTACTGCCNGCTGCCAGTAGAATCCTGCATTGCCAGTGTTTCGCTTCAATGGCAAATGCACCGCCCTGCTCGACAACCTTGCTGAAGGCTGCGTTGGCTGCTTCATGATCTTTCTGTTGGTATCGAATCCGTCCCACCAGAAGATTCGACTCATTAGCATATTGCGAATCCGAGAAGCTCTCGGCAAGTTGCCCATAGGTTTCCGCTGCACTATCCAGATCTTTTAACTGGACCTGACAAAATGCCATTCTGAATAAGGCGTGGTCAGAGGACGCAAATCCGTCGACCGATGCGACTTCACCGAAGATCTCTGCCGCCTGTTCATAGCTCTCTTCCTGAAGAAATGTCTCAGCAAGACGCATACGAACTTCTGTGAATAACTCATGCTTATCACCGGCCGTATCTAGGAATTTTGTATAGATCTGCTTGGCTTGTGGAAACTTCTTTTGTTCTTCAAGAACCGTTCCTAATGCGTACATGGACTCCAGTACCAACTCACTCTTTGAAAATCCGTCCACGAGATTTTGATAAGAAACCTCCGCCTTCGCAATATCTCCCAACGCATAATAGGACTCGCCCTGAAAGTAGAGAGCTTCATCGGAGAAATCACTCTTTTCATAAGCTGCCAACTGTTTATCAAACACATCAACGGCCTTGCGCAGTTGCTGCTGCCGGGCATCCGCATCTTTGGTGTTTACCGCAACCTGATAACTACACCAGCCAAGTTGAAGGTACGCTTGCTCAGTCAATTCAAACGGTTTGTACTTCAGCGCCTGCTCAAATGCCGTGGCTGCTGTTTCAATTTTCCCAAGCTGAATTCGACACACACCAAGGAAATATGCAACCTGAGGTGCCAGCGGATCGGTCTCGTGATCCTCTAAGAATGCCTGCCATTCCTCTTCGGCAATATTAAATTTCCCGCCATTTTGTAATCCGGCCGCATCTTCGAAGATTCCCAACGCTACCTTCGAGGATTCCTTCTTCGTTTCGATGTACTTTGGCTGGCCATCCGCAGCATCCTCCTGGCTGATTGCCATTGAAGAAAAAGCTGACATGACAGTAGCAACCGCAATCAATACTAAATGTTGAGAGGCTCGTTTCATCATTGAATTACCCAGGTACATTTTTATTCTCAAGCAATGGGAAGTGAACACGCATCAATATCCATAAATTCAACCTATGTATTTAGTTTAATGGCTCAAATTCGCCGCCGAAACTGTTGTTCCCTATATGTGTCCATTTGGATAACACGAACTTGGCCGCGGAGCCGGAAAAGTTTGGCTATCTTACCACCCAACCGAGGATTAAGCCGAACTATCCTTCATATAACTGCATAGAACTTGGTGTACCATGCGGCGAATTGCCACAAATCAGCCGAAACTTATATATGTAGGCTGATGTATATGTGGGCTAAAGTACCCAGATCATATCTGAGTCCGCCAACGACTGGTCATGTTATGGAACTATACGGTGCATCTTCCACTGTGACCACTTGGCATTAAATCCGAATTACCAGTTTGTTTATGACATTGGAATCAAAGTGAAAGAGATTTTGATTACCGGTGGAGCAGGATTCATTGGATCTCATCTCTGCCAGAAACTTCTAGATGACGGCCATCGGATAACCGTTGTGGATGACGAATCCACTGGTGCCCGATCTAATCTGGAGCGGTTCTTGGATTATGAGCAATTTGAGTTTGTAAACGGAGATGTAAGCTGCCCTGATCTTGTAGATGACTTGGTGAATGAAAAAGACCACATCTATCATCTGGCCGCTGCCGTAGGCGTTGCACTCATTGCCAGGCAACCAATCGCAACCATCGAACGCAATATCCACCCGACACAACTCATCCTGTCTTCACTTCGAAAACAACATGAAGCCGGGCGAACCGTGCGCATGTTTCTTGCGAGTACAAGCGAAGTCTACGGAAAGAACCCGAAAGCAACCTGGAATGAACAGGACGATTTAGTATTCGGTGCAACAACCAAAGCACGTTGGTCTTACGGTGCCTCTAAAGCAATCGATGAATTCCTGGCACTTGCTTCATACAGGCAATACGGATTGCCGGTCGTCATCGGTCGATTCTTTAACGTGGTAGGGCCACGACAATCCGGAGCATACGGAATGGTGCTTCCGCGATTTGTAGAAGCAGCTCTACGGAATGATCCACTAGTGATACATGATGATGGTCAGCAAACACGGTGCTTTGCCCACGTGAACGATATCGTCAACGCCGTGGTCAGATTGATGGATGAACAAGATGCCGTGGGCGAAGTGATCAACATCGGTTCTGATCATCCCATCACGATTGAGCAACTAGCACAACGTGTCATCACGCTTGCCGGTTCAAACTCTCAATTACAGTACCAAAGTTACCGCGAAGCCTATGATGATGACTTTGAAGACATCCGTCACCGCGTGCCGGAACTGGACAAGATAACACGCTTGATTGGAAACCCGATAACACGCGATCTGGATTCAATAATCACAGATGTCATTGCTGACAAAAAACAACCAAGTGTCTAAACCAACCNGGATACACACTTGCTCATTGAATCTAANATAAGCAGTCGACACNCNNGTTATTTTGAAATGCGCGTTCACCTGATTGGCTCATCTGGATAACATGGTAATACGCATCGCATAGAGCAGTTGCAACAGAACGGTATACCTAAAATAAAACGCTCGCTTATGGCTCATCGCAGACCACGTCGACAATCCCGCGGTTTTACGCTCGTTGAACTGATGAGCGCTGCTACCATCGGCATCATTATCCTGCTCGGAATCGTCGAAGCATTTCGAAGCATCGCCGGCGCGGTATCTGACGGTCGCAGTAATGTCGAATTATCAACTTCGCTGAGGCTCGCCTCCACTCGACTGCGTGCGGATCTGGAAGGTATTACTGTGCCGGCACGACCACTGCCGGACGCCGGAGCCGCAATGGGTTACATAGAACTCCACGAAGATGTCGACTTCAATAACCCACTGCCCTACTCTCCTGGAATCGATACTGATAAATCTTTCCAGATAATCAACAACGCTGGAAATATCGCACCAAATCTAAACGACAGCATTACCGGAGACCTTGATGACTGCATCATGTTTACAACACGCAGTCTTAGTGAACCATTTGGCGGCCGTGTAGAAAACAGGGTCGTTAATAATGCAAATTCCGGCTACACGCGTCTCGAGTCTGCCCATGCAGAAGTGATTTACTGGTTACAGTATGAAAACACCGTAAAAGGCATTCCTTTATATACACTTCGTCGCCGTGCACTTCTCATTCGCCCCGATCTGAATGTCAACGGAGCATTACCCAACATTCCGGCTGGCCAAATTGCATTGCCGGCGAATTACCTGACCTTCCTCAATGAAAACGACCTTTCTGTTTCGGTGCTACCAAACGGTCGGCTCCGAGCAAATTCACTCGCTGACCTTTCGATTCGCAGAAACCGAGTCGCTCACGATTGGACGACTTGGCCGAACCACATCGTTCGTACCAACATTCCAAACTATTTTGGAATCGCAATGAGCAACGGTTATTTTGCGGGTGAAGATATCGTAATCGACAATGTCATCGGGTTTGACATGCGTGTTTATGATCCGAGAGCTTCCATTCAAGTCGATCCAACCGGCGCGCATACTCAAATACCAACCGATCCAGGACATGGCGGGGGCAACAATGGAACACTCGGCCTGGGAGCCTTTGTCGATCTGGGCTACGCGATGAATGCCGCTGGTGCTTATAACACCGTTTCATTTTTTTCCTCCGCTCCACATCCAAAATCATTCATGTTCAACGGGCCAAACGGGCCAGCCGTTCCAGTCTATGACACCTGGACAAACTACTATGAGAGAGATGGCATCAACCAAGATGGCGACGTTGATGGAAATAATAATCCAGTAATCGATGAAGGCACCGACGGAATCGATAATGCCAATGATGTACCCCCTGCAAATAGCGTTACCTATCCAAATCCCGGTGTTGCTATAAATGCTGTTGATGATGTCTTGGAACGAGAGACATCCGCACCTTATCCATTTGCGTTGCGTGGCATGCAATTGGTTATTCGTTGTTTTGATGCATCAAACAACCAAACNCGTCAGGTCACGGTAACACACGACTTCACACCGGAGTAAAATAAACGGACTGACCAAAGGAGCAATCGCTCGTCCGGTCCTGCACTTATTACTCCTCTTTACGTCATCCGATTTCCAGTGAAGATTCTTCTAGCATCNCCCCGCGGATTTTGTGCCGGTGTCAACATGGCCATCGAGTGTCTCGATATTGCTTTNCANCGCCTTGGCAGTCCGGTTTACGTCTACCACGAGATCGTTCACAACACGTACGTCGTCGAAACATTTTGTGACAAGGGAGCCGTGTTTGTTGACACACTTGAAGATGTTCCNGAAGGAAGCAACCTCTTATTCTCGGCACACGGCGTATCACCTGAAATTCGGCAAATTGCGCGGGAACGTAAGTTATACGCGGTTGATGCAACTTGCCCACTCGTTACCAAAGTACACCTTGAAGCGGTACGGTTTGCGAGAGAAGGTTACACCATTTTGCTGATCGGTCACGCGGGGCATGATGAAGTGATCGGGACCATGGGTGAAGCGCCCGAAAATATGATCCTNGTCGAAAATGAAAGCGATGTGGATAATCTGGAACTCGAAGAAAACTCGAAGCTCGCTTACCTAACACAGACCACCTTAAGCGTTGACGACGCCAACCGTATCATCTCGCGCATTCGAGAAAGATTTCCACACGTCCACAATCCACCGAAAGAAGACATCTGCTACGCAACACAAAATCGGCAGGAAGCCATACGAATTCTGGCACCCGAATCTGATTTGATCCTGGTAGTCGGTAGCGATAACAGCAGCAATAGCCAGCGACTTCGTGAATTAGGAGAAGAATGTGGTCGACCGGCGCATCTGATTGACGGGGTGGAACAGCTCAATCCCGAATGGCTACGTGATGTCGAAACCGTCGTGATTTCTGCCGGCGCCAGTGCTCCGGAAGGAATCGTCCAGGAATGTATCTCATTCCTTGAACAAAACTTCGATGCCACCGTCGAAGTTCGGGTCATTCGANAAGAAGAAGTACATTTCCAATTGCCCAAGGAATTACGAAACAGCCCGGACGATACGGCTTCAGCCGTATCATAACCTGCTAACGATACGGGAGCGGCACAGGATGCACTCGATGAAACTCCACGGTCCGTGGATGTTATATGCGGATGATAAGCAGTCAGAACCTGAACGAATCAAGTTGCCGGGAAAACTCANCTTAGGCGGCAATCCCGTCTGCGCACCATGCACGTTACGAAGACGGTTTGGTACACCCACTGGCNTNACGGACTCTGATCATGTCATTTTGGTTTTCCATGGAGTGACGCCNTTCGCCATCGNCTCATTGGAATCTCAGACACTTGGTGAAATTGCGAGCGAATCAACAATTGGATTTGACATAACGCCATTTCTTGCCGGTAATAACTACCTGCAACTCGAATTTAAAGAGACAGCGGAGCCTGTTGGAGTTTGCGAAGTGCGAATTGACATCGCTGATGACAGCGAAATTCGAACGACAAGCTATCCGGTCATCAACCCTTAGATTAGATTTCTCAACTTGGTCACTTTCCCACTTTGGTGATATGAACAAAACAACACTAATGATCCTGAATTGTTTTTTTTCAGTGCTTCTCTTTAGCGGTTGCAACACTGAATACGGTGATACCAATTCAACTCTACAGGAAGCAACTCCAGAAGCTGTAAATCCATCGGATTCACAAACTCAAGAAAACACGAGCGCATCCAGTCAATATCCGGTGCTACTTGGTATGGACGAGAANGCACCCGAGCCAATCCCATTGGACGAAGACCTGCTCCGGGACGGTTGGATTAGCCTTTTTGATGGCAGCACGCTTTACGGTTGGGTTGCCGAATGCGAGGCGGATTGGTCAGCGGAAGATGGCACGATAACAGTCAGCCAGGGCGATGTCGGCCTTCTGAGAACCGTGACAACATTCTCCAGTTATCAACTACAGTTGGAATTCAAAAGTGAATCGGGGACAAACAGCGGCGTATTTCTTAATACNCCCGGCAAACCTACCGACCCATCATCTGACTGTTACGAACTAAACATCGCCGACGCGGACAATCCATTCCCTACAGGAAGTCTTGTCGGTCGAAAGAAAATCGAAGGGGATAATCACAGTGCCGAGTGGCAGACGTATGACATTACCGTTGCTGATGGCGCTATCAAGGTATATCTCGATGGCAACCTCATATTGGATTACACCGACGATGCACCAATTAATCGCGGTTACATCGCACTACAGCATAACAGTGGTAAAGTGTCGTTTAGAAATATCCTCTTGCGACCCATTGGCTCATCATCATTGTTTAATGGTCAGGATCTAACTGGCTGGATTGAGTATCCAGAGATGGACAGTAGATTTAGCGTCGATACAAATGGACATTTGTATGTCGAGAACGGTCGTGGTCAACTGGAAACCGAGGATAGCTACGCAGATTTCATACTGCAGTTGGAATGCCTCACGCATGCACCGAATCTAAACTCGGGAATCTTTTTCCGCTGTATTCCCGGTGACACGATGATGGGATATGAGAGCCAGATTCATAACGGCATGAAAGATAATAACCCACTTACCCCGGAAGATCACGGCACCGGTGGTATCTTCCGACGACAAACTGCCCGTCGTATTGTTGCAACTGATCAAGAGTGGTTTTACAACACAATCATTGCGGACGGTGATCACTTTGCAGTCTGGGTTAATGGATATCAAGTGTCGAACTGGCGCGATAACCGCGACTCGGATGAGAATCCCCGTCGTGGCCTGCGGAGAGAAGCCGGTACGATCATGATTCAGGGTCATGATCCAACCACACAAATCAGTTTCAGAAATCTGAGTATTCTCGAACTGCCGGCGATGTCTAACGTAACTGAGCAATAACACCGACCAGGTACTTCGCAAGCCTGTCGGAAGCCTGATACGCACCAGACTTCAGCTTCCACATTTCTTTCACGTTTGACAGTTTGCTAAACACTGCTCTGGTCGCAGCGCCAATTTTTCCCGCTGTTGAATCCTGATTCAGCACGTTTTCGACTAACTCCGGCAGCTTATCGCCCACTGCTTCACTAACAACGCGAACAACCATCAACCGCTTTTTTAGTGCCTGGCATGACTTGGCGACCCAATATGACTCCATGTCAGCCGCGATGGCACCAAATTCTGCTGCCGTTGCTCTGCGACCCTCTTCGTCACGTATTACCTCGGCTACACTTGCCAATTTGCCGGTATGTAGACCACGTGTGCGACTTACAACATCCTCAGAGATNGAGAAGCCGACGTTGATTTGTGCGTGGTCCGCGGCNGCAAGCGTCTGNGGCATGATGATATCATCCCGCCCAATTCCGTCAGCTAGTCCCGTNGCAAATCCCGCAGNGATAACCCANTCGACCGGATACATGGCGATAACATCTTCAACCGCCTGTTGGATTTGTTCTGC
This sequence comes from Rhodopirellula sp., assembly GCA_002714565.1. Classification (GTDB taxonomy): domain Bacteria; phylum Planctomycetota; class Planctomycetia; order Pirellulales; family Pirellulaceae; genus UBA11883. Next base: position 43,655 of record PAXU01000018.1, read on the forward strand.
CTGACCACTGGATTCCACAATGACAACGGGCACTTCATCAATCAGNCCAACGTGCTCTATAAAGGTCGCACATCGTGTGGTGATCACGTCACCCATNAGGTCAACCAAACCAGTCGCTTCCAGCGGGCTGGCACATACCACGGCAATGCGACATTGAGTGAGTGCCTCGGTACTCGCTGCCTCAATATCATCAGACGCATCCATNGTTTGCTGAATACCATCGCGCACAGCAGATTCCGCTGCGGACCGCATCCAATTGTGAACCATCCAACGTACCAGCATCGTTTTCCTCTAAAGCGTATAAGATCGGCTATTGTATTTGCGATGGTTTCTTGACGATCATGACCATACCGCGGTCGCGGTTAATTGCGGCATCAACCATTTCTTCAAGTAGCCCAAGCCTAACGTACTTGAGTATATCTTCGCGGGTCACAGTGGACCGTGTACCGTAATTGCTTGGCGATCGATATCGCGCTAACTCATCGAAATCGACATACACGTAGTAGATGTTGCGCTCCAACAGGGAGTTATACGCATCTTCCAGTGACTGCTGTTTTACTAACTTGTCAAATAGGCACTCGTCAAAACAAGTGTTGTAGTATGCNGGCATTGTCAGTTCAAACGGAGTTGCATCTCCAACCAGTAAGACTGACATTGACTGGTCATCACCAATCCTGGGAATCTCCCGATTCATATAACGGTGTGCCCGGATCGGAATCGTGTTATCCCGCGCCTCCAAAATCGGCTCGATATACGTCAACTTGTCGTAGTCAACAAAGACTCGGTTGTAGGTACCAAAGCTTCTGGAAATGAATGATGTTCCATAAATCGCCGCCAGCACAAGCACGATGTTAAAGGCTACCTTTAGACGTTTTGAAAAAGCGTCTTGAAGAGCGTAGCCCGCCATCACAGCTACTAACGGAACAATAGGCGCCCAAAACCGGGATAACCGGTGAGTAAAACACCACCAGACGACGAGATAGAATACAGTCCACCAAAATATTGGTCTTATCACCCTGTGACGGTAGCCAATTGCAATGGCGATGAGGGCAAGTGGGATCAGGAACGGACTTTGACCCTGTTCAGTAATAAAGAACTTACCAAAATCCGTCTGGAAGTTACCGATACTAAACTCCGGTACTTTATGTGCGTTATTCCATTGAGCCACGTGCTCGTCAGTTCGGCCCTCGGTCTCAAAAATCGAACCGGCAAGTGGATAAACCGGATTACTCGTCCAAGCTAGGTTTCGTACCAACCAAGGTGCGGAGAAAATTAATACACCAATCGCAAACGCCAAGACAGGCTTAAAACCGCGACGCTTTATTGCAAGAAAGGCAACAGCTGGAATCCACACAAATACCACAGCTGTGTACTTAATGGACAAGGCCATGCCGGCTGCACTACCGGCAAGTATAACCCACTTCCGTATGGGTTCTTCATCCCATCGAAGCAAGAAATAAACTGTCAGCAGTAAATAGAATGCAAGTACCATCTCCACCAAACCATCTGTTGAAATGGACACGAGAGTTGGAGTGCACACCAACAGAATGAGCGATGCCATGCCGGCGTTCAGCCCAAACCAGCGCCGACCAATTACACAAGTCAGTGCGGCAGTTAATATCAAATAAAATCCAATGATTGCCTTACCGGAAATCGCCCCCTGCCACCAGTCCGGGGTATTGGGATAGTGTGGCATTAACGACATGGTAGGTATCGATAGCAATTCTGCCCCCATTGGCATGTTGCTGTATATGTTGTGCGGCAACTGGACCATTCCGCCGCTTTGATACCATTCCTTTGGAACTTGTAAATGATATTCGGTCACGTCGAATTCGATCGGTGGCACTAAGCTGGCCAGAACGATATATATTGCTGGCAATAACCAGCAAAGATGGCGATAAACCCAACGCTCCTGTTGCGATTTGCCTGACTTCGCAGGCTGCTCCGCCNCGTCTTCATCCGGACTCTTCGGATCCTCTGATAATGACTTGATCTGCAAATAGGNTGTGTATCCGACGATNACAAGCCCTGGCACGAGGAATNCCCACATATGTTGGTATAACCCGATTACACCTATTAGGAAGATATATAGCGTCCACANACCTAATCCAATGCCGGTACTGATGACGGCTGACTCCCAGCGGCTAAAATCCGTCGCTTGGCACATGGCTCGAAGCACNAGAAAACCAATGCTGTAACCAACCAGTAGTGTGAAGCAAAGGCCNATAATCGGCATTGCTCGATCTGCAAANCCAGTACGCAGTGAACTGGCGTCGGTCCATTCACTCCAAATATCATCGGCGATTAGGAATTGAATCCAGGGTAATACATGCAACGTACCAATCGCCGACGTGTTGCTCTCTTCAGCAGATTCGGTTTGNGCAGTCGGATGCTGCGATGCATTCTGATTCGAAACCGGCTTGGGATAAATGCTGAACAGTCCCAAATAACACAACAATACGGCAATGATCGTAATGTCGCGGCCTGANAGTTTCTTTGCAGGCTTTGATTTGGATGTTGGTTTTGACTTACTCATCTTCAACTCTGCTGGTGCGTCTGCTTCCAGACATTGAGAATTCAGCAAAATGCAGGCTACTGTTGAGTATATTTATGCGTTTCTGCCAAGTCTTCTGATTGCGTACGTTTCAGCACTCACTCGCATATTCCTCTATGTTTTACCACGCATAATCNGCACAACCGGTTCGTCCGTACCCAAACAAAAGGTCGATACATTTCGAACAAGTATTTTCATCTATCTAATTAGTTTGCAAGACGATGGAAATCTGTTCGTTAAAGGGTCTCTACGACCTTCTGTTACAGGACGAATGTCATGATTGACGACCTATTAAATACGGAAAAAACATACGAAGGACAACGCGTTGCACCCACTTATTCGGAGCTTTCCGAGGCTTAGTCATGTCAGATCAACCAAAACTAGCTGGAATCTTCACACCTAACATAGTCCCACTGGATGCAAANGGGGACATCAATGAAGGTGAAACAAGACGTTATGTCGATTGGCTAATCGACCATGGTGTCCATGGATTGTATCCGAATGGTTCAACCGGTGAATTNACCCGATTCACCGCCGAAGAGAGGATTCGCATTATTGAAATCATTGCGGATCAGGCAGCTGGACGTGTACCCATTCTTGCTGGTGCAGCTGAAGCAAATACACGCGAAACGATTCGTGCTTGTGAACGTTACCATGAGTTGGGCGCTCGCGCCGTGGCAATCGTGTCTCCGTTTTATTACAAACTTGGGCCTGAAGCAGTGTACGCCTACTTCAAAGAGATTGCTGACAACTCNCCGATCGATGTTACGCTCTATAACATTCCGTTGTTTGCATCTCCTATCGATGTGCCAACCATTCAACGATTGGCCGAAGACTGCGAGCGCGTTGTTGGAATCAAGGATTCGAGCGGTGACATTCCCAATATGATGAGAATGATCGAAGCAGTGCGTCCGATCCGCCCTGAATTCAGTTTCCTGACAGGCTGGGATCCAGTACTNGTACCGATGATCTTCGTCGGTGCCGACGGTGGCACCAATGCCACAAGCGGAGTGGTTCCGGAAATCACGAGAAAAATCTATGAACTGGCAACCGCCGGAAACTACGACGATGCACGAAGTTGGCAATACCGNTTGCTGAAGCTGTTTGATGCCATGATCTATAAGTCTGAATTCCCGGAAGGTTTTCGAGCTGCCCTGCAGTTACGCGGTATCAATACAGGACCTGGTCGCCAGCCACAATCCGAAGTTTTGCACCAACAACTGGATATCCTTCGGGATGAACTTCAGTGCCTGCTTGCAGATGCTGGATTTACAACTGCCCCGTCTGGTGGATGCAGCGAATTCGGAATTCAAACAAGCGGCGAAAATGATGCTGATCAGATTACACAGTTGGTCCAGGGTGTCATTGCTGAATTAAAGAAACGTGGCGTCGCCTAAATCGCCAGATGCCCGGAAATCCAGATGACGTTATCCCACCAGCCTTCGCTGGGCCGCCATGGGTAACCGAATTGTGAACATAGCGCCGCCCTTCGGAACATTGGCTCCCGTGACTCTACCGTTATGAAGCGTGACGATGCGCCAACACTTGGATAAGCCAAAGCCTATCCCTCTACCTGCATCCCGACCGCTATAGAACGGGTCAAACATGTGATGAAGTGACTCTTCACTCATACCAGTGCCAGTATCGGTAACCTTGATTTCGACAGCATCCTCAGATGCTGATGCTGTAACGGCAACCGTTCCGCCTATTCCGATCGCATCGACCGAGTTTTGAATGAGAGCCATTACTGCTTCTTCCAAATGTGTCTGACTGCCGACGACAAAGATCGACTCATCACATATCAAGCTAACTTGAACGGAAGCCAAATCTGTCGTTTCCCGCATCGATTCAAGTGCGGATTTCAGAATCTCATGTACGTTTAGCCGGTGATATGTCATCTCCGGTGGTTTGGCAAATAACATCATGTCCGAAATCATGCCATTAGCACGAATCGCCTGTTGATGAATCATCTTGAGAGCATAGAGCTTTGCATCATCCTGCTCTTCATTAGCGAGAGCCTGAGCCCGAATCGAGATATTTGCCAACGGGTTATTTATTTCATGACTGGCACCGTAAGCCAGTTCTTTAAGGCTCAACATCTTTTCATGATGTAAGCGTTCCTCAAAGGATCGTTCCAGTTCGGCAAGTTCAATGAAACGAGCCAGGTTGGCAATCGACTCAAATGATGAATTCTTATCTTCCACACTAGTCTGAAACGTGTCGATCCACTGTTTCTTCAACCTGTCGTAATGGTCCGAAACTGGATCGCCCGGGACAACCGACAACGACTGCTCCATGGTTTTGCGTATATCGCTTAACGGTTGCGATTCCTTCATAGCCCGCAATACAGATGCAACAGAATCCGGAATAGTCGTTATCAGATTCAGTTCGTCCAATATTCCACAAAGCTGAAGCTGCCAGGCTAAAAGCTCAGCACACTCAAGGTCGCTGTTGAGCACTGAAGCAGCGGTGGTTGCACGTAGCGCCAACCTACTGGCAATCTCTTCGCATGGAACATCCGCTCTGATGGTACCAGCGGGCATCTCCAGGCCGGATTGATTAAGCAGAACTGATGGGTTTTCTGCGAACCATTTGGCCGCATTTTCAAAACTCACAAGTTCAATACCTGCCGAGTCGGCTTGCAAGAACACCCAAGTGGAAAATACCGGATCGTCGCCAAGTGCTTCCTCGATTTCCGACGTATCCGGCGAAAGGGAATGGAGCGCTAAACGCATCAAGGATTCGCAAGTGCGCAGATTAACCGGCAGTTTTAGCGGTACCGACGTCTTGCGAACTGGAGGCCAAAAATCCACGCCTGTTTCCCGTATTACAAGTGCATTTCTACTTGTTAGGTGTTACTACGTGCAAACCATACAAAAACACGCGCCCTGCGCAAATGGCAGAAGCGCGTGTTAGGTGGTTTGTACAGCTAGACT
>PAXU01000019.1 GCA_002714565.1 Rhodopirellula sp.
CCTGGCCAAACAACGCACGTTGGTACACGGAGAGAATTGTCGTACATATTCGGGCGTTGACCTGCAGGGATGTTTTCAGTAGCCAGCGGCAACGAGTCCTTCTTTAGAATCCAGTGTCCATTTCCTTTGTGCCAAATTCCGTTGTGTCCCATGTTGTAGCCATGGTCACTCGTAAACACGATTACGGTATTCTCTCGCAATCCGGATTTATCCAGCGTTTCCAGCAATCGACCGACGTTTCGGTCCACTCCCCGAGTACTTGCAAGGTATTCGCGTGTAAATCGTTTAACACGTTGAACATCCAAACCTTCGAAGTCGGGCGATGGCAACTTGGGATCCAGTTTTTCAAAGGGCTTCATATCCTCAGGTGCAACGGGCAACCAGCGTGCATGCGGAGCACGATAGTGCAAAACTAACAGGAATGGCTGATTATCTGGCCGGTTTTCAATGAAAGAGATTGCATGATCCGTGAGGATATCCGTAGTCAGCCCGTCAATCTTCTTATTCTGACCATCTACTTCAAGCGTTGGGTTTACCGGAGACCATCCACCTCCACGGTGACCCATGAAATAATCAAACCCTGTCTTGGTCGGATGATATTTATCGAGCAATCCTAAGTGCCACTTTCCAACCAACCCTGTGAAGTAGCCCGCATTTTGCATCACTTCATACCAAGTCTGCGTACTTGGATCCAATCCGTGATCCGCCTCAACTCGTGGATTGAGCCATTCAGTTACCCCTACCTCTGTGCCATATCGGCTTGTGGCGAGTGACGCGCGTGACGGACTGCAGACCGGGGTGACGACGAATGTGTTGGGCAGATACGTACCTGCGCGAAACAACTTATCCAGATTTGGGGTGTTGGCATGGGTCGGTTTGTCATAAAGACCGATTGCCCATGGCGCCTGGTCGTCTGTCATGATAAATACGACATTTGGGCGTTCCGCCTGTAGCACACTGGTTATCGACAGGAGAATTAGGAGGATTAATTGATGATTTTTGGGCATAGATCTCTACTCTTTAATTCAAAATTGCCAGCTTAATCTCACAGACAGACTGGAATAACGCATGGCCAATGGACTAAGATATGAGTACGTGCAGAAGCACGATTTACGACCACATAATTGTTACCTGGTCAAAACATGTACATAACGTACAAAGTTTAAGGAAAAGAAACATGAAAAACATCCTTGTACCCACAATGATGGCAGCTGCCCTAGCAATGGGCGGACTTGTCATGGCTGAGGTGGAGTCAGGATTGGGTGTTGGTACACCAGTACCTCCATTCAATACTAAAGACACCTGCGGCGAAAATGCTGGTAAATCACTGTGCTATAGGTGACTGTTCGGCACACGTCCGGTCGTTGCAATTTTTGCTCGTACGACCTCGGATGACTTGACCAGTCTGGTCAAGAAAGTTGACGCACTTATCGAAGCTAACAAAGCTAAGCAACTTCGAAGCTATCTCGTTCTTTTGGCAGACGATGCCGATGAAGCGGAAGAGACGCTGATTGCACTTGGCAAGAAAAACAACATCAACCACGTGAAACTCACGGTGTTTGATGGAATCGCCGGCCCTCCGAAATATCAGATTTCGAAGGACGCTGATTTGACCGTTCTCCATTGGAAGGGTCGAGTCGTTGCTAAGAATAACGCCTACACCAAGGCTGAATTCAACAGCGATGCAATTAAGGAAGTTATCGAATCAGCTAAGGGTTCCATCCTTAAGTAAGCAATTCGTATAGCGACCAATAGATTAGGTAACAATCAAACCGGTGTCCTCGCTTGAGGACGCCGGTTTTGTTTTGCGCTTGTCAAATCAAATGATCAAACCCGCTCTCAATCTTTGATAAACTCATAAATATCATACCACCCGCATTCCACCCGCAGAGCCTTCCAATGAAGTCATCACACATCCTTCTGTTTGTCGGGATCTTTATCTTCAGCTGTTCACCTACTTTTGCCGGCATCAGTAATAGTCTGATGGACATATCAGCTGACGGCTCTCTTTTAATTTGCAGCAATCGTGATAGCGGCACCGCGACCGTGGTCGACTTGAAAACAAACGACGTTTTGCATGAAATACCTGTCGGAAAACATCCAGAAGGCGTGTCCTTTGTTGGTTCCTCCAAACTGGCGGCAGTGGCGATATATGACGAAGACAAAATCGTTTTCATCGATACTACAAAGGGTGACATCGTCCGCACGGTCGAGGTATTCGACGAACCGTATGGAGTCGTCAGCACGACCGATGGCAAGAGGCTCTATGTCTCATTGGATTTTCCCGGTCAGGTTCTAGAGCTTGATCCGGCCACCGGTAAAACATTAAGGACATTTGAAGTCGGTCCTTTCACACGCGGTGTGACCCTTAGACGCGACGAGTCGAAGTTATATGTTGTTCAGTACTACAACGCACTTGTTTCCCAAATCTCGCTCGACAATGGCAAAGTCACAGATCAATGGCCCGGTAGTCGAACCGATAATCTTGCACGTCAACTTGTAACTCATCCAACCCGTGAAAAGGTCTATGTGTCTCACATTCGATCGAAGATCACATCGATTCACGGGCAAGGTTCGATTTTTCCTTACGTGTCAGTCGTTGACAGTGTTCCCGGTGAAGAACGCCGCCGCAAGCGGATCCCGATGGACGCGTTTGTTAATAATCAAGTAACAGCAAACCCTTGGGAAGTGGATATCACGCCAGATGGGGAACGGTTCTATGTCATTTTCGGTGGCACAAATGACATGTATGTTTGCAACACGATTGACGACGACTATCGCGAACTGGGCTATGTTGCCCGTCTAACTCCTGGACTGAATCCTCGGGCTGTACGCGTGGGGCCAAATGGTGAGTTCTTTTATGTATATACCGCACTCGACTTCACCGTGTCCAAGTTCTCCGTCACGGACAATCGGCTAATTCAAAAGACTAAAATCACCGCGAATCCACTCACGGATCAGGTGCTCGCCGGAAAGATCCTCTTCTACTCCGCTCTGCAACCGATGGTGGCCCGGCGTTGGATTAGTTGCTCCAGCTGCCATCCGGACGGCCAACCTGATGGTCGGACGTGGCATAACCCCGAAGGGCTAAGAAACACTCAGTCCTTTGCAGGACTGCGTTGGACGCATCCGGTTCACTGGTCTGCTGATCGGGATGAAGTGCAGGATTTTGAACACACGATTCGCGGACCGCTAATGGGTGGTTCGGGCCTGATCAAAGGTGCAGTGGACCCGTCTCTAAAGGAACCCAATCGCCTTAAGTCTGACACACTCGATGCGTTGGCTGCCTATACGAACTCACATGATTTCATCATCAGTCCATTTGCAAAAGATGGCCTTTCCGATTCCGCNGCGCGCGGCAAATCTCTCTTCGAATCAGNAAAGACAAANTGTGCTACATGCCACACNGGACCTGTATTCACTGACTCGGCGCCAGTGGCCATTTCNGCATTCAAAATGCACGACGTCGGAACCGGCAACGACGACGAGTCGGAAAAGATGGGNCCAAGATATGACACTCCTACCTTGTTGGGCGTCTATCGAAGTGCTCCATACTTACANCACGGCAAAGCACTTACACTTCGCGATGTACTAACAACAGAAAANAAAGANGACAAGCATGGCGTAACAAGTCATCTATCAGAAACTCAAATAAATGACCTCGTGGAGTTTTTAAAATCACTCCCTTACGAGGATCCGACGAACGATATCAAATCCTCAGGAATCAAGGCTGTAGATTTCTAACAGCGATTACTTAGACCAACCGTGAGAACTCCATGTTTACAAATAGCTTTATGCAACGACGTGAATTCCTTACGACAACAGCTGCATCGCTTTGCGCCATAAGACCCGCGTTTTGTGAGACCATGAANCAACGTGGAGGTCGCATGGCCTCTCGACTGCGCATTACAAGCATCGAACCGCATACGATTTGCATTCCGTATCATCCGGTTAACCACGACTATCTGTTTAAGTATCACGGCATCAAGCTGCAATTGCGGACAATCTATATCGTCAAGACGAACCAACCCGGACTCGAGGGATACGGCGATGCCTGGGGCCCAGCCATGGATGAGTCCAATCTGGAAAAGTATATCGGGACGAATCCCTTTGAATGGCTGGCTGACACTAAGTTGATTGGCATCAACATGGCGATCTATGACTTAGTAGCTAAATGCCTTGATCTGCCAGTCTGGAAGTTGATTGGTGCCAAAGTGCGCAATAAGGTTCCTGTCTCCGCATGGACCTGCTCACGTCCACCTCGCATGATGGCTGAGGAAGTCACGCATGCGGCGAAACAGGGTTACACATGGCTGAAATACCATGTCGATGAAGTTCAGAATGTTATCGCTCAAGCTGAGGCGATGGATCGCGTCGCACCAGAGGGATTTAAAGTTCACTACGACTTCAACGCTAATCAGGACTTTGAGACCGTTGCGCCGGTCGTTAAGGAACTCGAGCGATTCGCAGTCTCAGGACGGATTGAGGATCCAATCGTAGCCGACGATCCAGATGGATGGGTGAAGATCCGTGACATGACTGACCTACCAATTCTTGGGCATCACGCGCCAACATCGTTTGTAGCCGGTGGTCAGGTGGACGGGATAATGAGTGGTCATGCACCTGTACGTCAGGCAGCCAAGTTGGATGCAATCGCCGAACAAGCTGGAATTCCGATCATGCTGCAGAATGCCGGTGGAACCATGAACCAATCCTTTCTTGTACATCAGGCATGCGTCTTTAAGACTGCAACCATCGACCACGTAAACCTTGCTCGAATGTGGGTTGATGATATCTCCAACGAGCAAATGCCTGTCACAAATGGCTACGTGGAATTACCAAGGGGACCTGGACTAGGAATGACACTTAACCGCGGCAAATTGGCGAAGTATGAGCACGCGCCCCGTCGCACATATGAACCATTTATCGTCGTGATCAAATACNCTGATGGCCCAACGATTTACGTCAGGCACAATCCGGACTTACCNAATTCAACCGATAACATGCGGTTCCTTGGGCGTTTGATCAAGGGTGAGATTCCCGGACCCAAGCCAGCATATGATAACGACGTGAAAGCCGAATTCTGGCAGGAACCTAATTCATCTGAGTGGCAGCAGATGTGGAATCGCACCGTAAGCGGGCATGTTGTAAAAGCAGGAACCTGAAAGAATACGGCTTAACGCGATGAACTTTCAATCGCTCTTATTGCCGATCCCTCGCTGGTGAATACAACTGCATGCNATGCATCATGTAAGTCGCTCACGCTTATNAAAATAAACTCCTGATGGATAACCAAACTTTTTCGAGTACTTCGAGAATCTCGAATTTCCAAACGCATTTCTTATTTAGGCAGATGCTAAATACACTACTTCTAGGTGCGAAGACTGAAAAACCGGTATCACCAACCCCCGTTGGGGGTACTATTGCGTATTGAGTCTATATTGAGCTTGCCGGTAAATAATGCCGACAAGTAGAATAAGGCTAAGTAATAAAGANTCAGTTCTGCAAAGGCATTTATCATGTTGCGCGTCTATTCCGATAAGAACTCCCAATCCCAAGCATATTGCGATGGCATGAGTCGTCGCAGTTTCGTTCAGCTAGGCGTTGCNGGCATGGCAAGTCTTGGTCTCGGTGATGTCCTTCGCGCAAAGGCTGCTTCAAAAAAAGTAGCCGCCGACAAGTCAAACGTATCGACCATTTTGATCTGGCTCGACGGTGGACCGGGACACATGGACATGTATGACATGAAGCCTGACGCACCGGTTGAGTATCGGGGAATCTGGCAGCCAATTAAAACNGTTGTACCTGGGTTTGACGTCACTGAGCTTTATCCACGTCAGGCAAAACACACAAACAAATTCTCCATCGTACGCTCACTGCACCACGATACGGGCGATCACTTCGCCGGTGCTCACCGCATGCTGACTTCAAAGAACATGGGAGTCAGTGGTGCGAATAACATCGGCAAGTTCCCTGGCATCGGCGCGATTGTTGCACAACAGCGNAAGAAGCTAAATCGTGAAGTTCCGCCATACGTAGCTGTCCCCACCGCATCAAGCGTGGGAAGAGTACCGGGCTATTTCGCTGGCAAATTCCTTGGTGTGCAATACGATCCATTCATGACCAAGGGCGATCCAAACGCAGAAAATTTCACCGTGCAAAACATGGTGCTACCATCGGGTATCACTGTAGATCGTCTTGATGATCGTACCGAACTGAGATCACAACTCGATACCATTTCTCGCACAATCGAGTCACGTGGAACCTTCGATGCCTTGGACCAATTTGATCAACAGGCATTTTCATTCGTCGCCGGCGACAAGGCCCGNCAGGCCTTTGACATGAGCCAGGAAGACGATACAACACGGGAACGCTACGGTCGACACACACAAGGTCAAAGCACCTTGCTCGCCAGACGACTGGTTGAAGCTGGCGCTTCCTTTGTAACCGTCCACTTTGGTGGCTGGGACCATCACTGGAACCTACAGGGTGGATACGAAAACTATCTTCCAAAGGTAGACTCCGCAGTAGCCAGCTTATTTGAAGATCTGGAAGAACGCGGCATGCTAGAAACAACCATCGTAATGCTATGCGGTGAATTCAGCCGAACGCCGCGCATGAACGATGGCGGAAACGGCGGGCCTCCAATGAGCAAGGGCACACCCGGACGTGACCACTGGGGTAACTCGATGTTCTGCCTCCTTGGAGGTGGTGGTATTAAAGGTGGTCAGCTTATTGGTTCAACGACAGCTAAGGGTGAAAGTCCTAAGGANCGACCAGTGACACCATCTAATATCCACGCCACGGTATACGAGTGCATGGGAATCGACCCCACGCTTCATATCCTGGACCACGCAGGGCGCCCGACTCCCGTGCTTGACGATCCTACCGCGATTCACGAATTGCTCTAATCAATCACAGCATCGAGTGCATCGACTTCATCTCGCAGTACGTTCCACGTGTTAGCTAGCGCAATTCGTGTGCAAGTGTCTGTATACTATGGATATATATCGATAGTCACTGTTCACCCCCCCTCCTATATCCCACCATCTANAAAGCATGAAAAACGCAAGATTATTCATCTATTTCGCCGCGGGGATTCTGTTTGCATTGCCAGGTATCTCTNTTGCACAAGAAGAAGATCGCGCTGGACTTGATTTNTTTGAAGCCAAGATTCGCCCCATGCTGGTCTCGCACTGCTATGAATGCCACAGTGCTGGCGCTGCTGCGAAGAAGAAACTCAAAGGTGGGCTGTATCTGGACAGTCGCGAAGGGAGTCTGGCTGGTGGTGAAAGCGGGCCTGCAGTCGTTCCCGGTAATCCGGATGAAAGCCTCCTTGTCAGCGCTCTCAAGCACGAGGGATTCGAAATGCCGCCCAAGGGAAAACTGCCGGATGAAATCATCGGACATTTCGTCAAATGGATTGAACTTGGTGCTCCAGACCCTCGCGATGGACAGACCGTTGCAGCAACTTCATCTATCAACATCGATGAAGGTAAGAAGCACTGGGCTTTTCAACCACTAGCCGATGTTGCGGTACCGGAGACGGGAGATGAGGATTGGGGGCGCACAGATATTGATGCGTACATAAGAGCCCGGCAACTTGACGCCGGTGTATCGCCAAATGCTATCGCTTCGCCCCGCACGCTGATTCGTCGAGCCTATTTCGACTTGATTGGTCTACCGCCCACACCAGAGCAAGTTAGCAGTTTTGTTCAGGCTGCAGATCAGGACTTGTCAGCAGCATACAGCGCGATGATCGACGAACTGCTAGCCAGCGAACATTACGGAGAACGATGGGGACGTCACTGGCTGGACATCGCACGTTTCGCTGAGAGCAATGGATACGCATTTGACGGTGATCGACCCAATGCATGGCACTACCGGGACTTTGTTATCAAGGCGCTAAACTCAGACGTCCCATACGACGAATTCATCCGGTTGCAATTGGCAGGTGACCTGCTCACAGACAGAAACGTGCAAACAACCGATCAGTCGAATGCTGCTATCTATAATCTCGCTGCAACCGGCTTCCTTGTTGCAGGGCCATACACCACGCAACAAACACAAAAAGAACGGGAACGCAGTCGCTACGAACAGTTGGATGACATCGTTAGCACGATGGGTACATCATTGCTGGGAATCACTATTGGTTGTGCGCGTTGCCACAGCCACAAATTTGACCCCGTTCCACAGCACGACTATTACCGACTGATCGCGAACTTCGCAGAAGTTGGCTTCGACAATACGGCCATCACAACCAACCCGGAAGATTTCAGTAAACAAACAGCTGACTTTAACGCCGCACACAATCCACTGGTAAAGGCTCGGTCTGACTACGAAGCCAATGAATTACCCGGCATATTTGATACCTGGTTGGAGACAACACTGGCAAATGAAATAGAAACTCCCGTGGGAGTTACGCTCGGAAATTGGCAACACGCCGGTCCATTTGCCGCGGAAAACTACGACACCGCATTGTCGACGGCCTTTCCACCAGAATCGGGAGTGGACCTGCAGGCAACATATAAAGACGGCACGATCAAATGGACTGCACACGCGGAATGGAAAGATGGTGAGTTTACTAGTGTCCTCGATGAAACCATTGGAGCGCATTATCTGCACCGGCTCGTTACGTCAGATGTCGACAAGACAATTGCTGTGAGATTACGTGCAGATGACGGAATGAGGATCTGGCTTAACGGTGAAGAGGTTCCGGAAGACAAGCTACTGCCTGACAGTGAACAGGATCACAAAGTTGCAGAACTCAAATTAAAGACCGGAGAGAACAGTGTCTTAATTAAGCTGGTAAATGCCGGCGGTCCATGTAGATTCCTCTTCCTTGCGATGGCCAAAAAAGAGACGACTTTAACAGGTATCGGCAATTGGCATCATCTGGGCCCATTCACCGAAGCCAACCATGATGCAGCCTTTAACAAAGTCTATGAAACTGAAAAACATGTCGACCTTACTGCCACATACAACGAGGGCGAATTGAAATGGGTAGAGCAACCGGATTGGACTGACGCAACCGCTCATAATGATAAGCTCACTGGCAACAACTGTGCTAACTTCCTGTATCGAACGATNGAATCAGACAGGCCCAGGCACGTCGCACTGTCGCTTGGAAGTGACGATGGCATTAAAGTCTGGGTAAATGGTAAAGAGGTTCTTAATAAAAAAGTGGCTAGAAATGACGCCGCTAAGGATCAGGAAAAGGTAAACATTCAGCTTGGCTCCGGCACAAACCATATACTCATTAAGATCGCAAATGGCGGCGGTAAGACAGGGTTTTATTTCGAGTCCACACTGATCGACACACCGGATGATGTGAAGACAATCCTCGCCATCGAACGAGAAAAGTGGGATAACAAACAACAAAATCGAATGACGCAGTGGCATCATGGATTCGACTTCCAGTGGCTGGCACTAAACAAAGAAGTCGTATTGCACGATGCCGTTCGCCCTGCTCCGGCACAATCGTCAATTTTCGCCGCAAAGGTAAAAGGCACCAGTTATCAATTTGGCGAAGACACATACAAGGTCTACCATCTGCGCAGAGGAAACTCAGACAACAAGCTCGAACAGGCAAACCCNGGTTATCTGCAAGTGTTGATGAATTCGGATCTGCAAGAGCAACAGTGGCTTGCCAATGCTGATGATCCTGACAATCCCAAAGGCGGTCGCGCAGCAATTGCAGACTGGCTGACGGATGTCGAGCATGGGGCAGGTCATTTATTGGCTCGCGTCATGGTAAACCGCATGTGGTATCACCATTTTGGTCGCGGCATTGTGGCCACTCCAAGCGACTTTGGCACTAGAGGAGAAATGCCATCCCACCCTGCACTGCTTGACTGGTTGGCGACTGAACTGATCAAGAACCAATGGCGGCTCAAGCCCATTCACAAACTGATCATGACCAGCGCCGTGTATATGCAGGATACAGAAATAACGGAATCTGGCGAAAAGCTCGATCCGGAAAACTTCTTGCTGTGGCGACGCACGCCTCGCCGCCTGGAGGCTGAGATCATTCGGGACTCATTATTGTCTGTCAGTGGCACACTCGACAAAAACATGTTTGGCAAAGGCAGCCTCGACCAAAACCAAACCCGACGCAGTGTTTACTTCACTGTAAAACGAGGTCAGCTGATTCCAATGTTGACTCTGTTTGATGCACCCGATGCAATGCAGGGAATTGCAACGCGTGAGCAAAGCACGGTTGCCCCGCAAGCACTAGCGATGCTCAATTCACCGATCATCCGCGGTATGGCAACTAAATTTGCAGCTAGAGTACGGCCTAATGCAGAAACCTCAATTGATCAGGCGATCGACAGTGCCTACCAAATTGCCATCGGTCGGCCTGCATCCGACTCAGAAAAGACAACCATGTTCGACTTCATTGAACGTCAGAAATCACTTCGTGCGGAAAAGGACAATGCTGAAGAGCTTGCCGTACAAGACTTCTGTCAATTGATCTTGTGCTTGAACGAATTTCTATACATCGAATAACCTAAGTATCCTGTCAGTCAATAACGACTGAAAATGTGAAAGTAACCACTATGCATAATCCAATGAGAAATACCATTGAACAACGTCGTGCGTTCCTGAAACACGCCGGATTAGGGTGTGGTTCATTAGCCTTAACGAGCCTGTTGCATCAGGAAGGCGTGATCGCAGCGACACCGGAACGATCCAATCCACTTGCCGAACGCTCCTCGCATTTTGAACCTAAGGCCAAGGCCATTATCTGGTTATTTCAAACCGGTAGCCCTTCACAGGTGGATACATTTGACCACAAGCCTGAACTAGGCAAGCGTGACGGCACACCCCTAGCTGGTGCAGACCCAAAAACTGGTTTCTTCACGACAAGCGGAAAATGTCTAAAGTCCCCGTTTAAATGGAAACAACATGGTGAATCCGGTGCATGGACCTCTGAGATTTTCCCGGAAATCTCCAAGCATGTGGACGACATCGCATTTGTTTATTCCTGCTATTCCCAATCAAATAACCACACACCGGCGATGCTGGAATTAAATTCCGGCATGATTCGCCAAGGATTCCCAAGNATGGGATCGTGGTTGAGCTACGGACTTGGAAGCTCAAATTCAAACTTACCGGCATTCGTCGTGATGCACGGCAAGAAACCACGAGGTGCGGATCCGATTTGGTCATCTGGTTTCTTACCATCGGTATATCAAGCTACATCGCTTGATCCACGTGGAGAAAAGCCTATTAAGAANCTCGAGCGCTTAGCAGATATCAACAACGAACAACAGCGTTCGTTCCTCAATACGCTGAAGGGTGAAAACGCCAAGTACGTAAAACGACGACCGTTTGATGGTGATTTAAACGCTCGACTTGAATCATTTGANCTGGCGTATCGAATGCAGGCAGCAGCACCGGAAGCATTTGATATCGCCCGTGAAACGGAAGCTACACACGAAGCCTATGGCTTAAACAAAGACGCNTCCAAGGATTACGGGCGGCAGTGTTTAATCGCCAGACGGCTCGTTGAACGGGGTGTCCGATTTGTTCAGGTTTTTGCAGACATTGCCAAAACTCCTGGCGGCGGTGTAAACGATGTACCTTGGGATGCACATAGCGACGTACGTGAAAACCATGGCACATGTGCGGCATCGGTCGACCAACCAACCGGCGCGCTACTAACCGACCTCAAACAACGTGGCATGCTGGAGGATACGATCGTGATCTACGGTGGNGAGTTTGGTCGCACGTCAGATTCACAAGGCACTAATGGACGGGATCATAACCCAAATGCATTCACAACTTGGTTTGCCGGCGGTGGATTCAAGGGTGGAACGCAATATGGTGCTACAGATGAGTTTGGATACAAGTCAGTGGAAAAGAGAGTGAATGCTCACGACATCCACGCCACCATATTAAATCTAATGGGAATCAATCACGAAGAGTTGACATACCGATTTAACGGTAGAGACTTCCGCCTAACAGATGTGGAAGGTGAAGTGCTTCATGATATCCTTAGCTAGCGGGAGATTGTAGAATAACGAGTAGACGTTATTTTACCGCCAGCCAAACGAATCAAAATGAAGCAGCTTACTCTCGTACTTTCCGTGATCCTTTTTACTTGCGCACCCCTTCATGCCCGGAAGGATACGCAAAGCGTCGACTTTTCACGCGACGTATTACCAATCCTCTCTAACAAGTGCTTTGTATGCCACGGTCCTTCCTCCGAAGATCCGGATCAACTTCGACTCGACACCGAAGCACTAGCAACTAGCGATCGTGGTGGATATCGCGCCATTGATCAGGCAAAACCAAACAAGAGCGCCGTCTTGGCACGCTTGCATTCAGCGGACGAACCCATGCCNCCGGCAGATGCTGAAAAGCAACTTACCGACAGTGAACGGGCTATTCTCTCAGCCTGGGTAAAACAAGGCGGTAAATACACTAAGCACTGGGCGTTTGTTGCTCCCGTCATAACTCCCACCAATTCAGCACCAGATGCAACAGGAAGTGCGGCACTCGACGCGTATATAAAGGATGCGCTTAAAGCAGCGAAAG
This sequence comes from Rhodopirellula sp., assembly GCA_002714565.1. Taxonomy (GTDB): domain Bacteria; phylum Planctomycetota; class Planctomycetia; order Pirellulales; family Pirellulaceae; genus UBA11883. The sequence goes on from PAXU01000019.1 coordinate 12,544, forward strand.
CTTCTCTTAATAAACCGGCGGATAAAACAACCATTGCACGNCGAGTATCACTAGTTCTCACGGGACTTCCACCGGAAATCGATATCCTAAATGCATACCTCGCTGACAATAGCGATTCAGCATATGAGACTCTCGTAGACACATTGCTCGCGAGTCCTCGATATGGCGAACATCAGGCGCGTTTTTGGCTNGATGCAGTGCGNTATGGTGACACCCATGGATTACACCTGGACAACCGGCGTGGAATCTACCCGTATCGCGACTGGGTCATCGGCGCGATGAACGACAATTTGCCACTTGATACGTTTATCCGCTGGCAACTCGCCGGCGATTTGTTGCCTAATCCGACACTTGAACAACGTGTGGCAACCGGATTTGTTCGCATGAATCCATCCACGGCTGAAGGCGGCGCCATCCCCGCTGAATTCCAGGCCAAGAACAACTTCGACCGCACCGAAACACTGGGAACAGTGCTACTGGGCATGACGTTGACCTGTGCTCGCTGCCACACGCACAAGTACGACCCAATTACTCAAACAGAGTACTATCAGTTGTTCGCGTTCTTCAACAGTACGGCCGAAAGCTCGATGGACGGCAACTCATATACATATGCCCCCATTCTCCATGCTCCCAAGGATCAGGCGGGTTGGATTCAGTGGAAACAAATCGAACGTGATCGATTGGCACTAATAAACACTTCGGACAANGATGTACGAANGTCGCTGGCGGAAAACGAGGGNGCGCTTACAGCGTGGAACAATGGCGGTCTGGATGAAAAACTCGCACTACTCGCGGATCCAAATGGCGGCTTAAAAGATTCCACGCATCATCAAAAAGCGGTTTCCATCAAAGCAGCAATCGATGCTGCATCGAAAGAGTTTACAACAACACTCGTCACAAAGGATTTGGACAAACCCCGTGAAACGAAAATCCTACGTAGAGGCGAATACAACCTGCCAATCGGTGATGCTCTGGAGCCCGGCGTATTGAGTGTCATGGGCACCCTGCCGGAAGATGCACCGAAAAATCGGTTAGGGCTCTCCGATTGGCTGCTAAGCGACGAGCACCCACTTGTTAGCCGTGTGCTGGTAAACCGCATTTGGCAACGTGTGTTTGGACATGCCATTGTACGTACACCGGAAGATTTCGGCTTACAAGGACAACATCCGACTCATCCGGAATTGCTCGATTGGCTAGCCGTAGAATTGCGTCAAACAGATTGGAATCTAAAGGCCATGCTCAAAATGATGGTCATGTCCGATACCTTCAGGCAATCGTCGTCTCGCCGCAGAGACTTGGACGATCCGGAAAACACACTGTTTGGGCGTGGCCCGAGTTATCGTTTGGACGCAGAAGCACTGCGCGATATCGGTCTTTGGTCCAGCGGTTTAATGGACCCACACATGGGTGGTGAAGGCGTAAAACCATATCAACCAGCAGGTATGTGGAAAGCACTTGCTCATCCAGGTAGCAACACGAAACAGTACGTTCAAGATAAAGGTGCCCTCCTCTATCGACGAAGTATTTACATCTACTGGAAACGCACCAGCCCGCATCCCATGATGACCCTATTTGACGCACCCGACCGGGAATCCAGTTGTGTGCGGCGTGCCCGAACAAATACTGCACTCCAGTCACTCGGATTACTAAACGAAATCCAGAGAATCGAAATGGCACATGGTGTGGCGGAACGACTATTGAAGCAAGCCGAATCAACAGAAGAACGGCTGGATCTTTTGTTCAAGCTGCTGACCAGTCGCTCACCAACAAGACGCGAGACTGAGGCTTGTAATACGCTGCTTAGCATCATGCTAGAGCGTTTCGAGGCTGCTCCGAATGATGCACTCGAGTTACTTGCTATCGGAGAGAATACTCGCGATGAGAGCTTAGACGCGGAAACGCTTGCTGCCTGGACGCAAATTGCGATTACGGTACTCGCCAGCGATCCGGCAATCCTCGTTTATTAATTAGCTGCTTTTTTAAAGTCGTACATCCATCGGTACTCCTGAAAGAACACGCACGATGAATTCTGTAGACCCAAGACGCGAACATGACCTAATGCTCACACGCCGTCAATTATTTGGCCGCGGTGCACTTGGGCTTGGAACTGCCGCCATGGCCGGACTGCTCGGTGATGATCTGTTAGCGGAAAACAAAGGTCTACCCGATCTGCCTCATCACACACCAAAAGCAAAACGAGTCATTTATCTGTTCATGAGTGGTGGCCCGAGTCATCTGGACCTCTGGGATTATAAGCCCGGATTAGTAGACAAATATGGTGAACAACTCCCAGAGCACGTTCGCGACGGCCAACGTGTTACAGGAATGACCGCAAATCAAAAGAGCGGACTTCCGATTTGTCCTTCAAAATACAAATTCACCAAACAAGACAACAATGCAGACGGGGTTTGGGTCAGTGAACTACTCCCACATACCGCAAGCGTGGCCAAGGAATTGTGCGTCGTCCACAGCACATTTACCGAAGCCATCAATCACGACCCGGCTATTACCTACATTCAGACCGGCAGTCAAACACCCGGTCGCCCAAGTCTCGGTGCATGGCTTAGCTACGGACTTGGCACAGACAATGAGAACCTACCTCATTACGTGGTAATGCACGCTCATTCCAATCACGCCGAGCAGAGTCTTTTCAACCGACTTTGGGGCACAGGCTTCATGCCAGCGGATCATCAGGGCATGCTCCTGCGAAGCCAGGGNGACCCGGTCTTATTCCTAAGCAATCCGAAAGGCGTTTCTCGCAAGGACCGACGCGCACAACTTGATGCACTGGCTGCTATTAATCAGGGTCAAGCAGACTCATTTGGCGATCCGGAAGTACTCGCCAGAATCAAGCAGCACGAAATGGCATATCGCATGCAAATGTCCGTNCCTGAACTGATGGATATGTCAAAGGAAACTGAGGAGACATTTAAACTCTACGGTGACGCCGCCAAAACTCCTGGCAGTTTTGCCGCCTGCTGTCTAACCGCCCGACGNTTAGCTGAAAGAGGTGTTCGCAATATCCAGATTTTCCATCGCGGCTGGGATGCTCATGGAAATCTGGTCGGAGAACATGGGTCACAATGTAAAGATGTGGATCAAGCATGTGCTGCATTGATTAAGGACTTAAAGCAACGAGGTATGCTAGACGAAACACTGGTAATCTGGGGCGGCGAATTCGGTCGAACCGTTTACTGTCAGGGTGGNTTGGGCAAAGAAAACTATGGNCGAGACCACCACCCACGCTGCTTCTCAACATGGATGGCNGGCGGTGGAATTAAACCCGGCATCACGTACGGTAAGACTGACGAGTATGGATACAACATTGCTGATGAGCACGGCCAACCACTTGATCCCCAACCAACGCACGAATCATGGACTCCCGGCACGATGCACATACACGATCTAAACGCAACGATTCTGCATCAAATGGGCATTAACCATGAACGCCTTACTTATCGCTATCAGGGAAGAGACTTCCGCCTAACTGATGTACATGGCCACGTGATTCACGACATTATCAGCTAGCAAACAGGCACATCCCAAAGTGCCGTTCTAATGTACACCGTGCGGGACATTGAACGTGACAAGACAAACACAGGCAAATCTTTCTATCCTCAGCTGTGTTGTGTTATTGGCGTTTGGTGGTAATGCGACTGCTCAAGACGATCCTGACTTCTTCGAAAAGAAGATTCGGCCACTTCTTGTGAAGCACTGCCTCGCATGTCATGGCTCGAAAAAACAGGAAAGCGGCTTGCGACTGGATACCCGCAAGTCAGCAATCAAAGGTGGTGAGGTTTACGGCCCGGCATTTAGTGAGAAGTCGCCATCCGACAGCAAGTTACTTGCAGTCATTCGTCATGAAGATGACATCACAATGCCTCCGAACAAGAAACTAAGCGCGTCTGACATAGCTCTGTTCGAACAGTGGTTGCAACAAGGGGCGATTTGGCCAGACCCTATCGAGCAAGCTTCAGGGCCATCCATCGCCGAAAGATGGAAGACCCATTGGGCTGCATCACCCCCAAACAAACCGCGAGTACCTGCGACATCTCAAAACGAAGAAATCCACAACCCCATCGATGCCTTTGTAATGGCTCGGCTAGAGGCCGCAGGTTTAACGCCATCAGAACCCGCAAGCCCTCTCGCAATCATAAAACGCACTTATTACACGCTGATCGGTTTGCCGCCGCCTATAGAGCAAATCCGACAGTTTGAAAATGAATATGTGACCGATCCGAATCAGGCTATGGTGACTCTAGTTGATTCATTGCTTGCTTCCGAGCACTACGGGGAACGATGGGCACGACATTGGATGGATATAGCGCGATATGCCGACACGAAAGGGTATGTACGACTAAATGAGCAAACAAACTTCTACCATGCCTGGACATACCGCGACTATCTAATNAACGCGTTNAATAATGACAAGCCTTACAATGAATTCATCAGGGAGCAACTCGCAGCAGATCTGATGCTCGATGGCCCCGACAATCGGTCGTTAGCAGCACTTGGTTTCTTAACGCTTGGTCGACGATTCACCGGTAACCAGCATGACATCATCGATGATCGCATTGATGTTGTTACGCGTGGCCTGCTGGGAATTACGGTAACGTGCGCAAGATGCCATGATCATAAATTCGACCCAATTCCCACGTCGGACTACTACGCACTATATGGAATGTTCGCCAGCACATCGGAACCATCTGATCTTCCACAACTTACGTCTGGCGATAAGCCAAAGCCATTCCTTGGTGATTTGGCTGAGTACGACCAGAAACGTAGTGAGTTGGATAAGCAGATCGACGAGTATATCCCTGCCACACTCNACATGTTACGAGGCGACACAACTCGATACCTNCAAGCGGTTTTACGAGGNCGAAAAGAGTTCCTTGTACCTCTACCTGCGGCCAAAGGAGAACTGAGACAGACGTTTGTCGAACGTTGGATTGAGTATTTAGAAGGAACTCAATCGAATGATCACGCCGTTTTCCTGCCGTGGCATTTACTGCGCGANTTACCTTCAGATCAATTTGAGCAGCGGAGCAAGCAAACCGTTCGACAGTTATCGGCAAAGCGGCGTTTAAAGCTCAATCCAATTGTGTTGGATACTCTCTCCAAATCATCGCTTACCTCCATGAATGATGTNGCAATCGTCTATGGTAAGCTGCTCGAAGATATCCATTCACAGTGGCANGCTCTCGTGCAAGACAACGTTGCACTCACTGCGTTTGAATCAAAACCCAAAGAGTCGTTGAGACAAGTGCTTTACGGTGACGACTCACCATTTGCGATCACACCACGCGAGGCGCTCGATGCGTATCTACTCGACGCCGGCTGGAACATGAAACTATCCAAGGCATATTTGGACTTTGATGCCTGGCTTGCGTCCACAGGAAATGAGCCGGCCAAAGCACATGTATTATATGATTCCGATCGCCTGCACGAACCACATGTTTTCATTCGTGGAAACCCCGAGCGTACTGGTGAACGGGTGGCACGTGCTGCTCCCTCACTGTTGGGGAGATCTCTATCAGANCCATTTACACAGGGAAGCGGCCGCCTCGAATTAGCTGAGGCGATCGCANATCCGGACAATCCCCTCACCGCTCGCGTATTGGTCAATCGAATCTGGACGCACCATTTTGGACAGGGACTCGTGGATACCACGAGTAATTTNGGGCTTCGCGCCTCAGCACCTAGTCATCCGGAGTTATTGGACTATCTGGCNTTTCGCTTCTCACATGAAGGNTGGTCGATTAAAACATTACACCGGTGGCTATTGACCTCCAGCGTCTGGCAACAGAGCAGCAATGATCGCCCGGATGCGAGGCAGGTAGATCCTGAAAACAGATTGCTGTGNCGTACAAATAGACGGCGNGTNGACTTCGAAACCTATCGGGATTCCTTACTAGTGACCTCCGGNCTGCTGAACCGTTCTATTGGTGGCCGNTCTATTCCACTGGATCAATCTGACAACGTGCGTCGCACCGTTTATGGCTTTATAAACCGCACTTCGCTTCCACCAGTCCTTTTGCTCTTCGGGTTCCCAACACCTGATGCACACAGCGATGGCCGTGCAAAAACCACCGTACCTCAGCAATCNCTGTACATGATGAATAGTAAGTTTCTATTGGATCAGGCTAAAGCAGTGAGTGATCGGGCNATTAGAATTTCCGGGNAGGGCAATAGTGAGGACATCGCGCACGCTCTATTCCAAATAACGNTTGGTCGCAATCCGACCGAGACAGAACTAGCACAAGTATTAGAGTTTATNGATTCCGAAGATTCTGCCTGGCATTACGTTGCTCACACACTAATTCAATCCAACGAGTTTTGTTTCATTGATTANTCACAAATACAATCCGATTCTCAGTCGACGACAGATGCTTGCATCGTGTGGNGTCGGCATGGGTATGGTCGGCCTGCAACCGCTGCTTGCGGAAAGCACTAGCAGTTCGTATTCGAGCAAACAGCCCCATCACAAGCCAGNCGCAAAACACGTTATCCACATCTTTCTTAACGGTGGGCTTTCCCACGTAGATACATTCGANCCTAAGCCNCTTTTGGACAAGTATAACGGCAAGCCANTGCCGATCGAAAACCTTGAGACGGAGCGGGCAACTGGCAATGCATATGCATCGCCATTCAAGTTTCGGAAGCACGGTGAAAGTGGAATCGAAGTTAGTGAAATTTTTCCACACACTGCNGCCAATATCGATGACATTTGCGTAATACGTTCTGCATACGCCGATGTACCAAATCACGAACCGTCGTTTCTGTTATGGAATTGCGGTGAAGCCAGATTGCCGCGACCAAGTATGGGTTCTTGGGTTACGTATGGCCTGGGTACTGAAAATCAAAACCTACCGGGATTTGTAGCGCTTTGCCCGCAAGGACTCCCCACTCAAGGTGTCGAGAACTGGCGATCCTCCTTCCTGCCGGGAGCATTTCAGGGAGTACATGTAGATACGCAGTTTAGTGAAGTGGAAAAGCTGATCGAGAACATAAAGAACGGGCAATTCGACGACCGTAGCCAGCGAAAACAACTGGATCTGCTCGCCGCATTTAATCGCCGTCACTTAGAACAACGGGGGTTTGACCCGGCACTTGAGGCACAGATTCAATCTTTTGAACTGGCTTATCGCATGCAAACTGAAGCTGCAGAAGCATTCAATCTTTCAGATGAGCCANAGTATATACACGACATGTACGGCGATACNGTGCAATCCAAGACCATGCTCACCGCACGTCGTCTCGTGGAACGCGGGGTNAGGTTTGTNCAGGTTTGGTATAGCGGCGGACAGCCTTGGGACAATCACGACAACATCAACATACACGCAACACTTGCAAAAAATATTGATCAGGGCATTGGTGCCTTGATTCGCGACTTGAAGCAACGTGGTTTGCTGGAAGAAACGCTCATCCTATGCGGTGGCGAGTTTGGCAGAACGCCTACCGTTGAACTCCCTCGTCCTGTCCTGAACGCCGGCAAGCAACTTGGTCGCGACCACAACCACTATGGATTCTCAGTTTGGATGGCCGGCGGTGGNATTAAGGGTGGGACGGTTTACGGCAGCACAGATGAAACCGGATGGAAAGCAGAAGAGAACCCCGTCCACGTGCATGACATTCATGCAACCATGCTTCACCAACTCGGTTTTAATCACGANAGGTTCACGTATCGACACGCAGGACGTGACTTTCGACTGACTGACGTTCATGGCCATGTTATCCATGACATCCTGAACTAGAGTCAGCGATTAGCACTCGAGTAACATACCGACGAATAATCAAAAGAGCCGTTTCATGAAGTTGACGACAATTCCTCTACTTGCTGTTCTTATAGCCGGCATTTCCGCTGCGGTTTCAGCAGGAGACCAACCGAATGTCATCATGATCCTCGTCGATGACATGGGATATTCAGATGTTGGATGTTATGGCGGAGAGATCGATACGCCTAACCTGAACCAACTTGCTGCAAACGGGTTACGGTTCACACAGTTTTATAATACAGCTCGCTGCTGGCCGACACGGGCAGCACTGATGACGGGATTCTACGCCCAGCAGGTTAATCGGGATGCGATTCCGGGTCTTGGAGGTGGTGGACGTGGGAAACGACAGGTTTGGGCAAGATTGTTGCCCGACTATTTAAAACCATACGGGTATCGCTGTTACCACAGCGGTAAATGGCACTTGGATGGAAAGTGCCTCGACGGTGGTTTCGATCGCTCATTTAATATGCGAAACCAGGGGAACTTCTTTACCAACAAAGGCAATTTCATTGATGATATTCCGGTTGCCCCGGGCGAAGACGAGTCGGAATACTACGCAACCGACGCTACCGCGGAACACGCAATTGATTGTTTAAAGGAGCATCAACGCGAACATTCAAACAAACCTTTTTTCCATTACATCGCATTTATAGCACCACATTTTCCGCTACACGCCCGACCGGAAGACATTGCGAAATACAAGGATCGGTATCTAGATGGATGGGATGAAATGCGAAAAGCCAGATTCCAGCGCCAGTTGGCTATGGGCATTCACAATACATCTCTGTCTAAACTCGAAAAGAATGTGGGCCCGCCCTATCACTTTCCCGATGCACTTGAAAAGCTCGGTGCCGGTGAAGTGAATCGTCCAGTGCCATGGGACACACTGACCGAGGAACAAAAGCAATTCCAGGCAACGAAGATGGCCATCCATGCTGCGATGGTCGATCGCGTCGATCAGCANATCGGCCGCATCCTCGATCAGCTAACACAAATGAAGGCGCTGGATAATACGTTGATCATGTTTGCATCGGACAACGGTGCGAGCGCTGANATCATGGTCAGGCACGGCGGACACGATCCAAGTGCATCACCCGGCAGCGCGCCAACTTACTTATGTTTAGGACCTGGATTCTCAAGTGCTTGTAACACACCGTTTCGTCGGCATAAGACTTGGGTACACGAAGGTGGTTGTGCTACCCCGCTGATCGTCTCCTGGCCTGATGGGATTCGAAATAAGGGTGCCATCCGCACGACACCAGGACACGTCATCGATATCCTCCCGACAATTCTCGAAGCCACCGGTATCGAAAAGCCCACAGAATGGGACGGNAACCCAATACCCGAGGCACCTGGTAAAAGCCTTCTACCTGCGTTCAATCGAAACATAGAGATCAAACGTGACCTTCTTTGGTGGATGCATGACGGTCATCGTGCTGTTCGTGTCGGTGACTGGAAACTTGTCGCAGCCAAAAATGATTCATGGGAGCTCTATAACCTAAAGCATGATCGAGCCGAGCAAGTCAATCTTGCCTTACAGAATCCTAAAAAGCGTGATCAATTGAAATCCATATGGGAGTCACAACTGGAGTCAATGAGCCAGCTGGTACGTGACTCGAGGGAAAGCAAGTAAATCATGACAGCGACTCGCTGGTTTTATCGAGTGATTTACATGGCAACGCTTGTCGCTACCTGCGCANGTACAGCACNCTCACAGCCGAATCCTGACTCTACTGCTGGAACCCAGTTTTTCGACGAATCTGTTTCCGAGATTCTCACTAAACGCTGCATACGCTGTCACAATCCGAGTAAAACCTCAGGCNGCCTCGACTTAACATCAAACGCGGGACTTACCGCCGGCGGCAATTCCGGGCTGGTAGTAAACCGGAAGGCACCGGAGCAAAGCNTGTTGATAAAACTTGTTGAGCACCGCGAGAAACCTCGCATGCCGCTGGACCAACCGAAGCTCCCTGATTCGGATATCCAGAATTTGAAGAAGTGGATTTTCTACGGCTCGCCCTATTCACGNAATCTTTCCGCTCCGACAGCGGCCAAAGAACTAGTAAAGGTCGATCGATCCTTTTGGTCTTTTAGACGCCTTTCACCAGTAAAGACACCGCAGGCTGGGGAATCGTGGGCCGCCAATCCGATTGATGCTTTTATCGCTGAACAATGGAAACGAGCTGGTTTGCGTCCACCAGCTACTGCATCGAATCCCGAACTTTTGCGCAGACTCTCGCTGGATGTCCTAGGCGTACCGCCGTCGACTGAGGCCATCTTTGAATTCCTGAACAACACATCACCGCTTGCATGGGAACAATTGGTAGATAAAGCTCTCGGTACACCAGGATACGGTGAGCGGTGGGGGAGGCATTGGCTTGATGTGGTTCGCTATGCAGAAAGTTATGGATTCGAACATGATCTGGACAACGCCAATGCATATCATTTTCGCGATTTTGTTATCCACGCATGCAATGCTGACCAACCATTCGATCAATTCATTCGCTGGCAATTAGCCGGTGACGAATTAGCACAAGACAACCACTTGGCTCGCTTAGCCACGGGATTTTTGGCGGCTGGCCCGCGAAATGCGGATATCGCTCAAGTCCGCGTTGAACAAGAACGATATGACGAGCTGGACGACATTGCTAGAACCATTGGTTCTGGANTCCTTGGACTCACTATCGGATGTGCCCGTTGCCACGACCATAAGTTCGATCCGTTGAGCCAACGTGAATATTACGAATTCATTAAGGTATTTGATAAGTCAATTCGAGGAGAATTGGACGTCACACCAATCCATGAGAATCAGGGAAAGACTGTAAAAGCACTTGTTGCCGGTGAAGGCATTGAGCCGCTCGCACGAATCTACAACCCAGGTCCGGCCTTTTATGAGGATACGTGGTTCCTCAACCGCGGCGATGTAAATCTTAAGGAATTCACCGTCTCGCCAGGCGTTATCGGAGTCATTACATCGGAAGACCATATTGATTTTGATCAATGGACACACACGANCGGCGAGGAAAGCCATGGTTCCCGCTCATCGCTGGCAAAATGGATCTCTGACACCGACAACGGTGCTGGCCCTCTGCTAGCGCGTGTCATTGCAAATCGCGTTTGGCAATTTCACTTTGGACGTGGCATTGTCACAACACCGAATGACTTCGGCGCCCGCGGTGCACGGCCCAGTCATCCTGACTTGTTGGAGTGGCTAGCCGGTGAATTGGTAAAGCACGACTGGAGTATAAAGCACCTGCATCGCCTCATTCTTACAAGTCGGACATACACACAAGCTAGTCTTTCCGCTCCCCCCACTGATTCACAGGTAGAACTATTTCACGGATTCCCGGTTCGCCGACTAGATGCCGATGCAATCCATGACAGCCTTCTCTCTGTAACCGGCCAGCTCAGTGAAGAATTATATGGACCAAGCGTGGTCAGTATGGCCAGCAATCGCAAAGCCATTTACTACCGNATTAAACGCAGCCAATTGCACCCATTCCTTAGGTTGTTCGATTGTCCGGACACACTCCAGTCTTCCGGCAAACGCCCTACCTCCACAGTGCCATCACANGCGCTGGCNTTGNTGAATTCTCACGCAGTTGGCCAGATCATGGCAGACTTTGCAACTGAATCACTCCAAACGAACAATAACGATGTTTCCAAAGTCATATTGCAGACATTTGAACAATTCCTTTCACGCAAGCCGAGTCAGGCTGAATTGGTTACAGCCAAGGATTTTGTACGACGACAACTCAATAGCTATAAACGCAAACCTTCCCAACGGTTAGAAGTATCACTGGTTACAAAGGGCATCACTTTTAAGTTACAAGCCAGCGAACAAGACACTATCACTAGTACACAAACAGATACCGTACAGGCATGGAGTGGCTCCCGGAGTTTACCTGCTTTCACACCACTCGATCCGAGCAAGCCGCCAAGATATCGNGACGGTACAGATGCGGCCATCCAATTTGGACCCAACTCAACGCCACTTGTTTTCCCTAATCGCAACTTTTNNAAAATTGGCACTGGCGACTTTACGTTTACTGTTCGATTCCGAGTTCCCATCNACAGTGGAGAGGNCAACCAAGTACTCGGAACAGATTCCTTTAACNGACAGGCAGAGTACTCAGGCTTTTACCTGCANCAGATTGGTACGATGCTTCGGTTTACTACACGGAATACTTCCATGGACGGACCACAAGGGTACCTAGACGTCACTGACCGGTTTGAGAAGGGACGTTGGTTTGTTGTGACGGGTAAACGATCCAAAAACATATTGTCATTGACAATAGATACAGATTTTCCAAACACCGCTTCTCGGGCAGAGGCCAATCCGATAAACATTGACAACGACGTGCCGTTTAAGATCGGCGATATTGATCAAGATCCGTCAGGCCGGTTAAACGGAGANATTAGCCACCTGCTCTTTTACCACCGTGGACTTACAGATGAAGAAATCAAGCAAAACCATGATGCCTTNCGTGCATCGCCAACGCATACCCTTATTCGGACACCACTAGAAATGGCCGTTGCNGATTTNTGCCAAACGTTAGCATGTCTGAACGAGTTTATTTATCTACGTTAATTTATTCATGACCACCGCATCGAATCCCAAACACATTTCTCACAACTATCGGTCACGCCGCGATTTCATTACGAGAAGTGGTTGTGGGATAGGGATGCTCGCGCTCCAAGATCTGTTAAGGGCGAATCAACCAAGTACAGAATCTGCCCGCCATAGACATCGACCGCATTTCCCAGCCAAGGCCAAGTCTGTTATTTGGCTGTTTATGCACGGGGCACCCAGTCAGATTGACACGTGGGATTACAAACCTGAATTAAGAAAACGTGACGGCCAAACATATGATGGATTTGACCAATCCACGGGTTTTTTCGCTGGATTAGGCGGCCCGATCATGAAGTCACCGTTTAACTTCTCTCAACACGGTGAAACATCTACATGGGTGTCAGAGATTTATCCTCAATTAAGTCAACATGTCGACAAAATGGCGATGATCCACTCCTGTTACGCCAAGGAAAATAATCACGCCCCCGCTCAGATCGAGATGAACACCGGAATGGCACGTCTCGGATTTCCTTCTGTCGGATCATGGATTACGTATGGGTTAGGAACAGCAAATCAAAACTTACCCGGTTTCATTGTCATGTATGATGCCAAGGGTCGCGGTACGCCCAAGTCGCGATCCATCAGCTGGGGTTCTGGATTTCTACCCGGAATGTATCAGGGTACTCCTTTGAGCAACTCCGGGGCACCAATCAATCACTTACGCCCATTACCTGGCAGAAATAACCTGACACAGCAGTCACAGCTTGACCTGCTAAGAACACTGTCGTCGTCTAACGATGAGAGAACTCCGAAGCGCCCGGAACTGGATNCGCGCATTAAGAGCTTCGAATTGGCTTACCGCATGCAAATTGCAGCTCCCGAAGCATTTGAGCTGAACGGTGAAACTGTGGACACACACAGACTTTACGGCACAGACAATCCACAATGCGGTCCGTTCGCTAAGCAGGCCCTCATCTCACGACGCCTGGTAGAACGTGGAGTTAGATTCGTGCAGTTNTTCAGTGGNGGTTTTAACAACGAAGATTCATGGGATGGNCATACCAATCTGGATAAGAACCATCGTCAGTTCGCGGGGGAAACGGACCAACCAATNGCTGCNTTGNTGACTGATTTAGAACAGCGAGGTCTCCTNGACTCCACACTTGTTGTNTGCTGTGGAGAATTTGGACGTCTGCCACTGGTGCAAACCGGCGGGACGGGACGCGACCACAATCCACTTGCGTTTACTACATGGATGGCAGGAGGTGGGGCAAAACCCGGCGCGAGATATGGAAGCACCGATGAGCTCGGACTGCGTGCTGCTGAAAACCCGGTAAGCATCAATGATTTACATGCGACGATACTGCACTTAATGGGTTTGGATCATGAACAACTGACCTTCCGACATGAAGGTAGGGACATAAGGTTAACCGATGTTGAAGGTGTTGTTGTAAATGATGTTGTGGCTTGAAAACCACAGGCGCTGTAATTTCATTGTTTGCATTTAAGACAAAGGCTTTGTGTCGCAAAATGGCAGAATAAACCATCATGCGGTTTTAATCTGGCGCAATATTCATTATTAATTTGGAAGACATGACCCTAAGACACATGTTTAGTTTCGGGGCAACTTCGAACCCACTGCAGGGCTAGACTAGTCCACGTTTTTGATTCTCAAGACTGACCACTCCTATTGAATAAGTAGCATTTATGAGTTTTCGACTATCTTTGATCTGTGCTTTAGGCTGTGTCATCTTGTTCTTCTCCACAGCGGTTACCGCAGATAACTGGCCTTCATTTCGTGGCTCCTCGGATGGATTCGTAGCTGAGTCCGATATTCCCACTGAATTCGGTCCGGGCAATCATGAAGCATGGTCGATCGACTTGCCACGCGGACACTCTTCACCCACCGTCTGGAACGGGACGGTTTACCTGACTGCACACACGCCGAAAACAAACACGTTGCACGTTTATGCTCTAGACGGAGAAACTGGCGCTGAATCCTGGCATAAAGAAATCTCAGTGAACGAGGTGGAAAACTTCATTCACCCTGATGGAAGTGCCGCCGCCAGTTCCATCGCCACAAACGGAACGCATGTTATCGCTTATTTCGCATCCAGCGGTATCTATTGCTTCAATGCGGATGGTGAGCAACTCTGGCATTTCCCGATGGAAACAGCACGGTCATACAGTGGTGCGTCAAGTTCACCAATCATTCATAACAACATCGTCTACGTTCAGCGGGTAGCCAGTGGTAGCACCTTTGTAGTAGCCATCAATTTCAATACAGGGAAACAAATCTGGCGGCACGACTTTCCTGTACTCGGCCGCTTAGGATCTAAATCAGGCGCCGCAACTGTACGGGCAACAGATAAGGAGTTGATTGTTCACAACACGACGGGAGTGTCTGCTCATGATCTAAAGACTGGCGAGATTATCTGGAGTGTACGCGCTGCCACCACAGCAACCAGTTCACTTGTCTTGACCGATACTCACGTGTACGCCGCCACGTATGTGCAAACCGGTGAAGAAGCACTGCGGCCGGATCTGCCCGCATGGGAAACACTCCTGAAGTCAACTGATAAAGACAATGACCAAAACGTTTCAGCGGCTGAATTCCCTCGAGAGCTATTTTGGTTTAGGCGACCGGAAGGTGAAGCAAGTCCACAATCCAGCCCACGAATTCGAATCAACCATGTCGACTTCAACAAGGACGGTAAGGTTGGAGAGCAAGAGTGGAACGGTTTTAAAAAACGATTTGAAAGCAACCGTGAAAACGTCACCGACCACGGACTACTGGCAATTCAATTGGGCGGTAAAGGCGATGTCACTAAAACTCACATGACTGTTGTGGAGAAACAAGGCCTGCCCGAAGTACCGTCACCGGTAATTGGCAATAGTCATTTATTCATGATCAAAAACGGTGGCATACTCACATGCATTGATATTAAGGCTAATAAACGCCTGTACCGTCAACGCCTCGGCACAACCGGTACTCACTTTGCATCACCTGTTTTAACTGGCAACCTGCTCATTGTGTGTGACGGAACAGGGCAGATTATGATTGCAGACNTTTCGGGGGANCGCCCCAAAGTGGTTTCCAAAANCNTACTTGACGACAGGGTGTTTGCCACACCCACTGTCGTGGACNACACGTTGTATATACGAACGGAATCGAAACTTTACGCGTTTCGCAAATAGTCCANGCACCCGTTGCACGATCGGATATCATGAATAAGTCCTGATTGTGCACGTCTTACGTCCTATCTGAATATTCATGAATCGCTTGAACTTAATCCTTGGCTTGACCCTTGGCTTGACCCTTGGCTTAATCCTCCCACCGTCGTTCGCGTTGCAATCACATGCCAACGACTCCGTTCGCGAAGCTATTGAAAAGGCAATTCCGTATGAGCAACGGCAAGGCGCCTGTCTGATCGACGAAAAGGACTGCGTGTCGTACCATCATCTTGGCCATATGAGANNNTGNTGNCTGAAAACGGCTCGAAGCAAAGGACTTACCGTCAGTTCCCGACTCGACGAATGGACATCATGGGTAATCGACAAGTCAATCAGCAAACGCGATGACGGAGGATGGGAATGGATTCTCAACCAGGAGAGTGATGCCCTAGCAACGGGAATGGTCTTATACGCCTTAAANCAATCCGGAATGGATCCGAAACAAGAACGAATTTCAAAAGCTGTTGAATTCCTGACTTCAAGCCAGAACGACGATNGTTTGTGGTATGTGAAGGGGCCAANAAAGATCGTGTCGAAAAGACCTCGACCTACTGNGGAACGACATGGGCCGTCATCACACTACTTGAATTCGTTGCTGTCCCCTCATAACCAACAAGTGTACGTACAACAATCTCGGCAACTCTCATGAAATCTCATTCAAGCATTACACTGCTAATTGCGTTAGCCCTTACATCGGCAACAGTAAAAGCGGACAGATTCAATTATCTGGATGATCAGAATCCATACTACGTAAATCTGGATTTTCCCAAGCTCATTACACCACAATGGATCGGTGAAGACGGAGTTGATGCTGTCGTTATTTTGTCGATTGACGACATGCGCAATAGCGCCACGTACGAGTCCTACTTGCGACCGATCCTTGAGCGACTAAAGCAGATTGACGGTCGTGCACCGGTTAGCATCTTCACTAACAGCATCGACCCGCAAGACCCGCAACTCCAACAGTGGCTGAAAGAAGGCCTGAGTCTTGAGATTCACACGATCGACCATCCGTGCCCATGTCTATCTGGCGGTGATTTCGCGCGAGCCAAAAGTACCTATGATCGTTGCGTTGATCTCATGACATCAATCCCAAATAATCGGCCAACGGCATTCCGAATGCCCTGTTGCGATTCGCTTAACACACCCAGTCCACGGTTTTGGGCTGAGATTTTCAATAAGACAACAGGCCAAGGCAATTATCTCACCATCGATTCGTCGGTGTTCAATATCACTACGCCTAACGACCCTTCGATCCCGATGGACCTGGCGTTAGATGAGGACGGGGATTCACGATTCGAACATTACATCCCGTTTGATTCATTCGTGAATGTGATCAAGGACTATCCCTATCCATTCGTGCAGGGAGAACTCTGCTGGCAATTCCCATGTGTCATACCGAGCGACTGGGAAGGACAAAATGTGCAGCGCCCATTCAATCCCAAGACGGTTGAGGATATGAAACATGCACTAGATGCAGTGGTGATCAAGAAAGGCGTGTATCCGCTCGTTTTCCACCCGCACGGCTGGATACGCAGCTCGCAGATTATCGAGATCATTGACCACGCCTTTAAGAACTACGGAAAACGCGTCAAGTTTTTAACATTTCGTGAATGTGCAGATCGCATTCAAAGCAATCTCCTCTCAGGACAATCACTAAGAAACAAGAATGGGGGCGACAACGGTGTTCGCATTGTCGACTTGAATGACGATGGATTGTTAGATGTCGCAATTGGAAATGATCAGCTGCGAACAACCCGCATTTGGGATGCTGATAAACAACGTTGGTCAGAATTCGACTTCCCCATCCCCATTGCAAATTCAAACGAACAATTCTTCTCTCACTCTCTCGACGGTACGAGCTTGCTAGTAAATACCAAGGCTTCCCGTGGTGTTTGGCAATTGCAAAACCACCAATGGAAGTCAAATGAACGGATGCTAACCGGACTGCCAGATGCGACAGCAAACGGCCTGGATGCCGGCCTTCGGATGAGAGACATGGATCAGGACGGCTTTTCGGAAGTCATTACCAACACAGAAGTGCTTCGCTGGGAAGCCGAGGATCTGACATGGAAGCCTTTGCCATTTTCAATTCCTGTCGGCACATCCATAACCAATGAAGCCGGGTTAGATGCAGGATTGCGTTTCGTTGATATTGACGACGATGGGTTAGATGACGTCATCTTTTCCGACGATCAGAATTATTCGCTTCATTTGTTTTCCGATATGAAAACCGGATGGAATAACAAAGTGCTCTCTGGTAGTCGTCCGGAACAGAACGAAATACCGATTATCTCACTTGGTGGAGCGAACAACGGAAGCTGGTTTTCCGGGCGGTATTTGTGGGTTCAAAACGAGTTCACCCAGGGGCTGCCAGCGTTGGTTGACCGCAGGAGCTTTGACCAATTACTGGCAAATGTGCCACCCAAAGCCAAGTCACCCAAAGCTGCACTAAACGCGTTTGAAACGCAACCGGGCTTTCGAGTTGAACTTGTCGCAGCGGAGCCGCTGGTAATGGATCCGGTTGCATTTGACTGGGATTCCAAGGGTCGCCTGTGGGTTGTGGAAATGGCTGATTACCCACTCGGGCTTGATGGCAAGGGAAAGCCCGGTGGTCGCGTAAAGTTCCTGACTGATACGAATGGCGATGGAAAGTATGACACGTCTACGTTATTCGCAGATGAAATCGGATATCCATCTGATGTCATGGTATGGCGTAATGGTGTATTGATCAGTGCTGCCCCAAATATCTGGTACATGGAAGATTCAAATGGGGATGGCAAGGCAGATATTAGGACAGCATTGTTCACTGGGTTTGGGGAAGGAAATCAACAACATCGGGTAAACGGTCTGCGTTGGGGACTGGATAACTGGGTTCATCTTGCCAATGGCGACAGTGGCGGCGTCATAAGGTCATCCAAGACGGACGAGACCATTAACATTGGCGGTCGCGACTTGCGAGTCCGTCCTGACACCGGCGAATTACAGGCTCTGACCGGACAAACACAACATGGCCGAAATCGGGACGACTGGGGAAATTGGTGGGGAGCAAACAACTCGAACCCGATGTTCCAGTACTTATTGCAAGACCAGTACCTGGCACGAAATCCACATATAAGTTATCCCAATCCACGCCATCCGGTGGCGACGCTTCAGGACTCGCCGATTTTCCCGATCAGTCGGGTGATGAGCCATTGGGAGGGATATCGATCACCACCGCCTGGTGCCCCGAGCAGATTCACTTCCGCATGCAGCACAATAATCTATCGTGATGAGTATCTTGGTAAGACTTTGCATGGTGACATGTTCGTGAGTGCACCCGTTCATAATCTCGTTCACCGCCGGGCTATTTCCTTTGACGGCTTGTTGATGCGNTCAACGAAACCAGACNGTGAAGANGATACTGAGTTTCTGAGAAGTCGTGACAGTTGGTTTCGNCCAACAACCATTCGCACAGGACCAGATGGAGCACTCTGGATAGCCGATATTTACCGAATTGTCATTGAGCACCCCCAGTGGATTGACGATCGACGAGAGCAGGAACTGGACCTGAGAGAGGGGCACGACAAAGGTCGTATCTACCGGGTAATCAGAGATAACAAGAAGCCGGCTACCATGCCCGACTTTGACAACCTTAACGACCAGTCGCTGGTTAATCTCCTCGGCAGTTCCAACGGCTGGGTGCGAGATTATGCACACCGCCAGTTGTTATGGCATAAATCACCGGATGAAATCGCTCCTGCATTGTTAGAAGCCCTGCGTACTTCCAAGTCCGCACTTCATCGTCTACACGCACTCTGTGCACTCGACGGAATCAATAAATTGAGCATCGCTGACTTAGGATTAGCACTGAGTGATAACGAACCCCAAGTCGTACGTCACGCGGTAAGAATCAGTGAACGATACGCAATGCCAAAGCCTGATTTGGATGTCATCAATGCACTCCTTGCTCTGTCAACCGTAAACAACGATCCATTCGTGGCACAGCAGCTTGCGTATAGCCTGGGTGAATTTGATCATCCGCGTGCGGGACAGGCTCTTGGAACTGTAATTGTGCGACATCAGGAAGATCCGTTCGTAATGGCAGCCGCATACAGCAGTCTTGCAAAGCAGCCTGCGGACGTCCTATTGGCGGTACGGCAGAATTCTGGCGAAGAGGATGATCCTTCTGCCCATGTAGCGAGGATTGTGAGTACAGTTGTCGGTCTAGGCGACAATGACGTCGTCACCAGAGTGATCTCCGAGCTAATTGCTGATGGCGATGCAGCGTCATCGTGGCAATTTGCCGCTCTAAGCGAAATTCAAAATTCGCTGGCCGCGCAACAGAAAGAACTAATCGACTTGATCACGACGGATGAATCTAAGGCACGTCTAGCTGAAATCCAGTCCGCAGCCAGACGGCTAATTATGGAAGATGACACCGATGCAACAATCAAGATCGTCGCGGCCAATCTTGCCATTACCAAATCCAGCAGCAGTGATATAGAACTGCTACTACAACTTCTTTCACCTCAGTCACCGGTGGAATTACAGCAAATTGGCGCTCGGTTAATCGCATCGGCAACCAATCTGACTGCAGCCAACGCTGCCATCGCCGAGTGGGCTACACTAGGTCCTCTTGCCCGGGACAGAGTGGTTGCTGCCATGCTCACTCGAGAAAATGTCACGCTTCGGCTCCTGAAAGCGATTGAAGCCTCTGACATTTCAGCATTGGATTTAACCGCAACGCATAGACAAATCCTGTTATCGCATGACCTTGAAAGCGTCCGCCTGCAGGCTACCAAGTTGTTTGGAACAACGAGCGATGCAGAACGCGTGCGTTTGATCAATGATTATCTTCCGGTAGTGAAAGCGGGTGGAGACACAGAAAGAGGTTTTGTTCTCTTTGGAAAAACCTGTGCGCAGTGTCACAAGCTGCGTGGAGTTGGACATGATGTTGGGCCTAGTTTAGCGGGCCTTCTCAATAAGTCAGCAGAGCATTTGACAACTCATGTCTTAAATCCTGACAAGGCGATCGAGGATAAATACAGAAACTACACCGTGATCACAACTGATGGTCGCATCGTAAACGGACTGCTCGCGAACGAATCGGCAAACAGCATCACCATAGCAGGTCCCAATTCACAACTTACTGAGGTAAGACGGAGCGATATTGAGGAAGATGGATTCAAACGTAACATTCGCTCCATGATGCCAACTGGTTTAGAGAAATACCTTAGTGCCTCGCAATTAGCCGACGTGGTTGCATTCGTGCAGGCCAATCAAAATCCCCCAAAGCAATTTGATGGTAACAGGCCGACGGCGATGTCTTTAGTCGACGGAGCGATTCGCTTGACTGCATCTGTTGCAGAAATATATGGCCCAACCATAGTTTATGAAAACCGATTCAAGAATATTGGCTTTTGGCAAAACGTTGATGACAGAGCAGTATGGACGGCACAGATTCCAACAGATGGTAAATATGATGTTTACATGGATTGGGCAGTAGATAATGGCACCGCAAATCAGGGCTTCGTATGTTTGCTTGGCGACAAGGTTATCAATGGTCGAGTCGAAGGTACAGGCACATGGGAAGATTACCAGCAGAAGAAGATCGGCACGGTTGAGCTAACGGCTGGATTAACAAGAGTGATGTTTAGGGCAGATGAGGGTCTTCAGGGGTTCTTGGTTGACCTTCGCGAAATCTGCCTGGTCCCTGCAGGTGAGCAACCACCGGAACATTTCACTGAATAACCGCATAAATGGTGCAAACGCTCGTTTTCAGGTGCAATTTCAGCCCCTAAACTCGCGCAAACTAAGCCAAACAACTACTCTTTACTCACCATACCACCTGAAACTGGGGAGGAACCTGTTTGTATCTTTGTGATATAATTGAGTAATGAAGTCGCTTACCCACCTTTTAATTCTGTTTGTCACCTTTGTATCCAGCGCGGATGCTGCGCCAACCGTTTTCCCCCCCCAAGTAACTCTGGTTGGGCCGGAAAGCTCACAACAACTCGTTGTTAGCACACAAGACAACTTGAAACACGTTGATTTAACACGAGTTTCTCAGTATTCAAGCAGTGACACCAGCATCGTCACCGTAACAAGCCGTGGCTCAATTTCCCCTGTGAAAGAGGGGAAAGCCATTGTCACTGTTGTTAACGATCTCGGTAACATTCAAATCCCTGTAACGATCTCAGGAATCGAAACCCCGTTGCCTGTGAGCTTTCGCAACGAAATTCAACCCATCCTAACCAAGGCAATGTGCAACTCCGGCGGATGTCATGGTAAAGCGGAAGGTCAAAACGGATTCAAACTTAGCGTGTTCGGATTTGATGATCAATTTGACCATGAAGCAATTGCCCGCGAAGCACGCGGTCGCAGACTGAATCCAGCTGCCCCGGAAACCAGTTTGCTACTTAGAAAAGCCACCGGCAGTGTCCCACATGGCGGTGGACACAAGTTCGCAATCGGAGGCCTTTGGTACCAACGTGTTAAACGATGGATTTCCGAAGGTGCAATGCTCGATCCAGAAGCACCCGAAGCAAAGGTACGGCTAGAAGTTTATCCACCAGAGGCATCCATGATGGCTAACAGTGGACAACAGGTTCAGGTATTTGCTGTTGCTGCAGATGGCTCAAAGCAGTGCGTAACGCGTGAAGCAGAATTTATTTCTAATGCCGAAACCGTCGCAAGCGTTGATCGCGATGGCTGGGTGCAGGTCGACGACGTACCAGGTGAAGCTGCCATTCTGGTTCGATTCATGGGAAGTGTTGCAACCGCACGCGTCGTGCTTCGTCAGGATGTCCAAGTTGTACGACCCGCCGTGAATAACGAAGTTGATAATCTGGCGTGGAATCGTCATGAAGCACTTGGAATTCAACCTAGCGAGCTTGCGAGCGACTCAGCGTTTCTGCGACGCGTGTATCTCGACACTATTGGAACTCTGCCAACCGTCACCGAGGCACGCAATTTCTTAGCAAGCGACGCACCCAACAAACGCAGTCTTATCATTGAATCCTTGCTCAACCGATCTGAGTATTCCGATTTTTGGGCGATGAAGTGGGGCGACATCCTTCGCGTGGACAAGGAGGTTATACAACCTCCTGGCACAATCGCCATGACTCGATGGATAAAAACTCAATTTGCAAACAACATACCCTACGACGAGTTTGTCCGACAAATCATTACCGCGAGAGGAAGCACACAGAGTGAAACACCCGCAGCAATGTATCTGGTCCACAACGACGCTGAGAAACTCGCTCGAAGCATGAGTCAAGTATTTCTGGGAGTACGTATCGAATGTGCTCAGTGCCATCAACATCCATTTGAAAAGTGGGGCCAAGCTGACTATTACTCGTTTGCAAGTTTTTTTACAGGCATGGCAAAAACTGCGACGACCGGTGGCGCATCGAAAATAATAGATAATGCTGGCAGCAACCTGAAGCATCCCCGAACCGGTGAAGAGATGGTGGCTACTGGATTAGGTGCAACACCACCGGATCTCACCTCGTTTAGTTCGCGTCGGGCAGCACTTGCCGACTGGATGACATCAAAAGATAACCCGTTCCTCGCCCGTATGTTTGTAAATCGACTATGGGCTCATTACATGGGCCGTGGCCTAGTCGATCCGATTGACGACATTCGCGAAACCAACCCCGCTTCGAATGAACCGTTACTCACTT
Source organism: Rhodopirellula sp. (assembly GCA_002714565.1). Taxonomy (GTDB): domain Bacteria; phylum Planctomycetota; class Planctomycetia; order Pirellulales; family Pirellulaceae; genus UBA11883. Next base: position 35,793 of record PAXU01000019.1, read on the forward strand.
ATTTATCGCAACAGTTCGTTGCAGCCAACTACGACATTAAAACCGTCACACGCTTGATCCTGAACAGCAGGGTATATCAACTCAGTTCTCGCACTAATGAATCAAACTTGCAGGACGAACAAAATTTCTCACACGCTGTGTGGAGACCAATGCCAGCAGAAGTATTGCTCGATGCAATTTGTCAGGCGACGGGAATCGCGGAAACTTTTAATGGCTGGCCCGAAGGGTATCGTGCCATTGAGATTTGGGACAACCGCATGCCGAGCTACTTTTTCAAGGTATTTGGTAAACCACAACGCGTCAGTGTTTGCGAATGCGAACGCGGAAATGAGCCAAGTATCGCACAAGCACTGCACTTAATGAATTCTTCCGAGTCTGTCGAGAAAATCCGCCACAAAAATGGAGTCGCGAGAAGATTAGCGCAGTCAAACCTTAGTGACGATAAGATAATAGAAGAGTTGTATTTAGGCACATTAACGCGACTGCCGAGCGAAGCCGAAGTCGCATTAATGAAACAGGTGTTCGTGGAAGAAGGCGTTACGCGTCGTACAGCCGTCGAAGATATTCTTTGGGCTTTACTCAATACGCGTGAATTCGTGTTTAACCACTAACAATCACAACAGTTTGCATCGGAGAATCCTATGCTGCGTATTCCATTTGGTAAAAAACAAACGCTCTGTGATAAGGTTTCACGACGTGACGCATTAACAGTAGGTGCCACAGGATTACTTGGTGGACTGTCATTACCTGGTGTGATGAATATGCAGGTACACGCAGCAAGCGGCAAAGCCGTTAAGGCAAAATCGTGTATCTTCATCATGCTCGAAGGTGGCCCGAGCCACATCGACATGTGGGATTTGAAGCCCGACGCACCAAGCGAAATACGCGGTCCATTCAACCCAATTTCGACCAACGTGCCTGGCACGCAAATCGGCGAAATCTTGCCGGAATGCTCAAAGATTGTCGACAAGTTCGCAATCATGCGAAGCCATAGCCACGGCGACAATGCACACCAAACCGGTCGCCATTGGGTAATGACCGGTTATCCACCGAACTTTCCTGATGGGCAAGCCAAAGGTATTCCGTTTAACCAACTTTATCCCTCACTCGGGTCCATGATCTCCCGCGAACTTGGACACCGCGGCGCCGTGCCTCCATACATAGAAGTGCCCGAACCACTTGGCCCGGGCGGACCAGGATTCTTCGGGCCGCAATTTGCGCCATTCACAATCGAAACGGATCCGGTTGAACCGACGTTCGAAGTTCGCGATCTGAATATTGCTAAAGGAATCGACGAAGGCCGCTTCGCTCGTCGACGACGACTGCTACAAGGTGCTGATTTACTCGGTGAAGGCGGTAAGAGTGATGGCAAAGCCGCCACCATGCAAACATATTATGAAAAAGCACTACAGTTGGTAACCAGCCCTGAAGCCAAGAAAGCCTTCCGGATTCAGGATGAAAACCAAAAAATGCGTGATGCCTACGGCATGACTTCCATCGGGCAATGCTCTTTGCTCGCTCGACGACTGGTAGAAGCAGGATCACGGTTCATCGGCATTTCTCACGGCAGTTGGGATACGCATGTAGACAATTTCACAGGTCATGAAAAAGCTCTTGTACCACCTACGGACAAGGCATTTAGCACACTCGTTCTTGATCTCGAAGAACGTGGACTGCTTGATGAAACACTCGTCGTCATGATGGGCGAAATGGGGCGAACACCTCGCATTAATAAAGATGCCGGTCGCGACCACTGGTCCGCATGTCAGGCTGTGATCTTTGCAGGGGGCGGAACAAAGCCGGGAATCGTCATCGGCGAAAGTGACGACACTGCCAGCTATCCGACTTCTCGACCGTATTCCATTGAAGACCTACTGCACACGATTCTCTCCTTAATGGGAATCAATCCGGGCAAGGTCTATGAAACTCCCCTCGGTCGTCCCGTTCCGCTGGTAAACGGTGGTGATTTAATTACCGAACTGCTCGCATAACTTAAAAACCGGGGGCACAGATGTCGCGTACTCGATTTATTCAAGCAGCGCTTGTCGCAGTGGTTTTTGGCTTCGCTTCAAATTGCGACGCACAGGCACCTAGTCTGGGATATGTCTTTCCACCTGCGATAGAACGTGGAAAGACCACCGAGGTTGCACTCGGTGGGTATGATTTGACACCCGATTTACAGTTCTTCGTCCACAACGACCGCGTCAAGCTTGAAACAGACGGAGTCCCTGGATTTTTTATCGTACCACCACGCCCGTACTGGGAAGGTCCACGCATATTCAGCGGAGCATTGGCCCTACCCCGTGAAATACCAGCAACCCTGTCCAGCCCTTCTGATTTACCACCAGGTGTCATCAAGTGGCAAGCAGCCAATGCCAACGGCGGTACAGCAATGGCATGCTTTTTTGTCAGTGATATCACGGAAGTTACCGAGCAGCGTTTTCGCTTCGAATCGATGGAACTTGGCAATCTGCCGATCGGAGTATCCGGTCGGCTTGCAAGATTAACCGAAAAGGACAGCTATACCTTTACCGCTCAACAGTCCGGACCGGTAACCATCGACTTATGGTGTCGTCGCCTGGGTACCAGCATCAACATTGCAGTTCAAGTTGAGGACGGTGATGGTAACGAGCTAATAAATGAGGTAGATACCGAGGGAAGGGATATTACGACATCCTTTCAGACAACTAAAGGATCCACGTACAGCATACACATTCATGAAGCGGACTTTCGTGGTGCTGCCCAGTTCGTGTATCGAATGGCTCTCCACGCAGGAATCCCCGCGTCAGTCGCGGCAGACGACGAACTTACTCTTACTGAAAACCAATCGTCCTACACATCCCAATTACAACTGGAAGCCGGAAAACAATACCGGATCAGGGCGCTAAGCCAGGCTATTGGAGCAGATCTAGACCTCCAATTGCAGTTGCTTGATGTAGAAGGAAAAGTACTCGCTGAAAACGATGATATTGCAGCAACGACGGTTGATGCGCAGCTTCTATATACCGCGCAGGAAGGAATCGCCGTCACAGCAAAGGTCACCGGCTTTCCCGTCACTGGGCCGACATATGATAACCGCTTTAAACTCATTTCCGAGGAAGTCACTCGTGGCGTAAAAGTTAGTGCTCCTCAAACAGTGGTCGGAGTACTAGGAGAAAAAGCCACTATCAATCTGACTCTTGCAGCAACCGGCGGTTTCAAGGAAGAAATCTCACTTGCCGTTTCAGGACTGCCCGAAGGCGTCACGGTAGAAGGCGAACCAAAAATTGCCGCCGGCCAAGCAAAGGGTGCCATCACACTGAACATTGATCCCGGAGCCAAAGTGCAAGCATCACTGATTCAAATCACCGGCAAATCTACCGGAGACACAGAAAAGGGACTTGCTCCAATTGACATCACTGTCACTGCACCTCAGTCCGGCAGTCTGGTCGTCAACAATCCGGACACAGACGTGACGAATGATATTCTATTTACGATAACGATGAAGCCACCGTTTAAGCTGGAGTTGATTGACAAGAATCGTCAACGTGTAGTGCATCGCGGAACGACTTATCCAGCACCGTTCGTTTTAACCCGTGATGATGGCTATACAGGTGTTGTACGCCTCATGATGGCAGCAAAGCAGAGCCGACATCGCATGGGGATCACGGCACCTATTCTCGAAGTGGCGAACGGCACGACTGATATCTTGTATCCGTGTTTTATGCCGGAATGGTTAACGACAGATAGAACAACTCGCATGGTCGTCTATGGATACGGTGAAGTTACTGATCCAAAAGGGAACATCCGTCACGTAGGCATCAACTCAGACGCGCGCATCACGATGATCATGGAGGGGGCTCATCTCAAACTAAGTCATCAAGCCGACGAGATAGAAGTCACATCAGGTGAATCGTTTGACATCCCTGTAAAAATCCTGCGGTCGTCGGTGCTTCAAACACCGGTAGACATTGATTTGGAAATCGATGGCCCTGTAACTGAGTTAATCCGAAGCGACCCAGTCACGCTATCTGTAGATCAATCACAAGCAACTATTCACATTCATACAACCGCGGACAGCAGACTCAAAGGGATCATACCCGTTACGATTCGCGCCAAAACATTACAAGACGGAAAGTGGCTAGTAAAGTCGATAATTGATGTCGACATCGAGTTTAAATAGATCCCGTCATAGCTAGATTTAGTGGCACGCGCAGTTGTGGTGCAAAAACACAACTCCATTCAACAGCCACATTCCTCTCTACTGCGAGAACAGTCTTATGAAACTTCTTCTTACNATTGCCGCATTACTTGTAGCCAACACTTGCAACGCACAGGTATCCTATGAAACCGAAAAGGACATTGAATTTGCCAATGTCGACGGCGTATCACTTAAGCTAGACGCGTACCTAAGGCCAAGTGAAACTCCAATGCCATGCATCATTTATGTTCACGGTGGCGGATTTACGAGTGGCGANAAATCACAGATACAGGGGCCCATTTTTGAGCCGCTGATGAAACTTGGCTTCTCGTATATNAGTATCAATTACCGACTCGCACCGGATGTGCAATATCCAGTGCTGACGGACGATGTCGAACGCGCCGTTGAGTTTATCAAAGCAAACGCCAAGCGATTCAATNTAAATCCGGACAAGTTGGTACTCATGGGAGATTCCGCCGGAGGGCTGTTGGTATCTTACGTCGGTGCCAAGCACAAACCCGGGAATGGAGTAGCTGGGGTTATTTCGTTTTTTGGTGAGCACGACCTNGTGACGCGTGCTTCAGAAAACCCGTGTGCTGTGGATGGCAAAACCATCCCNCGTCCTAAGGGTGGATGTATTTCCGGTGGACTTGCTGCTTATCTTGGATTCAAGGAAGTTACCGAGACCACGAAGAAAACGCTNGCAGCTGCATCGTGTGTTACNCATGTTCATAAAGACATGCCTCCATACTTATTGCTACACGGCACGCGAGACTATGGCGTGCCCATTGAACAATCCATCAGCATGCAACAAAAGATGCAACAGGCTGGCAACTACTGCCGACTCGTTTCCGTAGTTGCAGGAAATCACGGCATCGGTAGTTGGTCCCAGCCCGGACAACAGCACTACAAGACCGCGCTGAAGCGATTTCTAAAACTAAAAGTGCTCGAGGCTAACTAATCACGTTACTAACGCAGCACGTCATCATTCATCTGAGTCGTAGTCTGTTAGTGGGCGAATCCAGATNTTCCTAAATCGCGTTGGATTACCATGATCCTGCAGTGTGAGTGGTAGTTTTTCTGGGTGTGGAGCATAGACCGGCGGATCTTTATGCGCTACACGTCCGAGACTTTCAACACGATTGTGAATAATTACACCGTTATGCATAACGGTGAAATAGCCCGGTTTTACGACCTCGTCGCCATCATATTCAGGTGCTTCAAAAATGATGTCGAAAGACTGCCACTCTCCCGGTGCTCTGGCAACGTTGACCAGTGGTGGATATTGGCCGTACACGGCACCTGCCTGCCCGTCGGAATACGTACGATTATTGTACGAATCGAGTACCTGAATTTCATATATTCCCATAATCATCACGCCGCTGTTACCTCGTCCCTGGCTATTGCCTTTGACCTCCGCAGGAGTGGCAAATTCGACGTGCAATTGGCAACTACCAAATGCCTCGCGTGTTTGAATAGAACCGGTGGGTGTAACTTCCATGAAGCCCTCCCCGACCTTCCACTCAGCATCATCGCCGTTTGCTTTTTGCCACGCAGATAGATCAGTACCATCAAACAGGACAATCGCATCCGACGGTGCGTCGCCGACTTTGGCACCTGGCGTAACCACCCATGGCTCCGGTCGNTCAGGATCATGCACACCCCATTCTTGTCCTGGCACATTTAGGCTGTCGTCATAACCATCCGAAGGCAAACCTGTTCGGTGTCGACCTTTTAGTTTTGATAAGATCTTCTTTTGTGCACTCGTAGATTCTTCTGCGGACATAATGACTGCCAATCCAAGTATTACTGCCAAAAACTTCATATTTCATTCCCTCATCAATTGTGGCTCAGACCTGATTTCGTCTTAGTATACTAGAATTCTGACTGAGTAATTGAGTACGACCGTTCACCGGAAACTACGTTATGAACTATTTAAAACGCCTCTCTTCGATCACCATCATACTGCTCCTTGCACTTGCTGCTGACACTATTGCCAAGGAAAAGCCGCTCAAAATCTATATACTTGTTGGTCAATCCAACATGGAAGGACAGGCTGATCTACGTGTACTGGATTACCTTAAGGACGATCCGGACACTCGTGGTTTACATGAAACCATCTTTGATGCTGATGGCAATCATGCAACGATCCCCAACACATGGATCTCTTACTTAACTGGCGGACCGGACGGCGATGAGAACGGAAATCGCGAAGTCAGCGGTACCCTTCAAATCGGCTACGGTACGCAATTCCGGCGAGATTACAGCAAGCCCGGCACTAAGATCGGACCCGAACTTGGATTCGGGTATGCGATGCAGCAGTTCAGTCGTGAACCGGTGCTCATCATAAAAGTCGCATGGGGCGGTCAATCACTCAACATCGACTTCAGGTCACCGAGTTCCGGTGAGTACCCCAAGACAGAATCCAATGCTAACCAATTCGATACTGCGGAAAAGAGAGATCGTATCGCGGCCAGAACGGGCAACCGCTATCGCCAGATGATTGCGCATGTCAAACACGTACTCTCCGACATTTCACGTGTTTACCCTGAGTACAAGTCACGAAGCGGTTATGAATTGTCAGGCTTCGCTTGGTTTCAAGGTTGGAATGACATGGTTGATCGCAGTACATATCCAACTCGGGATCAACCCGGCGGCTACGACAACTACAGCAAATGGCTTGCCAATTTTATTCGTGATGTGCGCAACGATCTCGATGCGCCGTCTATGCCATTTGCCATCGGTGTCATGGGAATTGGCGGACCGATTGAGTTACACGAAGAGCGATATCAACAGATTCACCAAAACTTCAACACTGCCATGGCGGCGCCTGCACATTTGGATGAATTCAAAGGAAACGTCGCGGCAGTTGAAACAAATCAATTTTGGGATTTGGATCTCGACGCGATCGATAAGAAACGTGGCAAAGTGCGACAAAAGGAAGGACAGTTGAAATCTAAACACCCGGATCATGAAAATGCCGATGGCTCGATGAGCGCTGATGATATCAAGGCTTTCATCCAGGAATATCAAAAACACTTGATCACCGAGGAAGATCTCGCGCTCGAAGCGCAGGCACGTTCAAATGCTGCATATCATTACTATGGATGTGCTACGACCTATAGCAAAATTGGGATTGCACTTGCTGATGCAATTGCTGATCTCGAGGCCCGTCGAGCTAGAGCGGAAGCAAACAAGTCTCGCAGGAAGCGATAAACCGATCCTTCTGCAAACAGATTAGACAAACTATTCCAAGCAACAATACCTACTCCGTTTTGAAAGTTTATGACGATGATTCGTAGGCTACCCATCATTCTCATAGCGGTTATTGCTTCTATGCCGGTACACGCTCAGGAATTAACCAAGGCCAACAAGCCACTAAAGGCATTGTTGATCACCGGTGGTTGCTGCCATGACTACGCGAGGCAGAAGCTCATTCTCACTCGGGGAATATCCGCTCGCGCCAACGTTGTTTGGACAGTGGTGCATCAAGGCGGCAGCACGACCGACACGCCTCTTCCTGTCTATATGGATCCGAATTGGTCGGAAGGATTCGACGTAGTTGTCCACAACGAGTGTTTTTCAGACGTCAAGGACAAGAAATTCGTTGACAACATATTAAAGCCACACCGGGAAGGACTCCCTGCTCTATTGATTCACTGCGCCATGCATTGCTACCGCGTGGGCGATGATCAGTGGTTCAAGTTCGTTGGCATGCGTTCCCCCGGTCACGGCCCTCACTATTCTTACACCGTGGACAACGTAAATCCAAAACATCCAATCATGGAAGGATTTGGGGATATGTTTGTTGCTCCAAAGGGAGAGCTGTACCATTCCACATTTCTCTTTGACACAGCGACCCCGTTAGGAAGAGCCAAGCGCAACAGTGACGGCGAAGCGCAAACTTGTGTTTGGACAAACAAATATGAAAATGGAAATGTGTTTGCGACAACCATTGGCCATTACAACATCACGATGGCTCAGCCAAAGTATCTCGATATGGTCACTCGCGGATTGTTATGGGCTTGTGGGAAAGACACAAAGAAAGACTTCACGCCAACCACAAAAGAAATAGACGAAGAGATCATGAAATTGGCGGCAATAAGCCTCGACCCGGCCAACGCCGGCGGAACGGTTTCGAAATTGCCAATACGATGTTGCGGTGAAGGCAATTTGGCATTTGAGCAGGACACGACTGCTTCGAGCGAAGAAAAGAACAAGAACAACTATGCCAAACACGCCGTCGACGGTGATTTGACTACACGCTGGTGCGCAGCAGGTGGCGGTGCCGGGCAGTGGCAAGTAAAACTCGCAGAAACAAAGCACGTGAGATCCATGCGGATTCATTGGGAAAAGAATGATGCGTCATACAGGTACTTTATTGACGCATCTGAAGATGGTGAAACCTGGAATACGGTAGTCGATCTGTCAAAGAACACCAAGAAGTCCAAGATTGATGCACATACAGTCGATTCGCCCAACACAAACTACATCCGTGTACGATTTCTCAATTCAAGTCCGGCATACTGGGCCAGCTTTTGGGAGTTTGAGGCCTATGAAACGAAGGACATGCCTGAACTACCCAAAGAACTCATGCAGCAAAACCGCTCCAGATCGCCTAGCTCCACCACAAGCACTCGTGATGTACAGGCGCCAGATGGCTTTAACGTCTCGCTGTTCGGCGCACCCCCCGAAGTAAACTACCCGGTGTGTATTGCCGCCGCTGCAACCGGTGAAGTATTTGTTGGTGTAGATCCACAAGGATCTCTTGGCAAAGAACCAGGATTCGGAAAAGTACTTCGCTGCATTGATACCGATGGCGACGGGCAAGCTGACAAAACAAACGTTTTCGCGGAAATGGATCATCCGCGTGGTCTGTTCTATGACAATGGATCGTTATGGGTCCTGCACCCTCCCTTGCTCTCCGTATTTCATGACGACGATCGAGATGGCACTGCAGATCGCAGCGAAGTTCTGATCAGTGGCATTACAACAGACGAATTACATAATCGTGGTGCAGATCACACAACGAACGGCATACGTGTTGGTATCGACGGCTGGATTTACATTGCCGTTGGTGATTTCGGTTTCACGGAAGCTAAAGGGGCAGATGGCCGCATCATCGCCAAGCGTGGTGGTGGCATACTTCGTGTACGGCCTGATGGAACTGAGATGGAGATTCATAACTGGGGGCAACGGAACATCCTGGACGTATGCATCGACCCATTTATGAATATCTTCACACGAGACAACACAAATGATGGCGGCGGATGGGACATACGCCTTAGTCATGTCTTACAGTCGGGCGAATATGGATACCCATCGCTATACCTCAATTTCACGGAAGAGAGCCTTCCGCCCCTTGCCGATTACGGTGGCGGTTCCGGTTGCGGTGCGATGTTCGTGCACGATTTGCGTTGGCCTACTCCATTTGCGAATGCGGTCTATACCTGTGACTGGGGTACGAGCGAAGTGTACATCCACAACTTACCGGCCAATGGCCCGACCTTTGATGCACACCAGGAAGTCTTTTTGAAAATCCCCAGACCGACTGATATCGATATCGACGGCAGTGGTCGCATGTATGTTACAAGCTGGAAGAATGGTAAGTTCGCATACAGCGGACCTGATGTTGGATTTATTGCTCAGATTACGCCGATCGACTTTACGCCCAAACCATTTCCGGATTTGAATGATTCAAGTGATGAGCAATTAATTGAATTTCTGGCACATCCAAGTGCCGTGTACAGATTACACAGTCAATGGGAATTCCTTCGCCGCAAAGTTACACCAGATAGTTTGTCAAAACTTTTGATGTTGGCTCGATCCCCGAATACACCAGACTACGGGCGTGTGGCCGCCATTTACACGCTGAAGCAGGCAATTCCAGCAGCGAATGCAATGCTCATTCAGGCTATGAAGGATCCGGCTGTTCGTGAATATGCTATTCGCGCCATTACCGATCGCAGATCACGACTCGAAGGACTGACTACAGAGTTGTTTACCCCACTACTGAAAGATGAAGATCCGAGAGTCCGTGGTCAGGCATTAATTGCGCTCGGTCGTCTCGGTGACCCGGCTGCGGGTAAGCACATATTGCCGCTAACGGTGCGAAACGACGCGTATCCAAAACCAACCGAAGAACCTCTATATAAACAACCGGATCCAGGACGAGTTATTCCGCATCTGGCTGTGCGAGCACTTCAAGCGTGTAATGCCTCCGAAGCATGCCTTGATGCGATTGGTGGGCCGTATTCCGACGGAGCGTTTTGGGCACTGAAATACATACACACACCCGATGCAGTAAACGGGCTGATTGGAAAACTCAGTCGCACGCAAAACGATTCGATTCGTCAACAGATCGTCAACACCCTGATTCGCCTGTACTTTCAGGAAGGTGAATACAAAGGTGGTTGGTGGGGCACACGCCCTGATCGCACCGGTCCTTATTTCGACCGCCAGAAGTGGTCATCGACAGCATCAATTGAAAAGGTGATCAAGACCTATGTAGATGATGCGTCAAAGTCGGCATTTGATATCACGGTCACTGAACTGGCTCGACACAAGGTCGAAATCCCAGGCTTACCGACTGCTGATGCTATTGCTGAAAAGCGAGCAATGGACATGCCGATTGAATTACCAAAATCCGATCCAGACAACCCAAATCAAATCGCAAATCTGCAATTGGATAAAGTACTCGAACGTGCAGATGCCAATTCCGGTGACCCAGCCAAAGGGCTGGCATTATTTAAGCAACAACTTTGTGTTTCTTGCCATACGACGGCAGATGGTCAAAACCCCAAAGGACCACACATGGTCGACATCGGCAAGCGATACAAGAAAAACGAGTTGCTGGAATCTGTACTAAAGCCAAGTGCCAAGATCGCTCAAGGCTTTGATACATATGCATTCATAACCGTTGAAGGTAAACAAGTCAGTGGATTCGTAACCAGTGAAAGCGCGAATTCAGTTCAAGTTAGACAGGCAGACGGAGTTTCGGTCAAAATCATGACCGAAGATATTGAAGTTCGACGCAAGCTCGAAGGCTCTATGATGCCGAAGGGATTAGTCAATAATCTTACACCTGAGCAACTTGCTGACTTGATTGCTTACTTACAGAGTCTGTAGATCATCATGGCAGATGAATCTGCTGATACCCGGACAGAAATACAAGCACCGGCACCAAACGTCAGGGGCCAATACTGATCTCTCATGACATCTATCGTGGTTTCCGATACTATAATATAGAAGAAGGCGCAAGAAGCGCATTCTCCCTCCACAATCCACCTCGCCTTTAAGCTTGCAAGCAATTTTGATCTATGCATAAGCACAAAACAGGTTTAACACGTCGTGAGTCTCTACAAGTCGGCTATTCAGGCCTGATGGGACTCGGCTTGCCCGCAATCCTGGCAGGACAAGCACGCGCAGAAACAAGTGAGCAGTACAATGCTGTACTTAAAGGCAAGAAGCCCAAGCAAGTGATCATCGTCTTTTGCACGGGTGCAATTAGCCATCACGACACGTTTGACATGAAGCCGGATGCACCTGCCGAGGTACGTGGTGATTTCAATCCGATTCAAACATCGATTCCTGGTCTTCATGTGTGTGAGCACTTGCCAAAACTTGCAGCACACGCGGATAAGTACGCTGTCGTTCGAAGTTTTTCTCACAAGGACAACAATCACCTGATGTCGACTCACCATGTGTTAACAGGTGAATTACAGCCAGGTGGATTTTTCGACAAGATTGCTTCGCGCACCGACTGGCCGAATTACTCCGGTGCTCTGGATTATCTCCGTCCGCGTCGGGATGGAATTCCCAGTGGTGTAAATTTGCCAACATTCCTTGTCCAAAGCCCACTGATTTGGCCTGGTCAACACGCTGGACTTTGTGGTGCCAAGCACGATCCATGGCAGATCAATGGTGATCCTAACAACAAAGACTTCAAAGTTGACGCGTTAACCCTGTCCCCCGGACTCGACGTCAATAGAATTAGTGATCGCAATTCACTACTTGGAGACTTGAACCAACAGCGTAACAGATTAGCTCGCACGGCTGCTGCACGTCGCATGACTAGTGAACAGGAATTGGCGTATTCCATTCTGACTTCGAGCAAGCTCGCCGAAGCTTTCATAATGGAAAAGGAAGAAGACGCCACGCGCGACAGGTACGGTCGAAACATGACCGGCCAGTCACTCTTGCTTGGCCGCCGACTTCTCCAGGTTGGTGTACCGGTTGTACAAGTGAATATTGGGCGAGTACAGAACTGGGATAGCCANAGCAACATTTTCCCTCGCCTTAAAGACGCGTTGTTACCACCACTCGATCAGGGAGTAAGTGCATTACTTGAAGATCTTGATCAAATGGGAATGATGGACGACACGTTTGTGATGATGCTTGGTGAATTTGGACGAACACCCAAGATCAACAAGAACGCCGGCCGTGATCACTGGGGACCATGCTTCTTCGGAGTCTTCGCCGGCGGTGGAGTACGCGGCGGCCAGGTAATTGGCAAGTCAGACCCTCATGCGGCCTATCCAATAACGCGGCCGTATTCACCTGAAGATCTCGGTGCGACGGTCTACAGCCTGCTCGGCATAGACCCGTCGTCAGAAATTAGAGATCGATTCGATCGGCCACTGACGCTTAACCGCGGCGAGCCAATTCACGAGTTGTTTAGCTAGAGCCAGTCGATTAGGCGACAAGCTNTCNGAAAGTTCGAACCGTTTCGAGATACGTCGTATTCTCTCGGCGAACTTACATAACTATTTACGTGGTACGGCAATTAGATCCACAGATAACTCGCCTACATCCAGTCCAATTCCTCGTACGGCTGCTTTGGAAGCAGCGGGCGGGCGTTTAGGATCATACAGTGTCGGACGGATTTCGTTCAGTGCACTACTCGCTGCGTTACTGGAGACGTAATACGTTGCTTTTACTAAGTGCCGAAAGTCTGAATTGCATTCGTTCAGGACCATCTTTAACTCCTTAAACACGGACTCTGCTTCTCTAACAGCTCCATCACTTGCATCGTCTGACACGCTCGAAAGAAAAATATGCGTGTCACTTTGCACCCAAATGACTCTGCTAAACACTGGGGAATGAGTCATGCCTTTCGGGGTAATAACGGTGATTGAGTTTTCTGCATCTGTTGGCGGTGACGCGACCACCATTTCAATTTCGATCGGTAGCCCGGTGGACGTCCATTCCACGTGGGATAACGGTGGCACTAACTCATCTCCAAAAAATACATGAATCTGTTCCGTTACGTNTTCAACCTTTTCCATGGGATTCAAGAAGCACTTTATCTGCACGATATCCCGCTTGGATCGCTGCAGTTGGCCGAGTGTTTGTTCGAGCGATTCCAAAGTCGCACGAGTTGCCTCACCAAGGTCATCCCCTTGCTTCGCTTGGCCTGAAATGTAAATGAGGTCACCACTTGGAATCTGACAGAAATCAGCATGCTTCTCCCACGTTCGACTGCCATCACGGATACCACGACTTGGTTCCTTCATGCCAGCGGGCGCCACCGCAGAGACAAAGTCGCATGCGATAAATGATTCTTCGTACGGTAAACGTGACTGAACAAAGGAAACAGCTGGCAAGTCCTTACCGCCACTCCATACACGCAATTGCTCGATCGCCAATCTGCGCACCTCAGGGCTAGCGACATAGAAATTGAGCTTCACAAGGTCTGTCTGCTGTGCACCAGCCTCGAAAAGCATATTAGACAGGTTTTCAAATATCTGCCTCACCTGGGCAGCCGCAGAGTCCGCCGTAATTTTGCGACCATCTGCCGTTGGATAAAACTGTGCTGATTGAATTAGCTCTTTCCCTGTAACAACGACAGCCTTGCTATAAGAAGTCCTGGGGGCTACTCGCCGAATGGATTCTTCCACAGCCTTGGTCGAGTCAATCGCAAGGCCAACGAAAATGAAGGTGAATAACAAGTGGTTTTTGAGTTTCATCACAATTTTGCCAAGGAATGGTTACATACAGTGCTTCGTTGATTACATCATAAAACAGCGGAAGGTGCANTATTTTGTGATGCATATGCAGTGATTCCCACATTCTGATAATTTGCCTTTCCGTCTATAATACATGCACANACCAATCGCCCACCTTGAGCATTTATTGCTTATACAAACCTCTACATGTCTNCCGATTGCATGATGAAGAATCTTCTTACCCATTNCATTGTTTGGATTNTCGTTTGTGTTCTATGCGGCCCACTACATGCCGCCGACAAGAATTTGTCATTTGCGAAAGACGTGGCNCCGGTTCTAAAGACATTTTGCCTGGACTGTCACAACAAAGAGGTGCAGGAAGCCAACACCCGTTTGGATAACCTGAATCCGGACATGCTAAATGGTCCTGACGCTGAACGATGGCATCATGCACTCAACATGATCAATCTCGGGAAGATGCCACCTGAAGATTCTGAGCAACCAGACGAAGAAGCACTGGTACGGATGATTGAATGGATCCAGGGCGAGTTATCCAAGGCGATCGAAAAACGCCAAACATCTAGTCGTGCTGTCATGCGTCGATTGACAACAACACAGTACACAAATTCACTACAACAACTTCTGGGCGTCACTGTTAACTTTGGTGATGCACTTCCTGAAGACGCTAAGTCTCAGTCCGGGTTCAGCAACAACGGATCGGTGCTCCAAGCCACTCCGCTGCACCTTGAGTATTATCAGCGCATCGCACGTGAAGCTCTCGATCAGGCAATCTTCACCGAAAAGCCGGAAGTGGTACGGTACAAGATCCGGATGGGAACCGATATCGGCAAGTCGCTTCCAAATGAAAAGAAGGCTGGTCGATTTGGCGGATACGTATCACAACCGGTGGATACCAGCCATCTCATTCCATACGTTTTGGACTCTGATGGAAATGAAGTTGCAGTGGATCCAACCGCACGCGAAGGACGTTATGCCAACGTATTACACAACCTTGGCATTGGCATGCGAGGCTCGGACCGCAACCGTTATGAAATGGCTGCCAACGGAATGCTATTGGATTCCGCTGTTCCTCATCAGGAAGTTGCGCCTGGCAGTTGGCATGGACCATCACCTAATCTGAAGATGTTAATACGCCGCGATTTCCCAGCCAGAGGCTCGTTTGCACTACGAGTTCGCGCTGCACAAGTTGATAGTAAGCAGCCACCGCTTCAAAGCACTTATGGAAACGTTGAACCTCAAAGNACGATTGAGAATAAAGAAGTGACGCATCGCAANGATGCNGTCGTGTTTTCCGNTGATCAGGCCAAGAANCTTACGCGTGTGGAGTTGAAGGATGGATTNCTGNTTACAAAAGATAAAAGTAATCCTAGTCGCGCCGCGCAATACACTATCAATCTTGATTCACCAGATGTATTTCATATCGATGTTGTTCGTTCTGCCTTGGCCAATGACCCAAAGGTCGATTTCAGTTTTGAATTGGTGCAACACAACACTAAGCTCAATCGCAAATACGAAAAGAAAAACGATGACGCGAGCCTCGAACTCTTCGCTTCCAGCCTCGGTATCATGGCACTACCGAAAGGTGAGACGACAATTCTGCTCAAGTGGAATGCAGACATCAAGCTTGGTGATCTCGCCTTAACGCCGCTTGCCGATGATCACAAAATCAGACGCCAACGAGAAGAACAAGTCGCTGCATATCAAGATCAATGGCAACAGGATAATGCCAGAACAGCGGCACTTCAGGTCTCACTTGGTAATCGCACCGATGACGGCCAGGATGCACAACGCTTCGGCAGCATTCAGCCCATCACGACCGCTCACAATGAATTCTTAACCTACGAGTTCACTGGACGCCTGGAAAACCTTCCCACGCCGCAAGTTGATCTCAATGAAATGAGCGACCTCGCCAATATCATGGTATTAACTGTGTGGAACGGTGACTTCATTAAAGATCGGTCAAAATCCGGGTCACGAATCATCGTGGAGTCCATGGAATTCGAGGCGCCGTATTTTCCTGAATGGCCTCCTGAGAGCCATAAGGCTGTCTTCTTTGATTCGCCAAATAGTGAGAACAAAGATATCTATACCCGCGAGGTACTTGCATCGTTCATGGCGAAAGCGTTTAGACGCCCAGTTGAAAAAGCGGAAGTGGATTTGTACCACGAGTTTTGGCTTAGCATTTGCGGAGATCACGACACGTACGAAGGCTCCGTGAAGGAAACTCTCGTCGCTGTGCTTTGCTCTCCGAAGTTCCTGTTCATGGCAGAATCCGATGCTGAACGAAAGACAAAGTCCCAACGCGAGCATGAGCTAGCATCAAGACTTTCATACTTCCTTTGGAATAGTCCACCAGACCAACGTCTCTACGAACTCGCGGCTAAGAACCAATTAAGTGATAACCTAACAGACGAAATTCAACGCATGATTGCTCAACCGCAGATCATGGAGTTTTCCAAGTCCTTTTGTGATCAGTGGCTCAAAATCTACCGTCATAAAGAAATGCTCGTGGACGTTCGTAAACACCCTGCGTTTACTCGATTCGTCAAAGAAGATATGGCGAAGGAGACATATTACTTTTTTACACACGCCTTACANAATAATTTGAAGATCTCAACGCTAATCGATAGTGATTTCGTGATGGTGAACCAAAATCTGGCAGAGTATTACGGAATACCAAATGTGATTGGCACCGNATTCCGCGCCGTCCCTGTTTCCGCTGATTTGGGNCGNGGTGGCCTTCTCACGCAAGGATCTTTCCTTAGCGGTCATTCTGACGGGACGCAGGCACANCCGATAAAGAGAGCGGTCTGGCTCATGGAAAGAATTCTTGGTGAATCACCGCCTCCGCCTCCACCGAATGTTCCGGATCTCGAGCAAAAGGAGAAGAACACAAATCTGACCATTGCTCAGCAATTAGAGATCCATCGCGACAACGTGTCGTGTAGGAACTGTCATCAGAAGCTTGATCCGTATGGACTTGTATTCGAAGACTTCAACGGTGCGGGACTGCTTAACGGTAATGCTGGAAGCAACCCATCAACCAAAGTGGCACTTCCTACCGGTGTGACTGTAAATGGCGTTGCCCAGATGAAGCAGTACATTTTAGAATCTGAAAAAGTCAAATACACTCGATCGCTTGTGGAACATTTGCTCGCATATGCTCTCGGGCGCGACATGTCATTTGTTGATGAAGAAGAAATAGACCAAATCGTCGACAACGTCATCAATCGGGGTAGTAACTTCCATGTCGTGATGGAAGAAGTAATCACGAGCCCGCTGTTCCGTCAGCAGCGGAGAAGCCGATAAGAATTTAATGAGCTATAATTAAGTAGTCACATCCACATTGTGGAAATACGTACGGATAGGTTTGATATGACCCAAAAATCATGGCATCTGGATCGACGCTCCTTTTTACAGGGTGTCGGCGTTACCTTAACATTACCCTACCTCGAAGCGATGGCCACCTCCGCTCCCGCTTCCAGTACCTCGGATACGCCAAAGCGCATGTGCTTTATGTACTTCCCNAATGGCTGTGGTATTCCGAACAAGGATAAATACGTCGAAGAAAACAAGCTCTATAGCTGGTTTCCATTACAGGCTGGTCGTGATTACCAATTCACCAACACGCTNAAAGTCCTTGAACCTCATCGAGATGATATGAGCATTCTTGGCGGTCTCAGCCATCCAAAAAGCCGTCAGGTTCTTGGACATATCGCTGGTGACTCGTGGTTGACCGGCGGAGATGTATCCGGAAGTAATTACCGAAACTCGATTTCCATCGATCAAGTGGCAGCGCAGCAGTTTGGTAAGAAGACGCGTTATTCTTCGCTTGTCGCATCCGTGGATGGTGGTGTTGGCTATCAATCACGAGTGTCTACACTGTCATTCGATGATCATGGTAAACCGATCCCTGCTGAACATCGTCATCGTGAGATATTCGAACGATATTTTGCACCGTCAGGTGGCGACATCACGGAAAAACGACGCGCAGAGATTAAGCGTGGCAAGCGAATCGTGGATCTGGTGCTGGAAGACAGCAAGCGTTTGGGCCGTCAACTTGGNAAGAACGACAAAGCCAAACTCGATGAATATCTTGAGTCTCTCGGTTCCGTTGAACGTCAGATTCAGCGGAATGAGGAATGGCTCGATACACCTATGAAGCCGTTCACTGCTGATCATATCGAATTCNAAGTCGATGCCACGAAGAATCCTGAAGCGTATATCCGNTCGATGATCGATATTATGGTGCTTGGATTCCAAACTGATATNACTCGTGTCATGACCTACATGATGGCTCGTGAGGACGGTATTGGCTTTGGAGATCGCTTCCCGAAACTCGCNTGTGATATCAACGTCGGCCACCATGGAATGAGCCACTCGACAAAATGGAAAGAGTGGAGTGTGTATGACAACTGGCTTGCGAGCAACTTTGGATACATGCTTGATCGGCTAAAGAACGTGTCCGATGAGCATGGGCCTTTACTCGACAACACGATGTTACTCTTTGGTAGTGCATGTAGCACGACACACAATGCCCGCAATTACCCACTTATTGTTGCAGGTGGTAAAAANATGGGNCTAAAACATGGTAGTTACCAGGTCTTTGATGACTCAGTACCACTATCAAACCTCTATGTCAGCATGTTAAACACCGTTGGTGTTCAAACCGATCGATTTGCAGACAGCACTGGCAGTTTGAAGTCTGACGTCTTCTCTAGTTAGCAATTGAGCGACACGAAAAGCTGAAACGCCGTATGTGAATTGTTAGAATTCATATCTATGGCAGTGATTGCGCGCCGCCACTGCCGGAACTTACTCTATCAGCATGTGCAGGAGCATTTCATGCGTTTACTTATTGCAAGTCTTCTCATCACAGGTCTATATACGTTGGTCGAATCCAGCACCCTGGAAAACGAAGAAACACAAATCTACATCAACAAGCTCACGCTGCTGGAATCCCCTGCTCCACTGCTAAATGATCATCCGGAATTTGTACAGCCGATCGAAGAGCTAACGAGATACGAGGCACCTATTCTTGTAGATGACGATGGAGCAGATCTCAGCGTGCGAGCATGGAGATTCTCTTACAACGCTCGCGGAATCATTGAGATGCCCAATCGAATTCGGTCTGATNAAACTGCNGTAATCATGGTTCATCCATGGGGAATCGATGATGGCCAGGGATGGCGGACACCAGAACCCGCNGGTGTCGCAGATTTTTGTACGCCAGAAAAAAATCACCTTGCCGGAAAGCATACCCGTGAGGTAATTGATCCATTGCTTAAGCGGCTTCGACCAGATGTGAAGCTCGTGATGTACAGTCTGATTGGACCTGTCGATCCCATTCGCACCAAGCTCTATCGGACAATTGACTATACNCCNACGGCTACCGAACGAAAGCAAGCACAGGCTGCACTAACCAAGGCTCTCAATACATTTAAATACACCAGTGAGCCTCTGCCGAGCCGGTTTGAATTATCTCGCGAACACCCCGTGATCGACTATTTCAAACAGTTTGAAGGACTAGCGGTAAGAAATGCACCTGGGTTTTGGCAACTACCGGTACCTGTTACCGCTGATATCACCGTNCATGATGATGATGTATTGATCTTTGATGTNGAAGGATATGACAAAGTCCGTGATTTNNTAAAAGACAACGGGATCCGGCATGTCATACTCACCGGATATGCAACGGATATGTGCTTCTGTGCAACAACTGCCGGATATGAGAATCTGTCGAAAGATTTCAATGTGTTCCTAGTTGGAGATGCTACGCTCGCGACATTTCCAGCTAATTCGACTCCTAAGTACGCAACCAATGCGCATATTTCATTCGCATCGCTAAATCAGCTGGTCACACAAACTTCATGGATTCGAAAAGTCGAAAAATGAACCGNTCTGGCAGAAGTGGCTAGGAGATTTTCAATAATTCGCCGTTAATTGCGAATAGCNATACNAATAACACNANTGTTAATATAGGAAAGATACGNACACACCTNANTCGCAGCGAAAACTNCATGGTCAAACCTCAAACCACACTCGTAAATACNCTCGATGAATACCANTCATTGGATCGCTTCGATTCCTCCCGCCGCGACGTAATCAANGCNATNNTAGACGANGTGTTTCTGGTAGATNTTGCATACAANTCTTATGAGCGNGCTTATGCATATAACGCCGACACNCGATTTAGAGACGGGCGGTCTGTATACGGTTCTATCGCTAATTCAGAGCATCAATTAGCTGTNCAACTACCGGCTGATATGAACGAAATCGTCACTCAGTGCAGTCCCGGAGAGACAATACAAGTTGTGCTGTCTCCGATTAAGTGGGACAGTGCTTACGACCGTCTGGCGTGCATTGCCGTACTCGATGTAGAGCCGATCGTAGATGAAGCCGCTGACGAATCCGCCTCGCAGCAAGATTCAGACTCAGTTAACACGCTCACCGAAGAGTCTACCGAGGAAGATCCGGTAGATCGCCCGGCTGAAGGCGATAGCACTGATGCGAACACGGATAATGCCTTAGCTGATGACCAGTCGGCTAAACACGAACCCCCTCCTGAAGAAGAAGACGAAGATGATGAAATAGAGCTGGAGCTCGAACCGGAAGACGAAGCTCCAGAAGCGGTTCCGTCTGCGAAAGTCAAAGGGATCACAGCGGAGCAGTTCGAAGATTTAATTGATGATGCAAACGAAGCTGATGACATCGAAACGCCATCGTCCTCAATTCCTAAAACCGCCGTACCCGATGAGCAAATAAATGATACGAGGCCAAACCCTGTGGAAGGAATTAACGCAGTCGAAGTCGAGCAGGTACATATAAACACTCAGTCAAAGAGAGAACGGGTTCACTCTGCAGACCAAGACTCTCGCACACTTGTCATTCCGCATGAAGACAAGAAACCATGGAAACAAAAGGCTGACAACTTCTTCAAAGACCTA
>PAXU01000020.1 GCA_002714565.1 Rhodopirellula sp.
AATAAGGCTAATCCAATTGCGACGAAAATGAATAGCCGCCGAATTGTTGATCTCCAACGCCAGTCTACATAAAGTGTGTCGCGGTTTTTGTTGTTCATTTTGTTTGCTGTTTTGACGCTAATTCGTTCCAGTTCTTCGGGGTTACGTTTTCCACCGTTAACTAGTGAAAAAAAAACAGCTCTCTAATTGGACGGGGCGGCGTCGAAAACTCTGAAGACTACTCTTTGTCTTTTAGCGTTGCGGTTTCCAGTAACATTCTGCATCTATCAATAAGGTCGGTTGCGCGATCGTAAAGTAATGGATTTCCCTCCGCAAGAACCGTTATTAATAGGGCTTTCTCTGAAACATACTCTCCGGCCCATTCGGTATCCAAATTCCCGGCTTCGTTATTGACGATGCCAGTTAAGTTGTCGATAACGTCTGCTAGCTTGATCGTTTTAGCGCGGCGACTGATCCCGCTTGTATGCGCCCTGTTAATCTCAGCCCGTTTTGCCCGATTTCCTTGGCCGTCAGTGGCAATATTGGTAAGCTCAGCGACAAGCGTCGCAATGGATTTGCCAAATTCGTCCGCAATTTGCTCAACAGTTCGTGGAGTATCCTCAACGACGTCGTGGAGCCACGCTGCACAGATCATTTCACTATCATCTGTTACGGATGCAACAATCTCAGCTACGGCCAGCGGGTGAACAATATATGGCCTATTCGTGAATTTACGACGTTGGTCGACCGATTCGTGAGCAGCTTTGGCATACTCCGCCGCGCGTCGGATAACTGTTGGCATCAATACACTCTTAATTTGCCTAAGGGTATGCACTTATGGTGCGAAGGTATCAATAGACTTTCAACCGAAGGATATCAGCTACTTCCAAAAGCCCTCTGAGTCTGGCTGGTGTTGTGAAGCACTCTCCAGTGCTTGGGCACTTCCAATGCTTACGTTCAATATGGCAATGAGATTCAGAAAGAACGTTCCTTATTTGCCACGCCCCTGTCTAACTTCTATTGAATACGAGAGACCTTGAAGCATTGAACGATCGCCTATCGTGCGATAGAAACCCGCAACGGAGTCTTCAATTGCATCGACACTTTTGGCACAGAACACACTCGCATGCCAAAGGCCTGGAGTTAACTTGCGTGTGATTTGCTTGGTATCCTGCCTACCGGTTGCCATGTGTGTTGCATTTTTACGAAAAGCCATCGATTCCCTTGCCAAATAGAGATGCAGATCGGTTGATTCATTAGATTTCAACTCAATTGTGATTCGCTGATTGTCACCAAACGAGCTCGGTGGCACGGTAAATGTAAAGTGGTGATACTGGAATCCTCCAATTCGAGCAAACTGCGGTTGGTTGTCTTGGGAAAATTGATCCATTTNCCGCACCTGATTTAATTCAAGGTGTGATTTAATCATGGGCGTTCCGACACCATCCAGAGCNTANAAGAAAGAAGATTCTGTAAGCAANAATTTGTCACCACTCTCACTTCCTTCAGGGTGGCATCCAATATTAACNATACGACCAACGCCCGTCTCTTGCTTGTAAGCCCAGATTGCNGCTCCCCCATCCACCTTATGTCCAGGCTTATCATACGTTGCTAGGATTTCGACGTTTTTCATTGACGACGATATTGTCTCAGTCGGCANCCAGTTACCGTTATTGTGATATATGTCATCAACGCGGTTGTTTNCCCCAAACTGTCGGTAACTCAGCAAAGGTGACCCCTTTGGCAATACATGTGCAACTCGCACATTCTTCATGCCGGTNTTGAACGTATTGTAGGGGAAGATATTCAGATAGCTTTCGCGAGGCTCAGTACGGCTATCAACATTTCGCCCACTGAAAAAGGAACCGGCACACGAACCACAATAACTGCCGCCATTGAAATAGAATTCGCGAATGCGATCCAAGCCATTGGCAGTCAAGGACTCTCCGTGGCGTGTTGCCCCGCCACCATTGACATAAAGCATTTTAAAACGGGGCTGCCCATCGGGGTAAAGAAGGACACCATTAGTATCATAATCTGATCCAATCAATAGCTCGTTCTGCTTACTTTGGTCAGTGCCAGCATAGTATTCGTATGAAAGTGTGAGTGAATTTGCGGCATGTAAAGTCTTGCGGCTTGTTAGGTATTTCCCACCATCCATAAAGATATCTTTGTAGAACCCATCAAACCGACCTTCATTGATGTTTCGTATTTCGCCNCTTCGATCGATCCCACTTTTGCAGGCGCGTTGCACTAATACTCGGAAATTCTCTCTTGGGCGAGTTGTTCCGTTGGTCTGCGTAAGTACCATTCCAATCAATTCNCGCACCGGATCCACAAACACATACGTTCCATCTGAACCAGTGTGGGAAAACACNCCATTCTTTTCTGACACTTTCCATCCCAAGCCGTAGTTCTTTGCTGCTGGTATGCGTTCAACTTGAACTCCGGTCATCTCCCTAACAGAGCTTTTGGACAACACACGCTTTCCGTTATAAACACCGCCGCCAAGAAGCATTTGGCAGAATTTGGTGTAGTCNAAGGCGGAGGAGACCATCCCTCCNGAACCCCTCGGGAACGGCCAGTTCGGCGGATCATGTGGTTTCCATCCCGCCTTCCATGAACCATCCTCTTGCCTAACAAAGACAGTGGACATACGCGCGTTGTCAGCGTCGGATTCATGATTGCAGCTTTCCAACATNCCGATCGGTTCGTAGATCCGCTGCCTTAAATGCTGCTTGTAGGAGCCAGTGATCTTTTCAATCATTGCAGCGAGTATGTTGTAACCGGCATTGTTATAGGAATATTTATTACCCGGTGACTCCTTGAGTGGAGTGTTGGCAAACCGGTTAACTTCCGCAATTAACCGATTGGGATACTTATCCGCATCACGCGGTAATAGTGGAGTAATAAACAACCTGTCAATTGGAGATCCACTTGTGTGTGTCAGTAAGTGCCTGATCGTGACAGGTTNCCAACTTTCATTCGCAAAAGCCGGTAAATAAGTTCCTATAGGTTCATCTAGATCAATCAGGCCATCATCAACNAATACTAAAACGCCGGCNGCTGTTAACGCTTTACTGTTGGACGCCATCCTAAACAGAGAGTCCTTCTGCAATCTCACCTGTTCATCGATATCTCGGTATCCAAACGCTTGATGCAGTACGACTTTTCCGCGGCGCGCTACCAAGATTACTGCACCAGGTATTTCATTCCCGTCAACGGAATCTCGAATGATGGACACAGCATCGGCAAGTGCTGCTTCATCAATTCCTACAGAGGCTGGCTCATCAAAATGGGATAACAATGTGTTACCACACGCCCACTCCGACAAAGCTAATGACGCGTATAGATACATCGACAAAATGAAGTAACGCTTCAACAGATTAACTCCAACAGAATTTACCCTTGTTCATGTCCTCTGAAGTAAAGTCATCGACTAATCAATTGCGATACATCGAATCACTTCCAACTCTTTATTGCCCGGCACCGGACAAAACTTCATCTCTTTTCTGGGCGGCAAAAAACGAGAACAAACTTTTAACGCCAGAAAACTCATATAAGCCACTATTTTAACGGTTTAATTCAATAAGGCTATGATCAAACACACCGGCTTAATTGTTGCATTTTTAAACACTGTGCATTTTTGGTGTACCAACTGTCAACAAAACTNATNCTTGAGCACCACTAGCAGCCTTTTANTCACGCAATACTTGGCCGAAGGACCTTTTTTGGAGATTTGAACGCGTTTGGCATGGAATCTGCGTTGGAAGTAATTATTGGCTATGGGGGCAATTATTACTTGGACCGACCGACAAAGGAACATTCCATGAAGACATCTTTGAAAACTCTAGTGACGACAACCGTACTAATGACTTACATGTTCAGCGCTTTGGGCTCAGTGTTTGCTCAACCTGATCCGAGCCTTGATCCTATAAGTCCGAGCTCTATTGATCCGGAAAGAGAGCTAGTTATCACAGATCTAAGTGTCATCGAGCATCCNATACTAACTGATCCAACAAGCGACACACCATACTGGACTTTCAAATATCTGATGGAGCAAATGTCCACAAATCAGGACACATCACAATTCGTCCAGACATGGTTAGAGCAATGGTTGGTCGATCAACCCGTTGGGTTTGGGAATTCGCCGGCTAGAACCTCCATGCAGGAATTGGTCATTGATCCATGGCTAGAAGCAAGTGGCGGCAATGAACTTGATTTAACAATAGCTCCATTCAAGTTACTTGCCATTGTAAATCGCATGGATATGCGATCATTTGATTGTGAGGATATTTTCTCNGCCGGTGAAGGGAGATTTGTCTTTGCTGTGCTGGATGAGAATGGCCAGNAGCTTGGAGGCGGTTTCACCGCTATCTTCGAATACAATCTGGCGGCAACCAATTTTAATCAACTCAAGCAATGGGCCCTAAGATGGCANGAACTCGGGCAATTCCCCATCGGTACTGACACTTACATAAAAAAGCTTTCCATTATCACACGCAAGTTTACGGATGCGTATCTTGACTTTTCGGCCCTGCCCGCAGGTCGACCACTTATTAGTTCGCATTTAAATCAACTACGTACTAATGAAATAGGTCTGGCCAGACCCTGGGAACTACGTGAGTTCGCTCTGGACACGGACTCTGGCAGTCTGATTCAAACTCCTGTAGCACAAACTCCAGACTTTAATTTCTTTAACGGTACACAGTTAGGTCGTATGATTATGGGATTCATCGTCAATTCGGGAATGGAGATACCACCGTCGGTACTCGGTAGTGCAGCTCCCACACCATTTGGAGTCCCTTGGGAACCTGAGAATGTTTCCTCACAAGCCCGCCATCTGTTTGCAGTGAATACATGCAATGGATGTCACCAAGTTGAGACGGACACGCCGTTCGTTCACATCGGCATACCGTCAAACAACAACTTGCCAACATCGCTTGGAAATCCAGCCTTTCTCTCCGGATTCATGACAGGGATCGAGGTGCAGGATCCTGTGGACCCAACCATCATAAGATCCTTCAACGACATCGAGAGACGCCGTGTCGACTTCGCCGAGTTGCTGTTCTATATATCGCAAGGAATTCCGGGACCCTGTGACCAGCCGATGTCGTCACCGCGTACACACTAACGTGCATATTTGAAATTCCTCAAACTTGGCTTCCGCATATACGTCAGTCGTTGTTAGGTGCAGCGACTGACGTATATGGGGTTTTGTCGCCCGTAGTCGCTCCGTTCTGCCGGACGACGCTAGGATAATTCCGACCTGACGGTTGTTTAGTTGTCGCCAATAGATCCACGTCAATTGCCGTATCTCTCACATCTCTGACCACTGTTCGATTTGGCTCATCCGAAATAAACTGAAGCTTCTGAGGTAAACACTTGCTTCAGCCTTTTCCAGATCCATTCAAGCTCATTAGTCACTCGAGATTCATGACGAAACCGTCCTTCTCAACGCTCAGTAAAGAAGTCGATCAACTAGGCCGACTGATTGGCGATGTCATTCGTGAAATAGATGGCGATGAAGGATTCGAACTTGTCGAAACTGTTCGCAAAATGATTCGTGAGCTACGCACTGGAAACAGGGAACGTGAAGCTGAATTGGACTCNATCATCGCAAGTGTCGATGACGAACAAATNAATACACTCACCCGCGCCTTCACCATTTTTCTAGAACTGTCCAATCTAGCTGAAGATCGACAGCGGATTCGAGTGTTACATGGCCGCAACCGCGATGCTTATCCGGAACCAGCTAAAGAAACCGTTCGCGCCATTATCAAACGATTCCACGATGAAGGGAAATCAGATGAACACGTTCAGCAGTTCGTCAATGATGCCCGTGTAGAACTCGTACTAACCGCACATCCGACCGAAGCAAAACGACGATCCATACGTCGTCTATTAAATGATCTTAGAGAGTTGCTTGATCGTCAGGATTCACCTGAATTGTTGCCGGCTCATCGGGATCGCATACCTAGTGAAGTCAAAGCACAGCTGAGAAAACTTTGGCAAACAGACTTTATCCGTTCGCGACGGCCCACGGTGTTGCAAGANGTAAAACGCGGTCTGGCCTACAAAGATGTGTTGTGGGATATCGTTNCACGTGTGGCGCATGATTTGCGCCAGGCGTTAACCGACTACTATCCCGAAGTCAAAAAGACGAACCCTCTTTTTGTTTATGGCTCGTGGATCGGTGGAGATCGTGACGGAAATCCATTTGTAACTCCGGATGTCACGGCACAAACATTCGAATGGTTACGCGAAGCTGCATTGGATGCCCATCNGCAGCAATGTGAGAATCTCGGNCGGTCTCTTTGTATCTCTGATGAAGATTCAGAAACTGGAAAGTCNATTTTGGANTCGGTTGCCACCGCGAAGCATCGCTGGCCGGAACTTGTATCGCTATTGGATCGTGTACCGCCAAGCGAGTCCTACAGGCAGTGGATTCAGGTCATTCGTTGGCGACTTACTCAAACGGCAACACTAGGAATGACCGATCGTGCCGCCAACATCTCAGGTGCTTATACATCTGCCTCGGAACTACATTGTGANGTGACTATCATTCGCGACAGCTTGAGGGCAACCGGTAACTCGATCATCGCTGAAAACGAAGTTCAACCATGGCTGGACCAAATTCGCATATTTGGATTCCACATCATGCATCTGGATATTCGACAGGATTCGAGTGTCTATAGCTCCGTGATGAATGATATCTGGAAGGCAACGGGTAAACACGACGCCCCTGAAAACCTTGAAGAAGAGCAACGTCATGAGTTACTGCTAAGTACATTAGGGTGTGAGCTTTCTGTAGACTCAGCCGTGCTGTCAGAGGACACGACGCGGACTCTCGAGTTGTTTTCCATAATGCGGCGAACTGCAAGAGTCTATGGGACGCCAGCCATTGGTGGCCATGTTGTCAGTATGACTCGAACACCGAGTGATTTACTGACCGTACTTTGGCTATGGAAATGGTCTGAGTCGGTTGATGGTGGTGACGAACAGGACAGCCTATGTCAGTTACCGTTGGTACCGCTTTTCGAAACGATCCAGGACTTGAAAAACGCAGATGCGACGTTGTCATCTCTACTCAATGATCCCGTCTATCGAGCCTACCTGAAACTTCAGGGTGATAACCAAACAGTCATGATTGGTTACAGCGATAGTACAAAAGACGGTGGTTATCTCGCCGGCCAATGGGGACTCTATTCGTCGCAATGGCGAATGTCCAAAGTGGCTGAAGCATTTGGGATCAACTTGACGTTTTTCCACGGCCGAGGCGGCTCTCTTGGTCGAGGCGGTGGGCCAGCTGCGAAGTCCGTTCTTTCGCTGCCGGAAGATTCGTTCAACGGTACGTTGCGAATCACAGAACAAGGTGAGATTCTTTCAGATCGATACGACAATCCTCATATTGCCAGTCGTCACCTTGAGCAATTAGCTTGTGCAGTATTGTCAAAGCTGTCTGATGACTCGGCGGTGGATTCATCACCGTGGCAGGAAACCATTCAACAATTAGCTGACCAGTCACGAGCTGCCTATCGTGAACTTGTGGATCACTCAGGGTTTCCGGATTATTACCGCCAGGTAACCCCAATCAACGCGATTGAGAAACTCCCAATCGGTTCTCGTCCGTCCAAACGTCGACAAGGGGACAAAGTCGAAAACCTGCGAGCGATTCCTTGGGTGTTCTCGTGGACGCAATGTCGTTGCCTCATTCCAGCGTGGTTTGGAATTGGCTCGGCATGTAAACAGTTTGACGATGCGGGTAACTTCGATGTGCTGCAAAATATGTACGATGAATGGACCTTTTTTAAGGTGATCATTGATAACGCAGCCTTGGCGTTGGCAAAAACGAATATGCCTGTATTCAGCCGCTATGCTCAACTTGGCAACGGACTCGAAGGTGGGGATGAACTGACGAGCATGATCAAAACGGAGTTTGAAAACACTTTGGCAGCGATCCTTAAATTAACAGGATCTGAACAACTATTAGATAAGGCAAGTTGGCTGCAACGATCAATCAGTGTCCGAAATGGATATGTAGGGCCATTGAATCTACTGCAAATCGAGTTAATGAACCGACGTGCTGCTGCATCTGAGAATGACAGTGAAGAGTATCTGGCAGATCTGGAATACCAAACTCAAATGACGATTAAGGGTGTATCCACGGGAATGCGTGGTACCGGCTAGAAAGCAAGACAGGATTCTCACGGAATCCTAACGTCGTTCGATGTGTCAGCCACGTTCTTTGGTGTGATCGTGAGGTGGTGCCTTACCTGCTAATACGGCTTCAATTGCCTGCTCTGCAAGTGCATGATCTCCATGCTTGAATTGTCCCCAATAGCGAATGATGCTGTTTGAATCGATCACAATCGTTGTGGTTGTCATCTTGGCGCCAAATAGATCCGCTAGCTTTCCCGTGGCGTCAACCAGCACTGGCATCTCTAAACTCTTCTCTTCGAGTACTTTGGAAATCGTGCGAGCTTCTTCGCCGGCACTTGAATCGAGAGCTAGAACCGCAACTTTACCTTTGTACTTTTGTGATAAGTCGCTCAACGGTTGGTCGACCATGCGGCAGCTACCACAGAACGAACACCAAAAAGTAAGCACCGTTACACCACTCGAATTAGAGTCTTCATCAGACTGAATCGCGCGGAGCGTTGTCTTTCTACCGTCGAGAGTTTTTACCTTGAAGTTGGGTACTTTATCTCCGCTGTGATGTGCAGTTTTGTTGGTTTGAGTATCGTCCGCAGGCGACGATACCCCAAGCAAAAGCAAGGATCCAATAGCCAAGAAAGTTGAAAGCGTCCTAAACATTGCAGTGCCGATCAAAAATTGTTGGGGGAGAATCTATTCACTTATTGTAGTTGAGTGTAAATGGAGGATTGCTCAATAGCCACACCATGTTTAACCCGTGGTTGGTATCTGTACGCGTTACTTCACTTCACTTTGTGGCCGTTATGAGCCATATGGTCGGCAGGGCCTTGGGAGCCCTCGTGTAGCTATACTGAAATATCGATAGAAAATACTCCATAGTCTTACAGTTGAAAATGAATTCTGTGTCTAGAATTTTTCCAGTTGCCGTCCTGTTACTATCTGCGTCAATTTCTTTAGCAGCTGATTGGCCGCAGGCTGCCGGACCTAATGGTGACTTTGCTGTGGATGCAGTAGGGCCCGCCAAGTTCAGTGTTACCCACGATCAAAACATCCGTTGGCGAGTGCCTCTACCCAACACAGGGCAGGGGACTCCCATNGTTAAAAACGGACATGTGTTTGTTCTCTCTCACGCACCGGTTAAAGAGGATACTGAGTTGGGTAGTCTGACCGTGGGACAGTGCTTTGACTCCGAATCAGGTAAGGAACTATGGCGCAAGGATATCGTTGGCTATCGAGTTACAGATCTATCGAGTCTTTTCAGCGACAACACGGCTGCATCCGCTGTTGCGACAGATGATCTTGTTGCGTTTGTGAATGTCGGTGGCCAAATTGCTGTGTTTGACCATAACGGAGAACTGCAGTGGGATCATCACTGGGTACCATTTGGCAGACACCATGCCAGGCAACATGAGCCGATGCTCCATGGTCATAACTTGATTGTGCTGAAGACCGTAAAGAAAGANCTACCTCAAATCGCCACAACCAAGTCAGGTGCGAAGAAGTATGGCCGTTCCAAGGACGTTTGGACACATCTACATGCTTTCGACTTGCAGGATGGTTCGGTCAATTGGGTCGCGGAACCCGGCACCGGTGTTCATAGTACTTCTATTCTTCAGACTATTGATGGTAAAGCCGTTATCGCAACTGGTAGAGGAGGCGGGCATCAGCCACCGGAAGAACCATATGGTGTTTCCTTGATTGACGCTGACACCGGTCATGCGATCTGGGAGTCCGGGATTGCAGGTTATCAGGCTCATCAGAATGTCATGTTCAATGAGGGTGGCGTACATGTGATTAAAGGGTTTGAGCACTCGTTGCTCAGTCTAAAGGATGGTCAAGCTGTTCAGTTTCCGATGTCCCTGGCCAAAGGTGTCACGATTACTGCAGTGAATGGCAGCCAATATCAAACGAAACACAATCAGGTGTTTGAAAAACCACGCAAGCCGATTACTTATCAAACCAACATCGTGCTTGGCGATTACAATCTCTTCTTGTCTCATAAGCCCGGCTTCATCGGTCGAATCAATATAAAGACAGGAGATGTCGAATACCTGCAGGTACCGGTTCAGGTTGTCCGAAGAGCAAATGCGCAGGATGAGATCTTGTGGAATGAATCCCGGCCAAATGANATGAAAAACTCAAGTGGCTTTGTCGTTTCGCAGGATAAGAGAAATGCCGGAAGCGGATGGGGGCACGTCTCAGCACCAAGTCCGATAGCCGTTGGTGACAAAGTGTACTTTCCAACAATGATCGGGATCGTCTATGTTCTGAAATGGGATGCAGATGTGTTTGATAAGGATGCGTTGCTGTCCGTATCAGATCTTGGACCGGCAACAGAGACATGGACGCTTTCGAGTCTGTCATTTGCAAACGGTTGTATTTATGCTCGTACTCTTAAAGAGCTGGTTTGCATCGAGCCCAAAAGTAATTGATGCGTGTTATGGCTTGTTGGGTAATGCCAAAAATGTAAGTACAGAATCCGCACCATTTACGGCTTTCATTAACTCGGACCGCGTCTGTGCTGGGATACTGCCACCAACCGTATGAAACCGACGATCCGCTGGGTCGAATTGCAATGAGACGCGTTTGCCCGCTAGAAGACCGTTTACAGAAATTAAGCAATTGCCAGATTCGGCTGCTGACAGCAGCTTGTCTAATCTGGCTTGTAGTGCTCTNTCATCCTTGTTCCGCACATCAACGGTAAGCGACTTACCAACAATGCCTGGGGTTTCCGTTGGAAAGGCCAATAGGAAAGCCTCGAGCGCCCGTTGGTCCTTAGTAGAAATGCTACCAAAACGATGTGCGTCGGATAGAAATGCAATTAAGTCACTCTTTGATCCGTCTGCACCATATCCAAATCCGTTGACTCGGAAATCTCCACCAGTAAAAACCAGCCTTTCGTTCAATCCGCGTAATTGGGCNGCCTTGGTTGGTTGGCCAATTAGCCCCGTAAAGCCAGTTGTTCCGGCGCCAGTCGGTTTGCTGTGACAATCAATGCAACGAAACCGGTTCTTTCCTTCTTTGCCGATCCCCAATTGCGTCTCAAAGATTTCCTTACCTCTTTGAACAAGTGATCCTGAATTATCCAGTGGATTAGGGCCAAACGAGATATTGCGCATGTAGATTACAAACGTGGCAAGGTCGTCTACTGAAAGTTCATCGCCGCCCATCAGCAATCGAAAAGCCCCATTAAAGGTTTCTAATCCGGGGCGGTCGGCTCGCCAGTGAAAAATGCGTTCACCAGCCATTCCCTTGAGTGTTTGCGTCATCAACGGGCCCTTCATCGGATGAAGTGGACGGGCGCTACCGTTGTTAAATAGCTGACCGCCGGGGTCTCCTAAGTCCCAAGCCAGTCCGTCGCGATCACCATCTACNTGGCATGAAGCACATGAAACCGTCCCATTGCCGGACAACTTTGCGTCAAACAAGTAACCACGTCCCTGNCGAATTTCTGTTGGTGTGAGGTCTACCATGTCGACTTCTCCTATCACGCGTTCCGAGTCTAGATCAACAAAAGACACGCTATTGGATAGTCGATTCATGACATAGAGAATATCACCGGATGGATGCATGGCTAACGCACGCGGTCCGCGTTTGGTCCTTGACTCAGTCTCGGCCCCAGTTGAATCACCGATCTCAATCCTTGAAGTGACATGGCCGAATTTACTGACAACACCAATACGATCTGTCCCGTATGAAGTCACATAGGCTTGCTCGCCAGAGGCATCGAAGATGATATCGGTTGGTTGAGCCAGCGCAAGTCCTACTGCATGCGGATTGGGAATGATGTCGTAATCGAATTCAGGATTTAAGTCGAGTTGCTGCGTTTGTTCCTGGGGGTCTGTTAACAAAGCGATTTGGTTATAGACGATGTGTCCCTGCAGGACTGGTTCGAATCGCACTAAATTGCGTGCTTCCGTATTGGCCACCCATAAGTCACCGCTTCCGGGATGCTGAGCGAGATTAAACAGGATAGTTCCCACTGACTGGAAACGACTGGAGATCTTGAAGCTGGAGGAGTCGATTTCAAATACATCCTCATCAGCTAANTCGACTTTTAGTTTGCTCCANTTTGGATCGTCTGTTTGAACAATGATTCCCTGATCAGGTGCTGGCGGTAACTCATCATTGGTTGGCTTCGGCGGTCGCGGGGAGATGGTATGTGGCACAACCGTCGTCTTGTTACCCGAGCGGTAAATCGCAACCCAGACGCGTTTACCATCAACACTGGCAAGTAGAGTGCGCGGGTCATTTCCCGGGATGTGTACACGGTGGACGATCTCATGTGAGTCTAGGTCGATAACCTGAACGGTCCGCTCCGTCATTGATGTAACAAATGCTCGGGCTGGATTTCCCGCAAACACGATGTCACCAGGTCGGTCTCCTACTTGGATCGTGCTTGTGACAACTCCTAATTCCAAGTCGATCACGCTAATGGAGTCGGAAATGTGATTCACAACCCACGCTTCTGTTTGTGTTCGAAGCGCCATCGAAACAGGCTCTATGCCAACTGAGATGTCCGTGGCGAGCGTTGGCTTGCCATCCTCGTCGAGTGTGAAGACTGAAAGAGAATTATTCGGAGTATTGATGGCGTAGAGTAGGTTGCCATTGTCAGCGACCGCAATGGAATGTGCCTGAGGGCTTTCAAAATTAGCGAATGTGCCAGCGGTTAAACTGCTGTNCGGGTAAGCACAAAAGAAAAGAATAACGAGAGCAGCGCTGGGTTGGCAGCGTGGTTTCATTGTTGGAGAGACCGATCAAGTGATGAAAATGAAGGTGAGAATAGCTTCGTACTGTTATTGAACAGCCTTGAATTCCCAGTTCAAGTACGGCATGCCTTTCGCTGACGATGTCCACACTGATTGACCGCCGGCAGTATAAGATACGACTGCTTCCACACGCGGTGGACGGTAAAGTCCTCGAGGACCTTCTGCTTGTCGCCATCCACCCGCTTCGGGCATGGAATCCAGGAAGTACTCGAATCCATACGGTAGGTCACCTTCCCATTCACGACCATCCTCAGTGGTTCCGCCACTAAACACAAATTCAATGTAGATTGCATCCTTGCCGTTGTACTTGAATGGCTTATCGAACCGAAAATTCAGACAATTCTGTGGGCCACCCCATTGAGCTGGCTTAAGCGCCGGTTGACCCTTGAGTGTGGGGAAACTCCACTCCTTGCTGAAGACAACCTGTTCATCATCGAGTAATTTGTACTCTCTGGAGGTGTTGTATTTGATGGTGCTCCAGTCGCCATGGGCAACGCGAATCGTGATGTTCTCCCACGTGCGGCCAATCGTGTCATGATCTCTGTGATCAAGCCGGAATGAGAGACCGTGGATCATCCGTGGTGAACCCTGATGACTGTTGTCCATGAAGCGGTGGGTGGCATCCGCTGCCCAGCCAAAGAAACCGCATGCTACCGGGCCTTCTTTTTCATCACCGGTGGAGGTCATCGGCAGGATCTTGCTCAGACGTTTTTGTTCCTCGAGCGAGTTGATCTTGTAGTCTGCGCCGTTAATACTTTTCTTGGGTAGCTTCTTTGCTCCATCCAATGGCTCGCTCTTAATCACGGAATAGTACAATTCCGTTGCATCTTGCTTAGATAGTTTTCCGGACTCAACAAGTTCGGTCAGCTTCTTGAGGAATGCCGAGGAATCCTTTTTAGCAGGAGTGGTGGCTTTTTTAGCAGGAGTGGTGGCTTTACCGTTTGAAGGTTTCTTGAGTTCTTTGTCACCGGCGATGGCTTCGTACTTTTTAATCGCTTCTTCTTCAGTGAGTTTACCGGCTTCAACGGCAGCAGCGAGTCGCTTCTTCAATTCAAGAAGATCTGCATCTGACGTTTTGTCTTGCTGCACTTTTATTGATTCGGTACGTGGTCGTTTTTTCTCTGATTGACCTGCAGCGTCATATTCTGTGATGAAAATACAGCACG
Organism: Rhodopirellula sp.; assembly: GCA_002714565.1. GTDB lineage: Bacteria > Planctomycetota > Planctomycetia > Pirellulales > Pirellulaceae > UBA11883. The sequence goes on from PAXU01000020.1 coordinate 14,072, forward strand.
AAAAAATGCCTACAGCAAAATACATGACAAGTTTAGAGTTCATCGGTTAAGCTCCGGTTATGGGGTTCAACTCTTATGTTAGGCTAACCTGCTAATTTGACATACAGCACCGAAACAGATTGGCGGAGGTTATTCCCTTGGAATAAGTGACCAATATCCGGTGAGCGCGTGAATTAAACCGTAGCCAAATAATCTAAGGGGTTATTTGCTCAAGCCGTGTTGGCATTTTACTTGATTATAGGTAGCAGTACATGCGATTGGCGGTTCGCATCATGAAACACGGTTTGTGTTGAAATCAAAGTACGTTTGCTAAAAGGGCCTTCTCCCGTATTTGTATTTCGATCGTATACGGGAAAGTGTGTACCCTGAATCTGAATACACAGTCGGTGACCGGGCTTAATGGTTGCCGCGCAGTGACCAACATCAACAGTGATCTTATATGTCTTGTCCTTTTTAAGTAGCTCGCGATGCATTAGCGAATTGCGAGCGCTAGCTCTGAGGATGCCAGTGGAAAGTGGGTGGCAGAAACCGTTGGGATGAATATCTACGACCTTGACCACGAAGTCGGCATCCGGTGTGTCAGCACTTATATAAAGGATTGCGGAAATCTGACCCGCGAAGCTGAGGGGCTCTGTGACTGGTTGTGATTGGTAGACCAAGACATCATCGCGCAAATGTGCGGCATGCTCGTCGTAAGGACCGAAACCGTCGACATATTTGATGCCATGAGCAGGTGCGTTGGGCACGGGGTGGTTTGGGTCAGATCGGAACGAATCGGGTGATTGTTTGACATCTGGTGTTTCTTGGCTCAGCGCGCCATCACCATCCTTTGAATTNGCATCACCGGATGAATGCAAGAAGAACGGTGTTAGTTGGGATGCNGATGGTGGCCAGTCTTCAGCCGTGCGCCACTCGTTATCTCCCATAACGAAATACCGNACGCGAGNGTCTGGCTTGTTACTGTTCACNCCCTTGAACCAGCGGTCGTACCACTTGAGNTTTTCANCGAGTGTATCCANGCGTGCTGTNTCGCCNAAAACAACATCTCCTGANCGGTCACTTCCGGTGGCATGATCCCACGGGCCAAGAATGAGCTGTTGGTTATTTCGAGAATACTTGGTTGGCGAGTCGGTCCGCATTTTTTGATACGCGTAGACGGAACCTGGACACATGAAGTCGTAATAACCAACGATGTGCTGAGCAGGTAGATTCATATCTGAAAAGTTCCTTGCGTCAGTCTCCTTCCAGAATCCATCGGGTTTGAAATGTTTGATCATGTTCATTTGCAGTGGTGCTTCGTAACCCACGACATCATCGATATCCATCAGCGGTAGAGTCAGATACCACTTGACCCAATTAGGTGATGCTCCGGCAGATGGTGGTGGGCCGTAGACGTTGGCTCCAAATCCGGCGCGTACCAGTGCAAAGATACTTGCACCTCCGCGGTAAATGTTGTGATGGAAATAGGTTACAGAAGCTGTTGGCGCGATGGCATTAAGTGGTGCACCTGTGCTAGCAGTCAGCCACTGTACGCTGCCCATATAGGATGGCCCCCACATACCAACGTGCCCATCGCACCAATCCTGTTCCTTGATCCACGTAATGGTGTCAAATCCATCCGGGGCTTCATTCCAGTAAAGTCGGAATTCACCCTCGGATCCAAAACGCCCCCTGCTGTCCTGTATGACGGCTATGTATCCGCGATTTGCAACGCGGCGCGCCTGGTTTTCAAAATTCTTGCCGTCATAAGCAGTTTTCAGAAGAAGAACAGGAAGTGGTAAGTCGAAGTCCGTGTTGTGATAGATGGTGGTCTTGAGCTTTTTCCCGTCCCGTGTCGGCATCCAGATCGTCTTAACATTGTTGTTGTCCGTCGGTGAATCAAATCCGGTTGTGAATATACAAGCGACGATCAGTAAAAGGCGAAGAAACATAGTTTGAGTCAAGAGAATGAGAGGAATTGGACGCTCAAGTCTGATCTTATTTTAGTTNTTATTNCAACNGGCTGAATTACTCAATTGGTTACACATCGAGAGTTTNAATTNTCTAAATTCATCTGCTGACAGTCAAATCACNGCTTTNGCATAAGCAGGGGNTTATNTNTNGTGTGGAAATTGCAGATTTTTGGATCGAGTAAGGAAAACCATCANNAATCAGTAGAGAATTCGGTTTTTGAATGTCCTATAATCGCGACAGTATGGACGTTACCATTCGGAGTTAAATAAGTAGATGCAGTTATCTGTTGGCGATAATCTTGGCCGTTATGAAATCAAGGCAGAACTTGGTTCTGGTGGTATGGGTACTGTCTACGAGGCAATAGACTCAACGCTTCAGCGCAAAGTTGCAATCAAAGTACTGAAGCCGAATGCACTTGCGGACTCTGATGGGGTCGAGCGCTTCAATCGAGAAGCNAAAGCTATCGCTGGTTTATCACATCCGAATATCATATCGCTCTACGACTTTGCTGAGCATGACGATGCGCACTATGCCGTGATGGAGTATGCGGATGGCACGACTCTCGATGAATGTGTTGAATCTGTAAACCGCGACCGTGCNATTGAGATAGCGATTGGGATGGCCAATGGACTTAGTGCTGCTCACGAAGGCGGCATTATTCATCGTGACATCAAACCAAGTAATGTCATTCTGACCACATCGAACAAAGTTAAACTACTCGACTTTGGTTTAGCATCCGTGCAAGCCGGAATGAGCTTTGACGAAGACACGATGACGGCGGGNGAGTTAAAGACGCAAATCGGTACGGTCATGGGTACTGCCGGTTACATGTCACCTGAGCAAGTACGCGGTCGAAAGGCTGATGAACGGAGCGACATTTTCTCGTTTGGTGTCGTGCTGTATGAGCTTCTTCAAAGTAAGCGCGCATTCAAGCGAGATAGTGTCATCGAGACGATGAGTGCAATTCTCAAGGATCCGCTACCTGGTATGGAAGAACTGAGTGGTTCACGAGACCCGGTTCTCATGATTGCTGCCAAGTGCCTGCAAAAAGAACCGGATGATCGGTATCAGAGCATGTCAGACGTTGCCGAGGATCTCGCTGGATTCATCGGTGCAACATCGTCATCATCGCCCAGTAAGACATCTCCAAAACTTCTGGTTGGAATTGCTGCTGCGGTTGTAATCGCGGCGNTTGGATTGTTCCTGTTNACGGGTGACTCGAATGATTTAGGTAGTAACGACCATAATCTTGGACTTTTAAATGAAGATAAAAAACCAGGGGCTGAAGACACCACTGATAGCAAAATGACTGCCGCACTGGCGATCAGTGAAGAGTTACCCAGGTTGATTCTCTTATCCGAACAAGGGCGATTCGATGAAGGATATAGGATTGCCGAAGCGATTAAGCCGTTCCTTGAAGATAACAAGAGTTTCCAACGTGCTTGGGAACAAGTCACGATGTCATACAACATTAGTAGTATTCCAGACGGTGCCACCGTNTCGGTTAGAGAGTATGTAGACGACACAAGCGAATTTGTAGAACTCGGAAAAACTCCGTTGGTGGATGTCCGCTTATCAAGAACTCCNAAAGTGCTGACCATTGAAAAGGATGGCTACCACCGTGAGATCATGACTAGTGACGACTCTAGTTTTTCTGATACGTTTGATCAAACTGTGACACTGGCCGAGACGGGAACGATCCCGGATGGAATGGTCCGCGTTTACGACGGAACAGCATTCCCATTGGAAGGAATGGCTTTTGATCTGGAAATCAAGGATGGGTTTGGAGTCACGGTATCCGAGTTTTACATCGATCAATACGAAGTATCGAATCGTGAGTTCAAAGAGTTTATCGACGACGGTGGTTACAGCAATCCGGAGTATTGGATTGAACCAGTTGTCATGGATGGCGAATCACTATCATTTGAAGAGTCGCGAAAACTGTTCGTAGATTCCACAGGAAGAGCAGGACCAGCAGATTGGCGTGTTGGTCAATTTGACTCAGGTAAGGGCGATTATCCCGTCCAAGGTGTGAGTTGGTACGAGGCCCGCGCCTATGCAAGATGGGCCGGCAAGGACTTACCAACCCTGTATCACTTTTCATCTGCTGCCGCAGTGATCTTTCGGGCTGACGGGTTGAAGCTGATGATCAATCGCAGCAACGTGAATACTGGCAGCTATACGGCGAATGGCGAAATGACCGGCATGTCACCTAACGGTATTTTTGACCTCTGCGGTAATGTCTCGGAATGGGCGCTCAACAAGTCAGGTAGTGAATACATGTCACTAGGTGGTTCTGCGGAGGATCCGGCATACTTCTTTGGGCGGGCAAATCCAGTGAATCCACTTGATCGGAGTTCACGTCGCGGTTTCCGATGCGTGAAGTATTTGTCACAGCCAACCGAAGACCAACTGGCAGACGTCACGCTNGCATTGCGTGACTATACTGACGCAACACCAGTAGCCGATGAGATCTTCGATGTCTACAAGAGTCAGTTCAACTACGATGATAGTCCGCTAAATGCCACGATGACATCTCGAGACGAAGAATCTTCGGACCTCTANATCAAGGAAATCTGGGAAATAGATGCGGCATACAACAATGAGAGAATCATTGTTTATGTTCATTTGCCAAAGAACGCCAAGCCACCATTTCAATCTCTCATTTATTTTCATCACGCCGGTTCGATTGTCCCAACACCTATTGCGGAAAGCGTGCTCGGGGCAGATCGTTACAACTTTGCCAATCAGAGTGGTAGAGCCTTTATCCAACCTGTTCTAAAGGGAATGTACGACCGCAACGGTGGACTTAAGACGTGGTCAGCCAATGACAGTCAGCAATATGCCGATTTCCTGGTGCAGTGGATCAAGGACTACAAACGCACGATCGACTATATCGTTTCCCGGGAGGACATGGATGCCGAGCGTATTGCCCATATCGGTGATAGCTGGNGAAGTTTCAATTGGCTAATCGTCGGTGCGGTGGAACCACGAGTGAAAATTGGCTTGAGCTTTGTTGGTGGANTGTCGATGACACCGGCGCTTCCNCAGGTAGATCAGATTAACTATGTTACTCGTGTAAAACAGCCCACATTGCACTTGGTAGGTGCATTTGATCAGATATTCCCATTGGAACGATCTACACGACCGGCCTTCGAATTACTCGGCACTCCGGATGAAGATAAGAAATTCGTTATTTATGAGAGCGGCCATACGCTTCCTCCGAATGATCTGATTCGCGANTCACTGGATTTCCTCGACCGTTACTTCGGCCCTACGAACTAGCTAGCACATCTTTGATCTGATACTGGCACGAAATGGTATTCAACTCGGTCATCTTCGTGCTCTTCTTTATAGTGGTAGTGGTACTGCACTATATGCCGTTCTCATGGCGTATCAAGAAAATAAACTTACTCATCGCGAGTTACTTCTTCTATGCGGCCTGGAATCCACCGTTCGTAATCTTGTTNTGGATATCCACNTGTGTGGATTGGTTTGCAGCCGGTCAGATGCAGAAGCAAGAGTCACNCGGTCGTCGTAAACTGCTGCTTTGGTTAAGCCTATTGGTNAATCTGGGTATGCTCAGTTGGTTNAAATANGGCACTTTATTCATGCAGACGTATGCGGATATCGTTGCCCAATTTGGCTTCACGTGGACTGTGCCAGATTTCGATATCATCTTGCCAGTTGGAATCTCGTTCTACACGTTTCAGACTCTTTCATACACGATTGATGTTTACCTAAAGCGAAGTGAGCCGGAGAGTTCNTTCTTGGATTTCGCTTTGTTCGTTACGTTTTTTCCACAGTTAGTNGCGGGTCCGATTGTACGGCCGAAGCAGTTNTTACCCCAGTTNAAGAGCCCAAAGAGAGCAACGTCACAGGAATTCTCATGGGGNGCATTTTTGTTTACCTGGGGCGTNTTTCAAAAGTCAGTGTTAGCGGATAGCGTGTGTGCNCGGGTNTCCGGTCATGCGTTTGGATTTCAAGAAGAAATGTTTGCGATGGATGCCTGGCTATCNGTGTTTGCNTTTTCCGCNCAGATATTNTTCGACTTTGCCGGCTATTCGCTTTGCGCCATTGGAGTTGCGTTGTGCTTAGGCTTTTCAATACCTAACAACTTNAAGTCACCGTATGCNGCGCTTGGTTTCTCNGATTTTTGGCGCAGATGGCATATTTCACTTTCCGANTGGCTGCGTGACTATCTATATATTCCGCTTGGTGGAAACAAGAAGGGCGGTCGTCGGACTCTGATTAATCTGATGCTCACAATGTTGTTAGGTGGTTTGTGGCATGGGGCGTCATGGCGATTCGTAGTATGGGGTGGAGTACACGGTACATATCTAATTGTTGAGCGGTTATTACGGAACGTGGTATCGCCGAATGTGAATTGGCAGAATCTGCTGCCGCGCCTTGTTGGTACAACTTTNACATTTATAGCTGTATCGCTGACTTGGGTGTTCTTTGCTGCACCGACATGGGAATCCTGTGAAATCGTCTTCAGGAGNTTGGTGGGTCACACCACAGATCCACTGAGTGTGATGCGATCGGTAGAGCTTGTNCTAGTGCTGATCATTGTCTTCGCGATGTTAACAGGGCATTGGCTTATGCGAGATCGGCAGATTGAAGANGTAGCACAATCGATGCCCAATTGGTTGTTCTGNGCNGTTTGGGTTGTTTTGCTTGTATTAATTATTCTCACGGGAGAAAGTGACAATGCGTTCATCTACTTCCAATTCTGAGTTGTTTGAAAAACGAGATATTCCGGAAAAGCCACTGGGTGTTTTGTTCGTTCTCGCAATCGCNATTACTATCGCTGGACTGGGAATTGCAGAGTGGCAGGTACGCAAAGCAGGCTACGTGCCAAGTCGAATGCTGGATCTGGACTTCTGGGCAAACCATCGATTTAAACTGGACTCTATGCNAGAGGACCAGACTGTGTTACTTGGTGCCTCGCGAATGAGTTTTGGACTGGATCACGATCAATGGGAGGAATCCACCGGTCAGCGACCATTTAACTTGTCGTTACATGGCGCCTCTTTTCTTCCAATGCTCACGGAGTATGCGCAAAACCAAAAGTTCAAAGGGACGGTTGTTTGTAGTTACGCGCCCGGCTTTGCTTTTGCAAATGAAGCAATCCCGTTTTCCGAGCGTCTACTGATGCAAATCAATAAACTTGAAGATGACCGCCGCTCATTTGCGTTTAGGGCATCGGAGTGGACTGGTAGTGCCCTTCAAGGAAACCTGGCGATCCTGAACCAGTACGTGTTTGCGCCGGTTTGTATGTCTCTGGATTTCTGGCACACCGAACAACGCGAGAACATGTATCCACCGTTTTGGATAACACGTTCGTTCAACCGCACCTCAGAAAACTCCGATCAATTTGTTGATGAATTGATTGATCAACCTTGGTGTGTTGAGCAGTGGGACATCCTCCATAAGTCAGTGATTCGATACAAGGAACGATTTGCACCACGTGACTTTGATAAGTTACTTCAACAGATGAAGGAAGATGTTGCACAGATTAACAAACGTGGTGGTGAAGTAATTCTGGTTCGATTTCCCGTTGCTATTTGGTTCCGAGAATGGGAAGAACAGCATTTTCCACGCGACGAATACTGGGATGTGATGGTAAAGGAAACGGGTTGCCGAAGTTTCCACTTTCTTGATCATGATGAAACAAAGTCAATTGTTCCGCCCGATGCATCTCATATGAAAGTGGGTCAGGCGAAACGATTCACGAGGGAGTTAGCACAATTTGTGCTTCAGGAACATAAAACGCAGGATTAGAGTCGCGGTTACTTATCAACACGACGATATAGTTTGGCGTTACCGCGTTTGCCAATTTCTTTGATCGCTCCAGCTTCACGTAAACTGTATGCGACCCGACGTGCAATATGGCGTCGCTTGCCAATTGCAGTAGCAAGCTCTTGTGTATCGAATTCATCCGGTAGTTCAAGATGCGGAAGCAATTGCAACAAATCCGTGACTTCCCGCACGCAGATCCGTTCAATTACTTCAACGAGTTCCAAATCATCAACTTGAAAATCAGAGTCCCGCCTCCAGCGTCTCTTTCCGTGTCCGGGAAACCGTCGCTCTACAATATCGACCATGACGAATTCCATCGTTAGGTTGGCGTGGGATACTAGCTTGGCAAAGTAAACCAGTTCATCAAATACGGAAATCCAATCTCCAGTTTTGGGACTTTTACGTGAGGACGTAACTTCACCGTTTTGTTTGCTAAGCTTAACGAGCTGTTTCTTGCGGATTACAGGTTTGACTACAAGCATCTTGTGCTTACGCAGCAAGGCATGGCACTTTCGTTTGATTGCAGATAAGGATCCATGTTGGATTTCAATAAGCAGTCCACTGCCATCTACAACGTCAATGCGATAGTCACCAAATACCACCTCTAATTGCGCACCTTCATCACAATAGACTTCCTTGAGTGACTTATGCAGTGAGTATTCCATCGTCCAGTGGCATTTAACGAAGCATCAACAGACAGTTCGACAAAGAGAAATTAACAAAAA